>JBAXOP010000247.1:0-8373 GCA_037133195.1 Verrucomicrobiota bacterium | reverse complement strand
TGATTGCCAAAGGCGAGGAAGTCTATGCCCTCGCCGGCGGCGAACCCGAGGTCGATACGCCGGACTTCATCAAGGCCGCCGCCATCCAGGCGATTCATGAGGGGCGCACAAAATATACCCCCTCCGCCGGTATCCCCGAATTGCGGGCTGCCATCGCAGCCAAATTGCTCGCGGATAACCAACTGGAATTTGACCCGAAGCAGATTTGCCTCACCGCCGGGGCTAAAATGGCCTGTTTCAATGCGATTTTGGCGGTGGTGGAAGAAGGCGACGAGGTGATTATTCCCTCACCGTATTGGGTGTCTTACCCGGAAATGGTGCGCTTGGCGGGCGGAGAACCGGTGATTGTAGAGACCCAGGAATCGACGGGTTGGAAGATGACCGCGCAGCAATTCGAGGAAGCGATGACCCCGGCGACCAAGATGGTCATTCTCAATTCGCCGGGCAATCCGACCGGCGCGGTGTACACCGCTGAGGAATTGCGCGAAATCGGCGAAATTGCGGTGGGCGAGGATATCGTTATTCTCTCCGACGAGATTTACGAAAAACTCATTTACGGTGAGGCCAAGCATGTGTCCATCGCCACCTTGAGTGATGCCATCCGCGATCTGACCATCACAGTGAACGGGTTTTCCAAGTGCTATTCGATGACGGGTTGGCGTTTGGGCTATACAGCGGCACCCAAGGCGTATGCCGATGCGATCGACAAGATTCAAAGCCACACGGTGTCCAATGCGACGACCTTTGCGCAATACGGGGCGCTGGCGGCGTTGCAAGGAGACCAGAGTTTCATAGAGGATTTGCGTGGAGAATATGACGTGAAGCGCCAATTCATGTTCGCGCGGCTCAAGGCCATTCCCAATATCCGCGTCGTCGAACCGCAAGGCGCGTTCTACTTCTTTGTCTATACCGGCAACACCGGCCTCAAATCCCTCAACCTCTGCGATAAATTACTCTCCCGTTACAAAGTGGCCGCCGTGCCGGGCATCGCCTTCGGCTATGACGAGGGGATCCGTTTGAGTTATTGCACGACTCTGGATGTGCTCAACGAAGGCCTCACCCGCTTCGAGCAATTCTGCCGCGAACATTGACCTGCCCAAGCACGACGACAGTAAGGTCGTCGCTCCATAACGAGCAGCCGGTTCAAGTTCCTCGGGAGCTTGACTGTCGATGGGCTGGCAACGACGGGACTAACTTGGAGGGGAAGTTAGTGGGGTGCATTAGGGATATTTTGCCCGATCGGCCCATGGAACGCGCAAGTGCCGGTCGCCAGGCGGCTTTCCCTTGCTCACCCCAAGGGCCATGGCTGCCAGAGGCCACCTCTCCTTGAGGCCCAAAGAGCGGGGCACGCCAAGACACCACCCTGCATCTTCTGCCCCGTAACGCTATTTTTTTTTCCGGACTCCGCCTTGCAATGATCGCGTTTATACGCTCCACTGCCTCGCGTTTATAGTCTGATCGTTTTTCGCATCCTCTAATGTACTTTCATTTAATTCTCGCTGTTTTATCAGCACTGGCACTGTCAGTCGGTATGAACCGACTGATGATGCTCTTGGCTCCGCACCTGGGATTGCTTGATCACCCGGGCGAGCGACGCATCCACCAGACGGCCATCCCACGGGCCGGAGGCTGGGCTATCTGGCTGAGCTTTCTACTCGTCATCGGTGGCGGCTTGGCGAGTGGCTGGCTCCACTCCAGCGGCCCGCTGTCGTGGGCATGGTTGAGCGCCTTTGCAGCGAGTTCAGCGGTGCTGATGGTGGCGGGATTTTTCGATGATCGCGCCGGTCTTTCGCCATGGGTGAAATTGGGGATGCACATTTTGGCACCGTCGGTATTTTTTGCGATGCACCCACTGCAACTGGGGATTTTCCCCCATGGCTGGCCGATTCTCTGCGACGCCGCGGCCTTTGTTATTTGGTGCGTGGTCCTGATCAATGCCTTCAACCTAATCGACGGGCTCGACGGCCTGTGCGGCGGCTTGGCGGCTGTTTCGACGGTTGGTATGGCAGGTCTGGCGCTGGCTAACCGGCAGACCGAGGCTGCGCTGGTGCTGTTGGTGATGGGCGGTGCTATCCTCGGATTTTTGAAATACAACTTTAACCCGGCCCGCATCTTCCTGGGTGACGCCGGGTCGATGCTGATCGGGTTTTTCCTAGCCACGGCAGCGACCGAGGCGGTCGGCCGCAAGGCAGTGGTGGGGATGATTTTGTTGCCCATCGCGATAGCAGGTGTTCCGCTGTTAGATGTGTTGCTGGCGATCTGGCGCCGAGCCATGCGGCGTTTCATCAAAGTATTGCGCGGTGAAAAAATCGACGGCGGCATCTTTGATGCCGATCAGGAACACTTGCACCACCGGTTGCTGGATCGTTCCGGCTCGCAAGCCAAGGTGGCACTCATTTTGCAAGGCTTCGCCATCGTGCTGGCTACGCTGGCGTTTTTACCGATGGTGTTTGGCGGTCGCATGTACGCTCTGTCCATGGTGGGCTTTTTGGTGGTTGCCTTGGTGGGGATGCGCAATCTGGCGCGGGTGGAACTCGAGAACACTGGCAGCGTCATCCACATGGCCATCAAGTTGCCGGGTCACCGTCGGAGGGTGGCGGCGGCCATGTTTTCCTACGACTTGCTGGTACTCTCGGGGGCTGGGGTCACGGCGGTGCTCATTGAAACAAATGGGTTGGTATTGCCTCACGAGCTAGAGCGCTTGGCAATCTTCGTGGTGTTGTTTATTATACTCAGCACTGTCGCCTTATTTGCGTTGCGCGTCCACCAGCGGCTATGGGTGCGGGCGACAATGCGCGATATCATCTCGCTGCAATTTTGGTTACTATCCGCTGCCGTGCTTACCTTCACGCTCTTTACCTTGGCGTTCCCTAACTTGCAATGGAGTGCCCTGCGGCTGACGCTGATGAGTTACATGTTAGCCTCTGGTGGTGTGTGCATACCACGGGTGGCTCTGGATTTACTGCGGGAATTCGGGACTGAAGCACGCCACCGTCACTCCCAGCATACCGTTAACGGCGGCTACGGACCCATGGTGGTGCTGGGCGCGGGTGATCTAGGCACGCTGCTGCTCAACCACCTGAAATCCAGCGCTCACGATTCCTATCCCGGTCTGCGGTTGCTCGGCTTTATTGACGAAATGAAGGTGCTCCATGGTCGCCAGCTCAGGTCGTTGCAAGTGCTCGGCGGGCTGGAGATGATACCCAAACTCGTCGCACAACAGAACCTCAAGGGCATTATCCTAGCCATCAACGATCCGTCACAGGAATTGCTCGGACGCCTCGAGGCTATCGCCGACAAGCACCAACTGCGCATTTACCGCTGGCGCGTCGGGCTGGATGAGGCTTAAGAAGATCCAAGATTACAAGACGCAAGACTGGAAGATGCAAGATAAGAGAGCGCAGCGCTTATTTCATCTACTCTTTTCTTGCGTCTTGCGTCTTCCAGCCTTTTTCCCCGTATGAAACATGACCTTCCCATTGCATGGCTACCGCTGATTGGCGTCGCGGCCTTGTGGACCCCGGCAATGCTGGCAGCTGCCTACACATGGGGGCATGGCGAGTATTATGACTATGGTTGGTTCGTGCCACCAGCCGCCCTCTGGCTGATGGCTCGCCGCTGGCAACACCTCGATACCCCGCTGTGCCTGCCTAGACGGCCACTGGTGCTGGCGGCAGCCGCGTTGTTGTTGCCCTGGATCCTGGTGCTGCGGGTGCTCGGTTACGCTGATCCCAATTGGCGGTTGCCGACAGCTTTGTTGGGTTTGACGGCGGCCCTTGTCAGCCATGGTCTGCTGGCAGTGACGCGCGGTTGGCGGGCATCACTGGGTTTTTGCTCGATCACCTTGCTGTGGCTCTCGGCCCTGCCATGGCCCACCGTGGTGGAGACTGGCATCGTTCATCACCTGACACGCTGGGTGGTCGGCTCGGTGGCGGAGGTGTTCCAAATGTTAGGGCGGCCGGTGGCGGTGTTAGGTGAGCGGTTGCAATGGCATGAGTTGAGCGTGGAGGTGACCGACGGCTGCAGCGGGGTGCGCTCGTTCCAGAGTTTCGTGATGGCGACGTGGTTTTTCACCGAGCTGCAACGCTTGCGAGCGACACGGGCACTCATATTGTTGGGCAGCGCCTGCGTGGTGGCCTTTCTGGTGAACATGGCCCGCACGTTCTCATTGGCTCAAATCCGCTTCACCTACGGCAAGCAAGCATTCGAGCAAGCCCACGACTCACTCGGCCTGCTGGCGTTTGGCATCAGCGGCTTGATTTTTTACCTGCTTGCTGGCAAACTATCGACGAGGCCCTTGCGCACCGTGATCAAAACCGTCCAACGCCAATGAATTTCCACAAGTCTCCATGATCCGTCCTTTCTTTCTAACCCTCGGTGATCGCTGGGCCAATCTGCATCCTTTCATTCGCTTTGTGCTGCTGAGCGCAGTGCTGGCTGGACTCGGTTGGTTGGTGATGAAACCATCCTATCAGGGGTTCAAGGCATGGCGCATGCAACGCAATCTCGCCGCCGCCCGCCAAGCCATCGCGGAACAGCGCATGGATGACGCCCGTGACTTGTCGCTCACCGTGCTGCGCGCCGGCGATCCACACCTTGAGGCCTATCAGATCCTGGAAAAAGCCACTGCGGCGCTACGCAATCCGATGCACGGGGATATTGCCCGGGCGCTCATGGCCCATCCGCAAAGTACCGATGAGGATCGCCTCAATGGCTTCCGCGGCATCGCTACGGAGGTGGCCATGGGCTTGCTCGGCCAGAGCTGGGCGTCCCTCTCCGCCGAGTGCCAGCAAGACCGCCGCTTTGCACTGGTGTTTGCTGATCGGCTCATTGTCGAGCGGCGCCTCAGTGAAGCGGCGACCATATTGCTGGCAGTGCCCGAGGCCGCCCGCGACAGTGCCGTGCAACGGCGCTTGATCCGCGTGCTCATCAGCAGTGGCAAACGCGATGGCTACGACGAGGCCCAACGCATGATCGCCACCCAAATGCCCGCCACCTCCACCGCCGCCGCCGAGCAGCTCGAGTGGCTCGACTTGCTGGAAACCATCCCGGTGCCAAGCTTGCAGGGGAAATTGCTAGCTCCGTTGCGCGGCCTGCTGGATCAGCCCGACAGTGCCAATGCGGCGCGCATGGATTTGATGCTCACGCGCATCGACTACGCCGCCAACTTTTCCAAGGCGGCTGACATTATCGACGCCGCCATCGCCCGCTGGCAGCAACGCGATCCGGTAGCGCTGGCAGCGTTTCTGGGCGATCTCGGTCTCTATCGACGCCTGTTGGATACCTTGCCGTCGGAATTTATCCAAGCCCACCCCGGATTGTTTCACCGCATGCTCCAGGCCATGGAACATTGCGATGCTTGGTCAAACGTGATTGAATTGCTAGATAAGGGGGGAGATCTCATTCCCAAGTTCGAGGAGCTGGCCCACCGGGCGATTGCCGCTGCCAGAACCGCCGACGCCACCACCCGTAGCATGGCTTGGGCCGCCGCCATGGCCGATGCCAAGGCTAGCGCAACACCGGGTGCCTATTTAAAGATCCAACGGTTGGCCAGCGACGCAGGGATGACCGAGGAGGCTGAGCAAGCGATGGTGGCGGCAATCCAATTGGGGCGCGGGCCGCTGCCTCTCTACTCCGAACTCAAGCCTCTGCTCACTTCGCTGGCTCGCCAAGGCCGCGATAATACTTTGCTCGAAATCTGTGCCAGCTATATGGTCTTCGAGCCGGGCAACCCGGTGCTACTAACACAGTTTGCCTATCTGGCCTGCCTCTACAATGTGATCGAATCCAAAACCATTATCAAGGCCATGCATGCCTTGGCCGACGGCTTTCCCAACGATTTGACCATCCAATGCGTGATGGCCACCGCCTACCTCTGCGACGGCCAAGCAGCCGAGGCCGCCACGATATTCGACCGCTTGGAACTCGATCTAACCACACTCACGCCGGGCTTCCGTGCGTCGTATCTAACTACCCAGGTGCTCACTCAGCGTATCCCCGTGGACGACCCACACATCACCGGGTTCCCTTGGAAATCCGCGCAACCCTGCGAACGCAAAAAATTCAATGATCTGCTCCGCGGTACCCAGTCAGACCCACCCAGCGCCATAGACAAGTAAGCCTCCCCACTAACTTCCCCGCCCAGTTAGTCCCGTCGTTGTCAGCTCATCGGCGGTGCAAACTTCAAACTAACATCAATTTCCCTCTGCTAGCTCCGTTCCTCCGCTTTTCGATGACTTTGTGATCGTTTGGGCCGAATGGTCCGCTTTTTTTAGTACCCTGGCTGACCGAAAATTCGCAGCCACGCCTTACATACTCCTTGACAGTCCTCCCGCCGATTGCTTCCCTCTGCCCGCGTGTTGCCCGATGGCCTCCGGTACTACTGGTGGCGATTCGGTGATCAGCAAAGGTACCGTGCATGGCATAACGCCCTCGCAAGTACTTTAAATCAACCTATTACGCCGCTGTAGCTCAGGGGTAGAGCAGCTCATTCGTAATGAGCAGGTCGTCGGTTCAATTCCGACCAGCGGCTCCACTGGAAAATAGCCGGAATTACCTCGGCTCTTGGGAATTTTTCATTTAGGCACCAAAGGGGCCACTCCGCCGGAGTCCGACGAAATACACTCAAATCCAAATAAACGGTGCATCTTTGGCAACTGATTTGGCAACTGTATAAGGAATCACAACCATCCCCTCACACCGCTCCTCCATGCTTGGTCCGGTATATAACGATGACCACGACGGCAGTAAAGTCGTAGCTCCCTACAGTTCCAGCAACCTCAGCGCCGGGCTGCCATCGGCCATGGCCAAGCCCAGACGCTCGCGCAAATACCCTTCCATCGCCTTGCGCACCTTGACCTTGAGGACGCCGCCACGCATCGCGTAATCGCGCTCCACGGCCTTGCGCTGGCCTTCGCTCAAATCGTGGTGGGGGCGGATCTGGATCGTCACCCATTGAGTCCAATCCAGGTCCTCGTGTGGAGGTTCAGCCTGCTCCCGGCTCCATTCGACTTCGGCGATCCTGCTCAACGTGAAATCCCGGAACTCGTGATTCGTTTCGCACCACGCCCGCACATGCCAGCGTGCGCCGCTGTGGGCCAGCGCCTGGGGCATCAGCCAGCGCCATTCTTCCTTGCCGCTGTTGACGCTGGCATACTTCACCCGCACCCGAAACCCGTTGAAAATCGCCAGAAACACCCTGCGCTCGACATCGGCACTCGCTTCACGCAAAGGCATTTTGAGCAACGCCACGTACCCGCGGTCCTCATTGTCCTCGCCGCAACCGGTCCAAACGCCCCTCACAGAGCCACCCAGGAACCTGGACACCGCCTCATCCAGGCACGGCCTGGCCATCACGCACTTCATCTCAGCTACGGGTTCGTAACGCTTTTGCCGCAGGTTGTACACAAAAGCACCCGGGTTCATCTCCAAATACCGCTGTAGGTCCGACGACGCCTGCGCCATTGAAATCCCGAACAGGTCCGCCAGATCCTGCCGGTTCACAATGCCCTTCCACCACGCACACACCTCGATGAAGCGTAGCCTCTCTGTGGCCGCCCAGTTCTGGTCATTGGTCTTGTTTCCCATTTTGTACTTCGAGTTGTTCCGGCACTCTCATATTTCACCAATCAACCGCTGGCAAACTTAAAAAATAGATTTTTAGTTTGCGTCGTTTTTTTAGTTTAACTCGTTCGGCGCTTTTGTAGAAACTCCGCGTCAAGGTGTGTCACGCGAATTTGAAGGCGCGTGTCGAGGTGTGATAGGGCAACCCATTCTTCAAATCTGCGTTCATCTGTGTCATCTGCGGTTCAAAATATCCGATTCAAGCGGAGAAGCTGAGGATTTGTTCGAGAAGGCCTTTGGTCTCGGCTTCGAGGTCGCGGATTTCCTTCACGACTTCGGCGAGGTCGCGGAGCGGCTGGTGGACGTAGAAGTATTTGTTGAAGGATATTTCGTAGCCGATGACGGTTTTGACATCCTCGGTGAAGAGGGTGAAGTTGTTCCAGATCTGATCGCACGTTTCATCGCCGAAGTGTTTCTGGAGTTTTTCGGCGATTTCCAACAACTCGCGGCGGGCAAGCCAGAGCTTGGGATCGAGGAGTTTTTTCAGGTTCGCGCCGGTGAGTTCGAATTGTTCGTGGTCGAGCCAGCGTTGGATTTTTTCTTTTTTTCCCGCGAAGAAGTCTTTTTTGTAAACGTCAGCGCCCCATTGGGAAAACATCCACTCCATTTCGGCGGCGAGGGATTTGTCGAAGCGCAGCGGAGCAATGCGCTCGGCGGTGAATTGGGCGGACTTCCGCAGCGGGCGCTCGACGGTAACCTTCCAGTAGCCGAATTCCTTGTTGTCGAAGACCTGGGATTTGAGGCCATCGA
>JBAXOP010000246.1:0-8419 GCA_037133195.1 Verrucomicrobiota bacterium | reverse complement strand
TCGTTGAAGGTGGCGGTACTTCCGAAGCCATCACCGGCCGCGTCAACCAAATCCGTCGCCAGATTGACGACACCACCAGCGATTACGACCGCGAGAAGCTCCAGGAGCGCCTTGCCAAGCTCGCCGGCGGCGTGGCCGTCATCAACGTCGGTGCTGCCACCGAAACCGAGATGAAGGAAAAGAAAGCCCGCGTCGAAGACGCCCTCCACGCGACCCGTGCGGCCGTCGAGGAAGGCATCGTCGCCGGCGGTGGCACCGCCCTCATCCGCGCCCTCAAGGCCGCGTGTGATGCCAAGTGCTGCGACGCCGCATCCAACGAAGACGAGAAGACCGGCATGGGCATCGTCGCCCGCGCCGTGGAAGCTCCGCTGCGCCAACTCGTTGCCAATGCCGGCCGCGAAGCCGCCCTCATCGTTGAAAACGTCAAGAACCACAAGGACGGCTACGGCTACAATGTCGCCACCGACACCTACGAAGACCTCATCGCCTCCGGCGTGGTCGATCCCACCAAGGTGACCCGCACCGCGTTGCAAAACGCCGCGTCCATCTCGGGCTTGTTGCTCACCACCGAGTGCCTCATCACCGACCTTCCTTCCAAGGAAGCCCCGCCAGCCGGCGGCGGTGGTCATGACCACGGCGGCATGGGCGGCATGATGTAAGTGGCTGGCCGCAGCGGTGGTTTTTCTAACATCCGCGACGGACACACACATTATTCGACCTAATATTCCAAAGCCGGACGGGCAACCGTCCGGCTTTTTTATTCCCCCGCATGCGAGCGAGGTGGGGGGGCCGGATCCTCCAGCAGGTGGGGAGGGCGGGCATCCTGCCGAACCCAGTGATGCAACCGCGCAGCGAAGGGCTCACGAAAAGCCAAAGATCAGTGCTGGCATCTCATATTTCACCACGGCTAATCCGTCTACCCAGCGGCAGCCGCGGAAAGATTCTTAGCCCGTTTACGTATTGGGTTACTGTGAAACCACAACATATCTCAAGGCGGCAGAGACTGGGAATAATGTGCGCTACCATGACATCCGTGGTAGCTGCTGCTCAACCCACAGAGCAATGGACGACGGCGATGCGGGCCGGTCGAATCGAGGCACGTCACGGCGAGACCCTGTTGTGCGCCTGGCAGAGCGAACCGATGGCAACTCCTGTTGGTGGCGCAAAATTTGCCGCCAGCGCGTTTTTGCATCCGCTGCGCACGCCGGCAGGTTTTGAGTGGACCGCTCTGCAACCCACGGACCATTTGCATCATCTGGGTTTGTGGTGGCCGTGGAAGTTCATTGAGGTGGACGGCACCCGCTACAATTGTTGGGAAATCCAGGAAGGCCAGGGTGGACATGTCGCCAAACAGGTGAAAGTTCTCAATCCGGGGCCGGATCGACTAGGCTGGGAATTTACTAACGAAGTGGTGGTGCACCCGGTAGGTGGTGAGCCGCGAACGGTGATTCGAGAATCCGCCACGGTCGAACTCGCCCTGCGCGGCAGTGACGTGATGCTGCTCGATATTTCCTTGCGCCAGCAACCGGTGGGCAGTGCTGTCACCATCCTCAACTATCGCTACAGTGGATTTTCCTGGCGCGGCTGTAGCTCTTGGAACAAGGATAACAGCCGTCTGCTCACCAGTGAGGGATTGGGCCGCGACGCTGCTAATGGCCAAACAGCACGCTGGGTGCTGGTCAGCGGGCCGACACCTGGCGGTAGCGCATCGGTGTTACTGATGAGCGCCGCAAGTGAGGTGGCCGCCTCGCCGGAACGCTTGCGCGTGTGGGATGCTAAAACCGGCAATGGCGTGCCGTTTGTCAATTTTAATCCAGTACTCAATGCGCCCCTGCCGCTGGATGACGCTCATCCGGCGGTATCCAACCGGAAATACCGGGTGCTGGCCGCCGATCGCATGTTAGATTCTGCCGAAGCCGAAGCCGAGTGGCGCAAATGGCTGGGAAAATGAGCGGAGGAACCAGCAACCGGAATCAAAAGGTCTGAGGCGGTATTTCCAGGTGTGAGTCGCGTCACCTATTTGCACCCTTGAATGCAACCTTGCATCGGCGGCTACTTACGCTTGAATACGGGCGGCCGCAACCGGCAACATCCAACATGACCCAGACTAACACCAACCGCGCTAACCTCACCCGCTTTGCCTGGCTTTCAATCGCTGCGGCGCTGGTGACCATCATGTTGAAAAGCGCGGCGTTCTATCTCACCGGCTCGGTGGGATTGCTCTCCGACGCGCTGGAGTCACTGGTGAATCTGATGGGCGGTATGATGGCATTGGCAATGTTGACGATTGCTGCGCGACCTGCCGACGAAGATCATGCGTACGGCCACAGCAAGGCGGAGTACTTTTCCAGCGGGGTGGAAGGCTCACTTATTCTGGTGGCGGCGCTGAGCATCGCCGTCACGGCAGTGCCGCGCCTGTTGCATCCGCAAGCGCTCGAACAAGTAGGCATGGGTTTGGCGGTCTCGGTCTTGGCATCCCTGATCAATCTTGGTGTGGCCATGCTGCTGCTGCGAGTCGGCAAAAAACACCACTCTATCACTCTGGAAGCAAATGCCCATCATCTGCTTACTGATGTGTGGACGTCAGTGGGCGTGCTGGCTGCGGTGGCTGCGGTGGCATGTACCCACTGGCTATGGCTCGACCCGGTGGTGGCTCTGTTGGTGGCTCTAAACATTTTATGGACCGGCTCTCGCATCGTCTGGCGTTCGGTCTCGGGCCTGATGGATCTGGCGCTTCCCGCAGCAGATCTGGCAACAGTGCGCGATGTGCTCAGCTCCTATCAAAACGAGGAGATTCAATTCCACGCCCTTCTAACCCGCCAGGCGGGAGCACGAAAATTTGTTTCCATGCATGTGCTGGTGCCCGGCGCATGGACGGTGCAGCACGGCCACGAATTGCTGGAGCGCATCGAACAGGACATTCGCACCGCGCTACCTAACAGCACTGTCTTCACTCATCTAGAGTCGCTAGACGATCCTGCATCGTGGGCCGACGAGACCTTAGACCGGGCCTAAGAGTTGCTACAACACCCCAAACACCAGCCGCACCGGACCTAGCAATCCGGACGGCGGCAGATCTGTCTCACTCATTTCCTGGCTGGCTGAGCCGCCTTGCGGATAGATCGCGGCATTAGCCTGGCCCAACCGCGCTTGCAACTCCAGCGGCACTTCCGTCGGTTCCTTGAGCCCGCTCACATAGTTGATCAATGCGTCGCTCACCCGCACCACCAACTGGTTAGATCCAGCCCGCAGCGCCCGCGTCACATCCAGTCGATAGGGCTGCATCCAGGCCACTCCCACCGCCAGGCCATTCACCTCGACTTCCGCGAGGTTGCCGACCGCGCCGAGATCCAGCAGGATACGTGTGTTCGCCGCCAGGCGCTCTATCGGCACGTCAAAACTTATCTGGTAATGTCCGGTGCCAGAGAAATGACAGGTACGCGGCGAGTCCGTCCACGATGCCAGGACGTTACATGTAGTTTCATACGTTGAAAAGCCATAACCTGCGAGTTTCATTTGCCAAGTGCCGGTGATAACTAACGGCTCGGGCACCGCTCGGCGCTCCACCACCGGCGTGACCGGTGGCAGCGCCGCCACGCCAGTTCGAAATACGAATAATGCCGACTCCCACGGCTCAAACGCCAACGCCACAATACTGCCGTGCTCCGTAGCTCGAAACTGCCTAACATCCTCGACCGTGCCGCTCCGTGCATCCCAACGTTGTAGAATTTTTCCGGTTACGCGGAAAGTAACTTCAGTAGCAATGGCTTGGGCCTGCAGGTTGCTCACAAAATAAATATCCACATCTCCAACCTGTTTGTGTATATAAGTGAGTCCGTCACTCTGTACACGGTCGGCCAGCGCAAAATCCGGTGGCGTTAGACCCTCCAGCACGCCTAGCAGGCGGCGTTGCGCGGCATTGAGTGGCGGGGTGGGCGCGGCGGCTTGGCGGCCCGGATTGAACGGCTTGCGCTCAATCTTGTATTCTGGCAAAAATATCCCGCCAGTTAGACGCGCAGGGTCGTTGCTGAACATACCGTCTATAATTTGCCTCAGCTCGCGGTCGTTAGACTCATGGTTTTTCAGGCCTGCTGCGTTATCCGGCAATTCGTCGAGTGCCACGACAGTGCCGCCCACTTTGAGGAAATCGCGGATAGTCCGCAACGTCTCTATCGGCAGCACCGTTGCCCGCGGCAACACTAGCAGGCGATAGGTATGACCATTGAGTGTGATGCGCCCATCGCGGAACATCGCGCGATGTTGCAGCAAATCATCGTTTACTATATCGAAGTCATAGCCATTGGCCACCAGGGTTTTCGCCAAATTACCGTAAGGCATTACCCGGCGCGTGCTACCCCACACCGCTCGCTCGCTCCACGCGCTGGCTTGCGGCGAATAGATCAGCACATCCGCCACCAATCGCCCCTGGCGCAATATGGCACAACAGCGTGCGACATACGCTGCTAAAAAATGATAGTGCGGCCACCATGTGTTCCAGTGGTCGATGCGATTGGCCCACGGGAAATCACGGCTGGGGGCAACATGCATCTCGGGTGATCCGAAATACCCGTGATTGTAAAACTGAGTGATGCCATCGCGCAAAAACGCGTCAGTGGCAATCTTTAGATCCTGCAAATTCGTGCGATAGCGCAATGGGTGGATGAACGTGTAGGCTTCGGCCGAGACAATCTCACGACCATAGAATCGCGCGCCGGAGGCTGTCGCCTTGCGCGGATCGGCTACCGGCTCAAAGCGTGCGGTGGTCACTTCTGTCTCGGGGCGGGCGCACGCTCCGGCACCTTGCACCAATTCCTCGCTGAACCGATAGTGGGGTTGGATACGCGCCTGGACGTGGTGGCTAACGCACCAGTCATTGAACGGCTTGAAGAAGGCTTCCAGTCCGAGATAGCTGAGGTATTCCCCGAGGTCGTAACGGATGCGCGGGGTGAGCGGACCTACGTCATACCACAGCGCCGCCAGATACTTGGTTAGATCGTACCCAGCGTGCCGCTCGAACCCGGCCAACGTATCGGTGCTCCACAACAGAGCGTTAGACAACGGCCAAAATTCAAAGCTATCACAAAAAAAAGAATCCACGTTGCGGCCAAACTCATCGCCGACGGTTTGTTCAAGCACGCCGCCCAAGTGCTCGCAGTATCGTTGCACCGCAGCGCGGTTCAGATGATCAATGACCATCGGCGGCGGCTCAAAACTCTGCGCCGAACACACCTGACCGGTAAATTCTAGCCAAAACACCAGCAACCGCCACTCGCCCGGCGGTGCCTCCCATTCCAGCTCGGTTGTAGCCAGATTCACGCGTTTCGTTAGATCAATGAGTGAATCCGCGTCGAGTTGATCCTTGCCAGTGAGGCGACCCGCGACAACAGCGACGAGTGTGCCGGGCGGGCTGGGCTGCGGAGCCTCGGCGCTGCGCACGCCTTTAGGATCGGCCCTGGGCAGCGTCCCGCTCAACTTGGTTCCGTCCGCCAAATCCCTGCTAGCTAGACATAACACCTTGCTTTGGTCCGCCTGAGGAACCCAAGCACCGCCAAACCCCCAGCCGGGACTGAAGGTGATAGCAACCTCAATGTCTAGGCGCTTAGCCTCGGCCACCGCATGCTTTACGAGAGCGAGAAATTCCGGCGTTAGATACTCGGCGTTGCCCTTCTCATACATCTTCCAAAGGCTCATGATCTCGACCCCACCGATCCCCTGGCCTGCCATGCCTTCCAACTGCCGCGTGATGTCCGCCGGGCTCAGCGCATTACCCGGCCACCACCAGCGGGTGTGCGGCTTATGCGTCCGCTCCGGTTTGTCCCACAATGCCTTGAGCGTTTCCAGCGTGCTGGAGTTACGCGGCCGCGCTGGTTCCTTCACACCAGTGGGCACCCCACCCGCTGCCGCGGCTAACAAGCCGGAAGCCGGCAGCTCCAACCAACCCACCAATCCTGCAGTGCTGGTTCCCAAAAAAGTCCGACGATTCAATTTCATGTTATATCACGCGGTGGTCATGGGTCGCTTACGGCCCTGTAGCACTGTGTGATTCAGTGCTTGAAGCGATTGAGAGCCACGATAGTCTCCCTGTCCAGCCAAAGCGGCGCGGCAGACGCAACCCGTCGCGTCGCACTCCACGCTAACGCGCCTCATGGGATTCTCCCCGGGATTGGCATGGCAATTTTTGGGGGTAGCGGAAGAGTTGCCCATGGGTCCGTGCCGAGGGCTTTGTTTCATGAATGGTCCTTCCGCACGACGACTGTTACGTCGTCGCTCCCTACCATGCTTCATCCGCACCAAGTCTGAGGATCAAGAGTCGGGGGGCTGGGGTTCCAGCAACGCGGCCAACAACTCATCGAGTGACATACTGGCGATGGCCGAGGCGCGGTCGCTGACCGCAAACGGCAGAATCAGCTCGCGCCCGTGGAGCAACGCACCACAACTGTAAACTACATTGGGCACGTAACCTTCGCGTTCGTGACCTTCGGCAGAGAGCAACGGTGCACGCAAGCGGCCAATGACGTGGGTAGGATCATCCAAATCCAGCAACGCGGCACCGATGCAATACTTACGCATCGGGCCTACCCCGTGGGTGATGACGAGCCAACCGGCTTCCGTTTCGATAGGTGAGCCGCAGTTGCCGATTTTTACCGACTCCCACATTTGTGCCGGGCGCAGGATCAATTGCGGGTCGGTCCAATGATGCGGGCTGCCGGAGAACATGATGAAAAGGTTTTCGTCATCCTGCCGCGAGAGCATGGCATAGCGCCCGCCGATACGGCGCGGAAACAACGCCATGCCTTTGTTTTGTACCGCGCTGCCATTGAGCGTCAGAATCCGGAAGTGCAGGAAATCCTCGGTTTCGATGAGTTGCGGCAGAATCACCCGCCCGTTGTAGGCGGTGTAGGTCGCGTAATACATCACCGCGCCGTCATCCTCAGTGAAGCGCACGAAGCGGGCGTCCTCGATACCGTTGGTTTCGTTGGATGAGACCGGAAAAATGATCCGTTCGCTCATCGCCAATTCTTCGGGAAAGAGCAGCTCGTAGTTAGAGTCGGCCAGCCATTGCAGGCACTCCAGCGTGCGGCGCAGGTCACGCGACACCGGATGGGACCCGTGCAGGACGAGTTTGAGGCTTTTATTCAAGTCGCTGCGAGTGAAGCTTTCGCCTAGCGGAGCCATCACGATGACCACGTCGGCGTCATTGAAGCCCATTTCGCGCAACTTAGTGATGAAGCGTTTTTTGTTGTAGCTGGGATTAAGGATGATCTCCGGCACGGTGACAAAGCGTGACACCGGCTCAAGCGTGATGTTGCCATCCACGCCGATGAGCCCGGCCCGGAACTCAATAGACGAAATGTGCCCCTCGCCGGTGGCACGCAAACTCATCACAAAGCGCAGAGCGCCGTCAGGCACCCCGCTCTGGTCAGGATGGGAGACGATAGACGGATTGAAAATGGCGGCGCTTTCCAAAGCGTATTCCCCGGAAAACAGCGCCCCGATGAGCAACTGGCGTTCATGCGTGAGCGTCCGTTGCGTGAACACATGATGCTGCACCTTCTCGTAATGCGCCTGGAGAAGCGACTCAATATCGAAGTGGCGCTCATCGAATTCCTGGCAGACCCCCCGCAATTCGCGGGCAACTTCCTCTTCCGTGAGGGCCAGAGCGCGACCGATGATGGTGGTGATAAGATTGATTCCTGAAGGAATGAACGGGCGGATAATGACCCGCATGCACTCAGGTTGAAGGGTCAGTTCATGGCGGCGGATGCGGATGGCGTTCATTAGGATGGCAGGGGGGGAGGGGTGATCAGATGCTCGGCGAAAGTCATGTCGGCTAGGGCAAGGTGGAACGCCAGAGAGGATTC
The DNA here is from genome assembly GCA_037133195.1 of Verrucomicrobiota bacterium. GTDB lineage: Bacteria > Verrucomicrobiota > Verrucomicrobiia > Verrucomicrobiales > Akkermansiaceae > Luteolibacter. Next base: position 557 of record JBAXOP010000246.1, on the reverse strand, counting down.
CGCCCCTTGGTTCTCGTTCACTCGGTCTTGGTGCAACCCATCACAGCAACCTCCGGTGCTCGAGTCGTAGAGCGGCAGCCCGAGGTCGTTGCGCCCTAGGAACCATTCAAAAGCACGCCGCGCCTTGTGTGACCAGGTCGGGTTTTGAGTGGCGCGGAACGCCTCGAGGCAGGCGGCGACCATTGCCTGTGCCTCCAGCGGTTGCTGGTCGAAGTCGGCCCGGGCACCGTCGCGATGATAGAACCCGTCGCTGCCGATGGGCCGGAAATGTCCGGTCGGGGTTTTTTGAATGGAGGCGAGCCAGCGCAGGGATTTGAGGCCGATGGCCAGGGCTTCGCTGTGCCCTTGCCACTGGCCGCTGAGGATGAGGGCTTGGCAAAGCCTCGAGTTATCATACGTGACACTCGGTTCAAACCACGGCCAAGCGTCTGTGGCGCACTCATGCCAAAGGTTCACCAACCTGGCGGTAAGTGTCTCATGCATGGCCAGCGCCTTGGGCTCGCCGGGAAAGCGTCGCAAATACTCATGGATGCCCATCAAGGTAAAACTCCACGCCC
>JBAXOP010000245.1:0-8440 GCA_037133195.1 Verrucomicrobiota bacterium | reverse complement strand
GCAAGGTCAGGGTCAGCGCCACGGATGGGAGCACTCAGATACTGGAAACCCAACATATTCTCATAGCCACCGGGTGTAAATCCCGCGGTTTGCCGATACTTCCCTTCAATGGAACCTCCGTGATCAGCTCCAAGGAAGCCATGGTGCTCGCCAAACAACCCAAGGAATTAATCATCATCGGAGCCGGCGCCATCGGCGTCGAGTTTGCATATATCTACAACGCCTTTGGCACCAAGGTGACGCTGGTGGAAATGTTGCCACGCATTCTTCCGGTGGAAGATGACGAGGTGGGCGAGGCGCTCGAGAAATCCCTAATCAAACAAGGCATCCGCTGCCTGACTCATACCAAGGTCAACGCCGCCGCCGATCACGGCGACCACGTCGAAATCACCGTCGAAGGACCCAAGGAAACTGGCACCATCCGCGCCGATGTCTGCCTCGTGGCCATCGGCATCCAACCGGTGCTGCCCGGCGGATTGCAACCCGCCCTCACCGAGCGCGGGTATATCCAGGTCGGCTCGCGTTATGAAACGTCGCTGCCCGGTGTCTATGCCGCAGGCGATATCACCGGCCCTCCCTGGCTCGCGCACACCGCTTCGTTCGAGGCTGTGCAGGCGGTGGAAGGCCTCTATCTGGCTGGCCACTCCCCGCGCAAGGTCAAAAATTTCCCGGGCTGCACGTATTGCCACCCGCAGGTGGCCTCGGTCGGCAAATCCGAGCGCGATCTCAAGGCCGCTGGCATCCCCTACACCGTCGGCAAAATCCCGTTTTTGGCGATTGGCAAGGCGATTGCTGCGGGCGAATCGGAGGGTTTTGCCAAGCTATTATTTGGCAAGACGCACGGTGAGTTGCTAGGAGCGCACATTATCGGTGAGAACGCCACCGAGCTCATCGCCGAAATGGGCCTGGCCCTCGATCAGGAACTTACCGCCGAGGAAATCCACGCCACTATCCACGCCCATCCAACGATGTCGGAAGTCATCCACGAAGCCGCTCTCGCCGCCGAAGGCCACGCTATCCACGTCTAATCAACCCAACTCAACCCAGCTCAACCCAACCCGCCTGCCATGAAACTCAAATTCTGCGGTGCCGCCGGTACTACCACCGGTTCCCAACATCTGCTGGAGGTCAATGGCAAGCGGATCTTGCTGGATTGCGGACTCTATCAAGGCAGCCGCAAGGAGGCCTACGCCATCAATTGCGGCTTCCCACACTACGCTCCGGCGTCCCTCGATGCGGTGATTTTATCCCATGCCCACATCGACCATAGCGGTAACTTGCCTAATCTAACAAAGCATGGTTTCACTGGCAATATATATGCGACGGACGCCACGCGCGACTTATGCCAAGTCATGCTGGCGGATTCCGCCCGCATTCAGACGGGCGACATTGAATGGCTCAACAAGCACCGGCAGCGCGACGGGCTGGAGCCGGTGGCACCGATATACAGCGAGCAAGATGCGGAGCTGTGTTTGCGCCAGTTTGTCACCGTAGGCTATGAGCGGCCGATCATGGTGGCGGATGGGGTTACGCTTACTTTCATTGATGCGGGCCACATTCTGGGCAGCGCGCAGGTGTTATTGCAGATTAACGATCATGCCGATGGCATAACCAAACGGTTTTTATTTTCCGGCGATGTCGGGCGCGGCCACAACGAGGTATTGCGCGATCCGGTGCCAGTCGAAAATGTGGATTATCTGCTAATGGAAAGCACCTACGGAGGCCGCGAGCACGAGGCGCCACCGGGAGTGGGCGATCACTTTGCGGAAATCATCCGTCAGGCGGTCAAGCGCGGCGGCAAGATCCTCATACCGGCGTTTGCGGTGGAACGCACGCAACAGATACTCTATATCTTAAACGAATTGTTTGTTAGCGGCAAAATCCCGGAAATTCCCGTCTATGTGGACAGCCCGCTAGCGGTCAGCGCCACCGAGATTTATCGGCTCCATCCGGAGTCGTTCAATGCCGAGGTGTACGCCTCACTGTTTGAAAAGCATAACCCGTTCGGGTTTGAAAACCTCACATTGGTTAGGTCTGTGCGCGGTTCGATGGCCCTCAATGATATAGAAGGCGTGGCCATCATCATCTCCGCCTCCGGCATGTGTGAAGCCGGACGTATCCTCCATCACCTCAAAAATAATATCGGCAACCCACACACCACCGTGCTCTTTGTCGGGTATTGCGCCGATAATACCCTCGGCCGCCGTATCTGCGACGGCGCCAAGGACGTGCCTATCCTCGGCGGCCGCTTCCAAGTACGCGCCAAAATAGAAAATATCGATTCGTTCTCCGGCCACGCCGATCACTCGGAATTGTTGGATTATTTCGAGCGCACCACAGGCCCGAAATCCAAGGTCTGGCTGGTTCACGGCGAAAGCGCCCGCTCGGAAATTCTCCGTGAGGCACTCGCCGCCCGCCATGCCGGGGCTGTCGAATTGGGCGTGCTGGGTAGCACCGTGGAATTTTGAGTTTTTCGCAACGACACTTGCTCTCTCTAACATTCCTCGGCACTGGGCGTGGGGGGCAATGGCAGGTGTACCGTAAAGGAGCTGCCGCTGCCCGGTACGGAATCCACCGCAATGGTGCCGCAATGGGCCGCGATAATCGCTTGGGTGATGGCCAGCCCCAGCCCGCTGTGCCCGTGATTGCCGGAGCGGGCTTGATCTGCCCGATAGAACCGCTCGAAGATATGCGGGATGTCTTGCTCTGCTATTCCCTCGCCGTCGTCGCTCACGCACAGGTGGATGGCGTCGGCGGCGGCTCCCACCGCCACCTGCACGCTACCGCCGGGACGGTTATGGGAAATGGCATTGCTAACGAGGTTGGTGACCACTTGACCGAGTTGTTCGGGGTGACCGATGCAACGGGTGGTTTTGAGATCGGCTTCGATGCGTACTTGTTGCTGTTCGGCGAGCGGGCGTAACAATTCGATAGCTTCGCGGACGATTCTGTCCAACTCACAAGGTTGGTGATCGGTGGCCGCCTCTCCGGAATCACAGCGTGCCAGCGTCAGCAACGAGTCAACTAGGCGGCGCATCCGCTGGGCGGCACGCTGGCAGGCGGCCAGGCTATCGCGATATTCCTCGGCGGAGCGTTCTCGGGACAAGGCGCTCTGGGTTTGGGTGAGTACCACGGCGATGGGCGTGCGCAATTCATGGGACGCATCAGCGGTAAATTGCGCTTGGCGGATAAAACTCGCCTGCAAGCGTGTAAATGTGTCGTTGAGCACTTGCGCGAGGGTGCCGAGTTCACTGCGTCTATCTGGCGTGTCAATGCGCTGGCTGAGGTCGCCCGCGGCTATCTTGGCTGCCGCCGTGCTGATGTCGGCCAGCGGGCGCAGCGCCCGGCTGGATACCCACCCGCCACCCGCCAGACCTAACAATAGCACCCCCCCCCCGGCAGCGCCGAGAATCCAGGCGAATCGCCGGCTGGCGGCCACCTCGTCGCGGATATCGCGGCCCACCAGAATGCATTCCCCCGTGGCCATGAAGCGAACATATTCGCGCAAGTTTCCGCGCAAACGAGCCGTGCTGGGCTCATCGCCAAGTGGCGGATAGGGCACCTCTGCGGGAGCCGTGGCGGAGCGTGAAATCTCGCGTCCGTCAGGCAACCACGCAGCGTAGTAGAAACCACCGCCGGCGGCCTCCTCAAACAAATTTTCATCGTGTACTGCCAAGCGCAACTCCGATCCTGCCACCGGCGGCGGACGCGCCTCTTGCGGCCGCTCCCGTGGCCGCTCCCGGTCTTGCGGCCGGTCTTGCGGCCGGTCCTTTGGTGGGTCTTGCGGCCGGTCCTTTGGTGGGTCTTGCGGCCGATCTTGTGGTGGATTTTGAGGGGGGCGCGGCGGTGGGGTGGTAGAGCCGTGAATTGCCCCGGCGACGACTGCGACGCGCCGTTCCAAGTCTTGGTCCACACGTTGCAACTGGGAAGAGCGCTGCAACTGCCAGGCTGTGAAGCCAAAGCCGGCGAGCACCCATACCAGCAACACGCCGTGCCACAGTTGCAAGTGCCAGCGGATCGAGTGGAAAAATTTCATGCGATGGAGTACCCGTGTCCACGGTGGGTGGTGATGCATCCGGCACCGAGTTTTTTACGCAAATTGGATACATGCACATCTAGCAAATTTGACATGGTATCGTCATCTTCGTCAAAGAGGTGTTCATAAAGTGTGCTGCGGGTGACCACGGTGCCGCGGTGCAGTGCGAGGAATTCCACCAGCGCATATTCGCGGGCGGTGAGCGCAACGGGGTGGCCGGCGTTGGTGACACGGCGTGCGGCGGTATCGATGACGAATGCATCGATCTCGATCCGGTTATTCGTTTGGCCTGCGGCGCGGCGGATGAGTGCTCGCAAGCGGGCGAAAAGTTCCTCCAGATCAAAGGGTTTGACCATATAATCGTCGGCTCCGCTATCCAGCCCGCGCACCCGGTCGCGGGCCGTGTCGCGGGCCGTGAGCATCAACACCGGTGTCTTTTTCGTGTGGCGCAGCCGTTCCAGCACGCTCCATCCGTCCATGCGCGGCAGCATCACGTCGAGCACCAGCGCGTCGTAATCCCAGCTTTGGGCCTTGTAGAGGCCTTCCTCGCCGTCGGTTGCGCTATCCACGGCGTAGCCCTCCTCGCGCAACGCCTTGGCCAGGCTTGCGAGCAAATCCGCTTCATCTTCGATCACCAGAATTCTCATGGGGGATTGCCCGGCAAGACTACACCTGGGTCCGCGTGCTTGGACAGGTTGAAAATTGCCGTGGCGGTAATTTGGCAGCAGCAACCTTAAGTTGCGATGAAGACGCAAACATTGCCCCTCCCCAGAAACTTGGACCGTTACGGAGCGCTGGCTTCAGCCGGCGCGTATGGCCCGCTGAAGCCAGCGATCCATCGTGTACCCCAAGTGACTCGGGAGGATGAATCGACAGACTGGAAACCGATCCTCCTTCCATCCTGCCCGGAGACTGGCGCGGCACCCGGTTGTCAGGCACGCCGCTCCCGGCTTGCCGAATGGAGGGAAGCGTGCCAAGCTGATGGCGCAGTGGCTCCGATTCTATCTATCTGGGTGCTCGGTGATGGCAAGCCGGGACACGAAAACCAAGCACTCGGCCTGGCCGAGGCACTGGGACGGCTGCGTCCCTGTGCTATTGAGCGGATCTCGCTGGCGGGACAACACGGGTGGCTAGAGCGATTGGGGGCGGCGCTGCGGATGGCCTCGGCCTTACCCAAGCCGGATCTACTCGTTGCCGCCGGCCACGCCACCCACCCTGCCTTGCTGTGGTTGGCACGAAAACACCGCGTGCCGAGCATCGTGCTGATGCGCCCAAGCCTGCCGCTAAGATGGTTCGATTTATGCATCGCGCCAAGTCACGATTTCCGCCAGACACCGGCGGCAGCCCATGTTCTAACAACCATGGGGGCACTCAACCGGGTGCAGGCAGTCCCCGCCGCCACGCGCCGCGGAGGCCTGCTGCTGGTGGGCGGCCCGTCTGCCACCCACTCTTGGGATGCAAACGGGTTGCTGGATGCGTTGGCGCGGATTTGTAGCGATGCCGGAAGCGGACCGTGGCAGCTCACTGATTCGCGCCGCACACCGCCCGGGTTTCTGGAGCAAGTGCGCCATCGCCTGCCCGAGGTGGTCGTTTTCCCCCATGCCCAAACCCCGCCGGATTGGTTGCCCGGCCGCTTGGCAGAGGCGGCGGACGTGTGGGTCAGCGAGGATTCCGTGTCGATGGTCTATGAAGCACTCTCGAGTGGTGCGCGGGTGGGCCTGTTGCCAGTCCCCCGTTCCAAGCCAGATACCCGGGTGTTGCGCGGACTCGGCAAACTCGTGGACGCGGGCTGGGTCACTCCCTATCAGGATTGGCAGCCTATCCGCGGCCTGGCAGCCCCACCCCAACCGTTGCAAGAAGCAGCCCGCTGCGCTGCGGTGGTTCTCACGAAATTCTTCTCTGGCGGTGCGCCAGGGTGATGGGGGAGGCTAAAATTCTTGACTGCGCCAGCAAGCCGCTAAACTTTGCGGTGCCTCAATCCAACCGCCACCCATGAAACTGATCCTCCCTTCTGTCGTGCTGATCCCAGGTGCCGTTGCGCGGGGCGTGGTTCTAACCTGTTGCGTGCTGCTATTTGCGGCCAGAGCCACGGGCGGCGAATGCCTGTACACCAATGGCCCTATCATCAGTATGGACGCCCATGGCGCGACGTTCGAGGCGCTGGGTGTGCGCGACGGACGGATCGTGGCAGTGGGCAGCCAGGCGGCGGTGGCACAACACCTGCAACCGGGATTTACACAAATCGACCTGCACGGCCACGCCTTGTTGCCGGGCTTCTACGCCGCTCACGACCACTTTCCCGAAGCCGGCGAAAATGAGTTATACCAAGTCGATTTAAACAGTCCGCCGCTCGGCTCTATCCATAACATGGACGAATTGATCGCCGCGCTCAAACACAAGGCCGACGCCACCGAACCGGGCCATTGGGTGCTGGGCTGGGGGTATGACGACACGTTGTTAGCTGAAAACCGCCATCCGACCCGCGCCGACTTGGATCGAGTATCGACCCGACATCCGATTTGGGTGGTGCATATCTCAGGGCACCTCGCCGCAGCCAACTCGAAGGCATTGGAGATCGCCGGCGTGACCAAAGACACCGCCCAACCGCGCGGCGGACGCATCCGCCTCAATGATATTACAGGCGAACCCAATGGTGTTTTCGAGGAATGCGGCTCGCTGGTAGGCCGCCATATCCCCGGTTTGACTGCCGCTCAACGCCAGGCGGCGATTCGCCAGGCACAAACCGGCTATCTGGCACAAGGCGTCACCACCACGGTCATTGCCGGTGCTTCTGCCGAGACATTGCACGATCTAGACGCGGCCGTGGCCTCCAAGGTGCTGCGCTTGCGCATCGCCGCACTGGTTGCCTGGCGCTTCGCCGATCCCATGCCAAGTCTCACCGCGCCCGCAGACCAACTTCATTTAACTGGCGTAAAAATGCTCCAGGACGGTTCGCTTCAAGGGTACACCGGGTATCTAAGCACGCCCTACCACCGCCAACCCGAGGGGAAGCAAGACTACCGGGGCTATGCCTCCCGGCCGCGTGAGGAACTCATCCGGATGGTGGGTGATTTTCATAAGAAGGGATTGCAGGTGGCCATTCACGGCAATGGCGACGCGGCCATCGATGACATTCTCGAAGCGTTTGCCGCCGCGCAACAGGCGACCCCGCGCCCCGATGCCCGCCACCGAATCGAGCATTGTCAGACGGCGCGCGAGGACCAACTCGCACGCATGGAGCAACTCGGCGTGACGCCCTCATTTTTCGCCGCCCATGTCTATTACTGGGGCGACCGCCACCGCGATATTTTCCTCGGTCCCGAGCGCGGTGCACGGATATCACCGCTGGCCAGCGCGCTGCACCATCACTTGCACTTCACCCTCCACAACGATACCTCGGTCACCCCGGTCAACCCGCTCATGCTGGTGTGGACGGCGGTCAACCGCATCACATCCAGTGGCAAGGTGCTCGGCCATGAGCAAGCCATCCCGGTGCTCGACGCCTTGCGCAGCGTCACCCGTGAGGCCGCTTGGCAAAACTTCGAGGAGCATGAGCGCGGGTCCATCGAACCCGGCAAACTCGCCGATTTCGTCATCCTGGATCGCAACCCGCTCACCACTCCTCCACTGCAATTGCGCGACATCAAGGTACTCGAAACCATCATCGGCGGCGAGAGGGTGTATATCCGTTAGGTAACGGAGAAATTCCGTATGCGGTAGCTCCCTAGATGCGGGGTCAGGAAAAAACTTATTTTTCCGCTGGTGTTCGGGGATGGAGAATCTACTTTCCCGCCAAGGGTAATTCGTCGAGTTGCCTGACCCATAAACTAAAGCCAATAAAGCCATGTCTGCCACTGCCCTCCGCCGTGCCCGCGTCCTCATTTTCGATCGATCCATCGCCGCCGCCGCCCTCGCTCTCGCCCTTGCCGCCCCGGCCGCGCGTGCCTCCACCACCATCAGCAGCGGCACCTTTATCATCAATGATGCCAACTGCACCAAAGTCGGCACCACCACGACTTGGAACGACACCGGCACGTGCACCATCTCAGCTGGTGCCACGCTTACGACCCAGCCAGGCCAGAACAACACGGTCGCCAACAATGATGCCCTCGCCTTCGCTGGCGGCAGCGGCACCATCACCTTCAACTTCAATGACAACGACACGGACTTCATGCTGAACGGAGCGGTTTCTTCGGCTGCCACCGGCGCCCAGACCCTCGCCATCTACACGGGTTACAGCGGTAATGGCGACCGTGAATCAGTCACCTTCAACTCAGCAATCCCCAATGCCACCGGCGGTAGCACGCTGGGACTTAATGTAAATTTCCGAACCCAGACGGGCTCAACGAGGGGTGCAGGACAGATTTATTCAAGGTCTGAGGATTTCTTGGTTTTGCGTATTTT
>JBAXOP010000244.1:0-8497 GCA_037133195.1 Verrucomicrobiota bacterium | reverse complement strand
CTGGAACGCCGCCTGCCAGGGCGAGCGCGGGGCCTTGGTGCTCAGAAACCAGAACCCTGCGGCAGGCTCGGCGGCGGCGGCCAGTTCCTCGAATGAATCCCACAGACGTAGGTCCACCCGCGAACAATAATCCAGACCGGTGCGCCTGACGTATTTGTCATCAAGGGAAAACCCGAGCGGGCGGACCAGATGAAGTGTGGCACCGGTGGCCAGCGCCAAACGCCCCGCCGCACCCGCGTTGTGCGGAATCTCAGGAGTGACCAATACAATGTGAAACATGGGCGGAGCTGTCGGAATTCATTTCGGATAAAATACCACCCGGAATCCGAGATCGGGCCGCCGTTGCAGCCGCTTATCCGTCCATTCGCGGGCCAGCGCCCCGTTGGCCGGTTTGAGATACGAGCCACCGATGATGACCCACAACCGTTGGCCCAGGGGATTGGCCGGGTTGAGCGCTTGGCTGCGCGTCCATTCCGCCACCGATCCCGCCATCCCTAGCAAGCCGCTTGGCGTGCGGTCGGGCGTCTCCAAGGTGGCCGGTTGCCAAGCACCGACGGGCAAGTCGGCCGGTTGTTTCATGCTTGCGCACAATGCGGCGAACCATTCCTCCTGAGTGGGCAGGCGGGCGCGACTCCACTCAGCATAAGCGGCACCATCCCACCAGTCCACGCCGACTACGGGGGAATCCAGGGTGACTGGGTGTCCTTGCCATGTGCCTTTAGTCCGGGCCGCATCCACCAGCGCCGCCCAATCATCGGGCAGATGGCTGGTTTTTTCGGCCGGTTGGTTATCGAAATCAAATAATGAGCCATGGCCCTCTCTGGCGTGTACGTTGAGTGCTTCCAGAAAGGCCGCGTATTGGCCGATAGTTACTTCATGCGCAGAGATGCGAAAGGCGCGGTGGGTTTCGGTGCTGCCATCCGGTGTCGGATAGACTCCCTCGTTGATGGCTACGGGCTCCGGCAGTTGGACGCGCGGGGAGGGGGGTGGCGGTCGATGGCGTACGACCCAAGAGACGGCGACCGCAGCCGCCAACACCATAGCAAGGGTCGCGCCGATGCGACCGAGCCGATACCTGCGTTTGGGGATCATGGCGGCGGTCACTGGGGCGGGATTGAGCAACGGTTCGGCAAGCTGTTGCTCGATTTGTTGGCAATAGCCGTGGATGGTTTTCCAATCCATCTGCTGGCAGTTTTGTTCGCCGCGCATCCATGCCAGCAGGGTGAACATACGGGTGGCACCCGGCAAGCCGTCGGCCACCAGCCGGGGCAATGTCTGGCCAAGGCAGATGATATCGCGCTGCGATTGCTCCGGCGCGCGTGCGGCGGCCAGCGCCAGGTTTTCCAAGCGGATCACCCCCTGGTCGTCGAGGTGGACGGCGGCGGGGCCAAACAAGGCGGTGGCATGGCCACGGGCTTCATGATACAGATTGGCCTCGGCAATCCGGCGCAAATAGTGTGCCAAACGGACTGGCTTGAGCGGCTCCGCAGCCTTGAGGCGGTCCTCCAACGTGGCTCCTGGCAATAATTCCCGCGCGTAAAAACACAGCCCCGGCACCGCTACCGCTTCATAGACCGAGCCAATCGTGGGATGATCGACCGCCGCCTTGGCCCGAATATCGGCGAGGAATTCGTCTGCCTGTGCGGCACATTCGGGCCGCAGTTCTTCGATGAGGACCGTCCGCCTCACCGATTCCTGAGTGGCTAGCCAAATGCGGGTCAGGGGCCCTTCGACCAGGCATTCGGTGAGCAGGTATTCTCCGAGTCGGCGTTGTTCTGGGGCGGGTTCCATGGGGCAGTTGGCGGCTGGGCGGGATAGACGAAAAATTCAGCGCGGCGGCAACACCACCGGTTGGCTCGGATCAAAATTCGGCGGCAGGTTGTCCTTGTCCAAAAATTCCGGGGGTTGTGGTGTATCCGGCGCGGCGGCGGCTTTTTGGCGGCTGCGGGCCGCCAAATCCCGGGGCCACGCCTGGACATCGAGCACCTCGCCATTGTAGAGCAAGGAAACGACCTGGCCGTAGTAGCTGCGTTCACCGAAGAGGTGTTCGGTGGCTTGGTCGAGCCTGGGAATGAGATAGGTCATGCGGAGGGTTTCCTCGCCGCCGGCCCAAGTGAAGTTCTCGGACATCCATTTTTGGGATACCCACGATTTATCTTCCAGTGGGATGATGCCGTCGCGCGTACTCCGGTTGAAAAATTCCACCGAAATACTCAGATCCTTTAACTCAATCTCCACTCCCGGCGCTTTCTGCACCGGAATGGATAAAATCACCCGCTGGCCTGCCTCATCATTCGGATCATTGAAAATACGCACCTGCCCAAGCGCAAGCTTGCCTAGCAAAACCTCCGTTTCAAAGCCATCACGCAATTTTTCCGCCGCCCGTCCATACAGCACACCGGCCCCGGCGATACCCATCTGGAACACTTTTTCGTAATACCCCGTGGCGGTGTCGAACACCCCCATCGCCTCATGCACCAGGCCGAGTTCGAACTGGATATTCGGGTCCTCCGGTGAGCGCCCTCGGGCTTCTTCCAGTTTCACAATGGCCAAGCCCATGTCGCCGGCCACCCGCGCCTGGCGGGCCTCGGTGAGCAATTGCTCGCAGCGCGGATCGGCTATGGCTGGTGTCGGCAACGGGGCGGGCGGCGGCAGTGTGGCTGCAGCCGGCAGGGCCGCCGTCGCTGGTGGGTCAGGCAACGGCGGGTGGGCGACGACCGCCTCGGCGGTGGCTGGGGGTTGGACGGGAGCGGGCACCATCACGAGCTTGATGACTTCCTTTTGCACGATCCTGACCTGACGGGTGGCTTCAAAGCGGGCACTCAGCGCCATGCCGGCCACCAGCAATTGCGAAAACGCCATACCACCGAGCGCCCAGCAAGCGATGGGAAAAACCGGTGGGGTGGGTCTGGCAATGCGTGGTCTGGGATGATTGGACACCTGGCGGGACGATGGCAGCCAACCCGCCCCCTGTCAATCCACAGCAGTCCGGCAAAATCGGGCAATCATATCCATTTTCCCATTTCCGGGGTTGCCCGGTACCCCTCTGTACGCTATCAAGCACTTTATGAAACTCCGCGCCGTTCGCCATCTGGTACCTTTGAGCATGGTCGTCTTCACCTTGTCCGCTTGTTCAAACAAAAAAAACCTGGCTAAAATCCACGACCTCGAAACGCAAATCGAAACTCTCCAAGAGGAGGCTGCCACCACTACCAGTGAGCTGAACCGCCAACTCTCGGAACGCGAAGAAGCCGCACGTACGGCCCAATCCGAAACCGCCCAGCAAATCCAACAACTCACCGCCGAGCGCGACACCGCCACCCAGGAACTCGCCGCCGCCAAGGCGGAGGTGGCACGTGCCGAGGTGGCTAACAGCGCTAAAGTGGCGAAGGCGGCGAAGGAGGCGTCTGCCCTCAGTCAAGCGGCGTTTGATCCGGCCAAAGACGCAAAATTCACTGATGCCCTGGCCACCGTCAGCGGCGACAAGTCCACTGGCACCGGCTTCGTGGTGAACTCCGGCGGTAAACTCTTCCTCTACACCTCCGCCAGTACCCTCGCCGCCAATACCTCCCTCACTGTCACTAATACCTCAGGTGCCAAATTTACCAAATTCGGTAACCTCGAAGTCGCTGAAAAAATTAGCTTCGTTCGCCTCGAACTCCTCGAAACCGCCCCCGTTCCCGCCCTCAGCCTCGCCGATGATGACGCCAAAGTGGATACCCAAACCGCCCTCACCTGCCTGGCTACCGAAAGTACCGCCGGTAGCGCCCAAGGCCAGAGCGCCGACACCATCAGCGTCGATATGGCAACCATCCAGGGCAAAGCCGGCAGCCCATTGTTGGTAACCGCCACTGGTAAATTGCTGGCTATCATCATCGACCCCGCCGCCGAACCCAGGCACCAACTCTGGGACGACCCCAGTGGCCAAGCCGGAGAACCGGTCGGCCCACGCGCCGCACGCCTCAATCGCCGCGTCGCGTGGAAAGCCGTCCCCATCGCCAGCTTCCTGGCTGATTCCAAAAAGCTCGCCGATTTCAACCGTTTCACCCGCGTCGCCCAGTCACTTGCCCTGCTCAACTCCTCGCCCGGTCTCGGCCTGAGCGCCACTGTGGCCGGGTCTCATACCGGCTTGTCGATCCTCACCGCCGCGAAGGATCTGCCCATCGCCTCCGAGGTGCTCACCCTCCGCGATGACCTCGCCTCTAAACGCTTGCGCCTCGGCGAGGCCGATTTGAAAAAACGCCTCTCCAGCATCAATTCGAGCGCGGTGACTCAAATGCAACGCGGCGTGGCCGACTTTGTCCCCGCCAAATTCAACCCCTACCACCGGCCATACGCCGAAGAGGCCATCAAGTGGCGCAAGGACGCTCTCAACCGCTCCGCCAGCGCCAGCCCGGTAAAGTGAGGCTCCCCGACTAGCAGGGGTCCGGCACCACCACCACCACCGGCTTCATCGACCTCAAATAAGGGCCAACTTGCTAGACGGCGTGGCGATTTTGAGGTCGAACACTGAGTTCAGTTCCTCACCCGTCTCGTCGCCCTCTACCACCCGCTCGCGGCCGAAGAACAGTGAAAAACGCAAAGTTTCAGAATATAGAAATGACGGGTTATGGGTAATAAACGGTCTATGGGTGATTGCCGTATCCTTTAACGAAGACGGAAATTGAGGCGTTCACGACCAATCGTCGGTTGCCAAACCAGGCACCCGCATGAACTCCGCAGGTTGTGGGTCACCAACACGGCACCAAGCGCGAGGGCATGGGCAGCGATGAGAGTATCCAGCGGACCTATCCCCAGACCTGGTTTTTCCGACGCGGAGCGGGCGATGCCGTAATGATGAACCCAAGCTTTGCCAACAGGGAGTCAGCGGCCTTTACCGGTCAAGAGCGCGCGGTTGGCCCACATGTAGTTCCAACCGGAGACCACCGTGAGGGCCAATGCCAGCCACAAGAACCCCGGCATGAGCCAACCCTTCGGATTGGACAGATAATACAGCAGCCGCAACAGCGGATTGGCGGACCCGAGCGTGGCTACTGCGAACCACACCAGGCAGGTGATGCAGTAGCCGAGTTGCATCCCGGTTTTCCATTTGCCCAGATGATCTGAGGAGAGCACCTGGCCAGCTTCGATCGCGATTTGCCGCAAGCCGGTGATGAGGAACTCACGCGCCACAATGAGCACCGTAATCCATACCGGACACAGTCCTTGGGCGCTCAAATAAACAAAAGCCGCGCACACCAGCACCTTGTCCGCCACCGGGTCCAGCAGGCGGCCCAGCGGCGTGACTAAGGCGTATTTGCGGGCAAAATAGCCGTCGAACCAGTCGCTGACGGCCGCAATCACAAAGGCGACCAACGCAATCCAATGGCCCACCAAGCTATGCAGTGCGGCACCTCCGACGAAAACGGCGGTCAGCACCAGACGGCAAAGAGTGATCGTATTGGGCAGGTTCACAGGCACACTGTGGGAAATTTAAGGCTGTTTGGCAACAAGAGGTTGCGCCAAGGCCACAACTTCACTACATCCGCACTGCCTCTTGCAGTGGCACCCATTTTTATGAGCAACAGTAATTTCGGACTCATTGGTTTGGCCGTCATGGGCCAGAATCTCGTTCTCAATGTGGAATCCCGCGGTTTCCAAGTGTCGGTGTACAATCGCACCAACGCGGTCACCGACGCATTCGTCGCCGCCCACCCCGATAAGAACCTGGTCGCCACCCACACCCTCGATGGCTTCGTCCAATCGCTCGCCTCGCCCCGCAAAATCATGCTTATGGTCAAGGCCGGTGCCCCGGTCGATGCTCTCATCGAAGCTCTCATTCCGTTGCTCGCGCCCGACGACATCATCATCGACGGTGGCAATTCCCTCTACACCGATACCGAGAGGCGTGACCAATGGTTGCGCGGGCTCGGCTTGCGCTTCATCGGCACCGGGGTGTCCGGCGGCGAGGAAGGTGCCCGTAAAGGCCCCTCCATCATGCCCGGCGGCCCGGCCTCTACCTGGCAGGTGATGCAACCGATCTTCGAGGCCATCGCCGCTAAGGTCGATGGCCAACCCTGCGTCTTTCACATCGGACCGGGCGGAGCCGGCCACTTCGTCAAAATGATCCACAACGGAATTGAGTACGGCGATATGCAACTCATCTGCGAGGCTTACAATATCTTTAAGGCCGCCGGCTTCAGCTCCGCCGATCTCGCCAACGTCTTCACCACTTGGAACCAGGGCGAGTTGGAAAGCTATCTGATCCAGATCACCGCGGAAATTTTCCGCCAAACCGACCCGCTGACCGCCACCCCCATCGTCGAAAAAATCCTTGATACCGCTGGCCAAAAAGGCACCGGCAAATGGACCCTCATGAGCGCCGTGGACCATGCCGTGGTCGTCTCCACTATCAACGCCGCCGTCGAAGCCCGCATCCTCTCATCCATGAAGGACCAACGCCTAGCCGCTAGCACCCAACTCCAAGGCCCACCCCCTACCATCAGCGCCGATAAGGCCGCCCTTGTCCAACAAGTCCACGCCGCCCTCTACGCCTCCAAAATCATCTCCTACGCCCAAGGCCTCGACCTCATCACCACCATGAGCGCCGAAAAAGGCTGGAACCTCGACCTGGCAAAAATCGCCGCCATCTGGCGCGGCGGTTGCATCATCCGTGCCCGTTTCCTCAATCACATCAGCAGCGCCTACAGCTCCAACCCCTCACTGGGTAACCTGATGCTCGACCCATTCTTCAAGGACTTGCTTAACCGCAGCCAGCAGGCGTGGCGCGAAGTCGTCGCCCTCGCCACCCTCAGCGGCATCCCGGTACCCGCTTTTAGCGCCTCACTCGGTTACTACGACAGCTATCGTAGCGCCGTGTTGCCCGCCAACCTGCTGCAAGCCCAGCGGGATTTCTTCGGTGCCCACACCTATGAGCGCAACGACGCTCCCCGCGGCCATATGTTCCACACCGAGTGGCCGCAGGTGATTGGTTAAAATGGGGTGGTATGTAACTCAATCGGTCAGCCGCTATTGAGGCGGCGCACTGGCGGTGGTGGTCGGCGTCGCGGTAGTGATGACTACCGGTTCGGACTGGAGGCCCGGCGCCGAGGCCTTGAGGCGGATCTCACCCGGCGTGCGTGCGGCCTTGATGACCGCCAGGCATAAGCCGTGGAACGCCTTGCGCTGCTTGGCTTGGAACGGTTCGTGGCTGGCCGCGTCGCCGTTGTCCACGCCGGCAATGGTTCCGGGCCCCGCAAGCTCAAAGCCTATCAGGTTGGCGGCATTCGGGCAGAGGTTGCCATCCTTGTCCACCACGCGCACCTCGACGTACGTCAGGTCCTCACCGTCCGCGCTGATCTGTTTGCGATCCGGGCTAACAATCAGCTTGGCGGGTTCGCCGGCAGTGTGCACTTCCTCAATGAGGGTCTTATCGCCTTTTTTACCGACGGCTTTGAGCGTGCCAGCGGCGTAAGGTACCTTCCATTCCAGGTGCAGACTCTTGCTATCCTTGAAATCTTTTGTGCCTAGCGATTGGCCGTTGAGAAATAACTCGACCGAGTCCGCGTTGGTGAAGCACCACACCGGGATTTCCTTGCCTTCAAAACCCGGCCAATTCCAGTGCGGCAATAGGTGCACCACCGGCTTGTCGCTCCACTGGCTTTGATAGAGATAGTAACGATCCTTGGGAAAACCTGCCAGATCGACAATCCCAAAATAGGAACTGCGCGACGGCCAGTCGTAGGGCGTCGGCTCGCCGATATAGTCAAAACCGGTCCAAACGAATTCCCCCGCCACCCACGGCGCATTCCTAACCGCCAGCAGGCTGCCCTCGGCGGTCAACCCCCAGCCGGGCCGGTCCAGATCGTAGGATACACACTGGTTGTTAGGACGCATGTTGATTTTTACCTTGCCGTCGGGCTTGATTCCCAGCCCGTATTCACCGCGGGAGCTGAGCGCCGACGAGGTTTCCGAGGCCACCAGCAACTGGCCTTTCTGTTTCTCGTATTGATCGGTGAAGTAATTCATGCCCACCACATCCAGCGCCTTGGTGAATCCGTTAGTAACTGCAGAGCCCATCTTGTTGACTCCGGAAGTGACCAAGCGGGTCGGGTCCTCGCGGTGGCAGATGTCGGCCAAGCGCCGGGCCATCGCCCCGCCATGGGCCGCGGCCTGTTCCTTGATCTCATTGCCGATGCTCCACAGAATCACGCTCGGATGGTTGCGGTCGCGCCGGATTAGACTAACCAAATCACGCTCGCTCCAGTCGTCAAAAAACCGCTTGTAGCCAAACTTTATCCCACTTTTCGGGATGATCCATTCGTCGAAAATCTCGTCCATGACCAACAGGCCCATGCGGTCACATAGGTCTAATAACTCTGGGGTTGGTGGGTTGTGGCTGGTACGCACGGCGTTGCAGCCCATCGCCTTGAGGATTTCGAGTTGGCGTTCAAGGCCGCGGCGGTGCACGGCCGATCCCAGGCAGCCGAGGTCGTGATGGAGGCAGACGCCCTTGAGT
>JBAXOP010000243.1:0-8498 GCA_037133195.1 Verrucomicrobiota bacterium | reverse complement strand
CTGAGCTACGACCACCATTTCATGGGGGGACGCGCAACGTAGGCGATGACCCGCCACTTGGGAAGTAAAAAAATTGTGCATATTTGAATTGGGGGCTATCCTGCCCGGCGAACCGGTGGATGGCCTGCCACCACCACCCACCCATACCCCCCACCGATGGCACACATTCCGCTTGAAGACACCTTTGCAGATATTGTTGGCAAGGCCATGCGTGGCCTCCAACTCAGCGAGACCGATATCGCCGCCGCTGCAGGCGTGACGGCCGCCGCTGTCGCCAGCTTGCGTGATGGCACCTTTGATGAGGTAAGCGCCCGCGCCATCGCTCCGGTGCTGCACCTCGGTGCCGAGGCACTTGCGGCACTTGGCCACCAGGCATGGTACCCGCAACCCGTTGACCTCCCCGGACTGGTCTGTTTCACCACCCCGTACCGGGACATGACCGTCAACAGCTACCTCGTTTTCGATGCCACCAGCGGTGAGGCCCTCGCGGTTGACACTGGCGCGGACTGCCGCCCGTTGCTGGATTTTCTTACGCAATCAAAGCTTACCCTCAAGCATATCCTGGTGACCCACACTCACGCCGATCATGTTCTGGACCTCGCCCGTCTCCAGCAACACACCGGGGCACCGGCCTACGTCGGCGATCGCGAATCGCTCGCTGGAGCAGAGGGGTTTACGGCAGGTCGGCACTTTTACTGTGGTACGCTGCGCATCGCCACACGCCTCACCTGGGGGCACTCGCGCGGCGGCATCACTTATGTCATCACCGGGCTAGATCGGCTGGTGGCGCTTGTCGGTGATGCGGTGTTTGCCGGTTCAATGGGTGGTGGCGGCGTGTCTTATATCGATGCGCTGCGCAGCAATCGCGAGCAAATCCTCAGCCTGCCCGCCGCCACCGTACTGTGCCCCGGCCACGGCCCGCTCACCACAGTCGGCGAGCAACTAAGCCACAACCCGTTTTTCCCAAAAATCGGAATTATTTAATTTCAGAGAGGTTATTTTCGACAAGGGAAAGAAAGATTGATATTCCACTGGTGTGGCGGCGAAAGGTAGCTACGATTTGCGTCCGATGCAGCAACCGTTCCCCACCGAACCCGAGACAACGACCTATCAACCCGCGCGCTGGGACCGCTGGATGCGGCCGCTCTATTGGATGGCCGGGGCCCGCTGGGAAACGCTGAGGCATTGCCCGCCGAGCGAACGGGAGCGCATTGCAGTACTTGGCAGCACGGTGCTGATACCGACGGTGATGTCGTTTCTCGGGATGATCTTCTATGCGAAAAGTCGTTTTGCGAGTCCGCCGTGGGTATCGGTGCTGGCAATTGCGGTGGCGTGGTCGTTCGTCATCATGAATACGGACCGGATTTTGCTGGCGACCTACCGACCGTTCCAGCCATGGTGGCGGCGCTGCATGCAGGTATTGTTTCGTTTTGCGCTTTCGGCGGTGGTCAGTGTGGCGATCAGTTTTCCATTTTGCCTGGATCAATACCGCCCAGCCATCACTTACCGCCTGCAAACCGAGTTACAGGGCAAACTCAACACCCTCCGCGAGGAAGAAGCCGGCAAGCGTGCCGAATTAGCCGAGGAATTGCAAAAAATCCGGGATGATGAGGCCGCCTCGCGCAAACAATTGGTGGCCAGCTACACGAGCCAGCATGACGCATTAGTCGGCCAGTTACCCGCCTTGGAGACTGCCATTCTCAATCCGGAAGAATACGCGGACAAGCGGGTGGAGGACGAACGGAGGCGTGCAGGAGAGCCAGACTTTGTGGCACCGGCGAGTGGCGAAACCCGCAATGTGCTCGCCAGCATCGAGGCCCAAAAGGAAACTTTGGCCAAAACCAAGTCGAAACTCGAGGAAAAACAGGATTTACATAACCGACTCGTCGAGGCCATTGCCCGGGAAAGCAACGGTCTGCCGAATGAATTTTATCCTGAGCCGAAAAAGGCCGGTTCCGGCCCGCGCACCAAGGACATGATGGCACGCGACAAGGCGGTCAATACCGAGTTGCGGCGGCTGGATTCGGCACTCACCCTCCAGCAAGAAGGTTTGCTCGCCGGCGACAAACAACTCGCCGCCGCCCGTCTCGAGGATCGCAACGCCTATCTTGACGCATTGGTTGGCAAGCGCGACGCATTCATCGAAGAGGGCCTGGAAAAAGAGCGCATCCGCAAAGAGCGCCTAGCCAAGCTCCAGGCCGACATCGCCGCCGTGGAAACCGCCCATCCGTTGCAACTCACCCGCCTCGCCAATCAGACAGCCGCGCTGGAAGCCACCCACGCCAGTAATACCAAACGCCATGAAGAGCGCTACTTGCCGCATATCCAGCGCATCGAACGCAAAATGAACGGCGTGCTCGATCCGATGGAGGAAACCATCGGCCTCTACCGCGTAATCTTCCTGCCCGCTCCCGATGCCGACCTCGCCGAAAAGGCCGAGCAACCGCAAAAATGGATCGCCGGTTTGTTCCAGTTTCTCGTGATTTTCGGCACCCTTTTCGTCCTCGATCTGGTGCCTATCATGACCAAAATCTTCAGTCGCGCCGGGCCGTATGACGTGCTCGTTGAGCATCCTGAGTTTATCGCCAATGCCAACTTGCGCGTCTTTCACACCGAGTATGGCAAACACTCGCAGGATTGGGGCGTTACCGGCATGGTCAATCAACCCAGTGGCCCCGACCTCGTCAAAGGCAACCCGCGCCATGTCGCGCAAGAGTCGGTATCCGATAGCTGAGCTTACACCGCTGTTTTCTAACTATTTTCGGGTTTTTGAGCGCACGCTCGTCGCCCATTGCTCCAATTGCTCGTCGAGTGAACCGCGCCGCCATGGACTAACGAATGCCGATTGCAGCACGACGTCCCTGTCATCGAAAGCCACGAAGAATGCATGCCTTTCACCGAAGGGGAATTCGTTGGCCTCACCACTGTATGGGGCGAAAGCCCACCAATAGGCTCTCCAGCCAGGGGTTTTCCAGAAGTAGGTAATCGCGGGTGGACGGTCACAAATGCGAGAGGCGGAGCCCAAGTGGCGCAGCACATCAATCCGTGTGGTCACGCCGGGGACGATGAACCTGACGTCGCTGCGTACGAGTTTTCGGCCTTCGAGCACCTCGGAAGAACGCGGCGGCACCGGCACAATCCCAACACAACCCGTCAATAGTGCCGCGTTCAAAGCCAGGCACATGGTCACAATGAATGGTGGTTTCAAAGTAATGTGAAATTGGCCGCTAGGGAGCTGCGGATTAGCGTTGGGACACTTCGGGAGAATCGTGGAGCAGCCCGGCGTAGTCAACAAGAATGGCTTGGGCCTCGCGGAGGATGATGTCCTCAGCGGGTGGGGCGGCGGGTTCGTCCGGAGCGTCGGCATCGGCATCCGGGTCGATGAGCGCGGGCTTGGGTTTGACCGGATCTCCGGGGCCGGGACGCCCCATATCCTTGAGCGTAACTTGATAGGCTAGTGGCGGTGTGACGGCGCGGGCGAGGCGATTTTTTTTGGCGGTGGCCAGACGGGCCTTAAGCTCGGTCTTTTCCTTCAGGCGGCGGTTCTCATTGAGTGAGACGGATTTATCGACACGCATTTTGCGGAACCGTTCGATGTCTGTTTTTAATTCGGCAAAGTCCGGGTCCTTGGCCACTCGCTTTTCCGAGTGCTCGCGTAGGGTGGCGAGGCTCGCTTGCACTCGGTCGGCTCCCTTGAAAGTAGCGGCCGGCAGGGTGTCCCACGGCAATGGGTTGAGCAAATCCGACTCGCCGATTTCCGGTACGTCGGTGATGGAAGGGATGACGATATCGGCCTTGACGCCCTCGAGTTGGGTGGACTTGCCGCTGGGGCGGTAGAACTTACTGATGGTCACTTTTAAAGCGCCGGGGTCGGAATCGGGGGTAAGTCCTTCATTTTGCATCACCTTGGCCAGCGGCACAATGGTTTGCACGGTGCCTTTCCCGAATGTGGCGGTATCGCCTACGATGAGAGCGCGGCCGTAATCCTGCAACGCCCCGGCAACAATCTCAGAGGCCGATGCACTTAAACGGCTGGTTAGAACCAGCAGCGGGCCATCGTATGCGACCTTGTCATCTTCATCCCGGCCCACTTCCACGCGGCCTTCCAGGTTGCGCGTTTGTACCACCGGGCCGGAGGGAATAAACAGGCCGGTTAGATCAATGGCTTCCTTGAGCGAACCGCCGCCATTGCGCCGCAGGTCGAGGATGATGCCGGTGACGTCTTGCTCCTTTAATTTTGTTAGAATACTGGCGACATCGGCGCAGCAGGAAGTGGCAGGGGAGGAGGCAGTGGCCTCGCCGGCGTAGAAGCTAGGCAAGTCGATCACGCCGATGCGTTGGGTTGTATGAGCGGTGGCGGGCAAGTCGATGATTTGGGCTTTAGCCTGTTGGTCCTCGAGTTTAATTTCCTCGCGCACGAGGGTGATGGTTTTGCGCAAACTATCGTCGCTGGCATTGGCGGGGATGAGGTTGAGGAAAACCTGGGTGTCCTTTTTGCCGCGGATAAGTTCGACGATTTGGGGCAATGGCAGGTCCACCAGATCGGTGAATTCGTCGCCTTCTTTCTGGGCCACCCCCACGATGCGGTCGCCTATTTTTAGTTGGCCGCAGCGAGCGGCGGGCCCTCCTGGAACCAACTCCATGATTTTGCAGTATCCATCGAACGTTCGCAGCGAGGCGCCGATGCCGATGAGGGAGAGCTTCATGGCGGTTTCAAAGCTTTTGAGTTGTTGTGGGCCCATATAATCGGAGTGCGGATCATAGACTTGGGCGAGGGCCTCCAGATAGATTTCGAGCACCGCCTTGTCATCCATTTTGTGCATTGTCTCGGCACTGCGGGTGGCGCGGTGGCTGAGGGTTTTGACGATAGCGGGTGGTTTTTTACCGGCGAGTTTTTCTTGCAGATAGTCATAGCGCAACTGTTGCTGCCAGATCGCTTGAGCGGCGGCCAAATCCGCCGGGCGAGCGGCCTCCTTGCGATCAAAGCGAAATGTCTCGTCTGCCGTGAAATCCATTGGCCCACTATCTAATGATTTTTCGATGAACGCGACGCGCTGGTCGAGCCGTTCGAGGAAACGTTTGAAAACCAGGTGGGCAAGGCTGGAGTTGCCATGGGAGCGGGTGGCATCGGCCAGATCCGTGCGCTGCTGCGCGAAGGCATCAACGTCCTCTTGCAGGAAGAGCATGTGGGCACCGTCGAGCGTATCAAGGTATCGGTCGAGAAACTTGCCAGCCAACTCGGCGTTGAGTTGTTGGTGGGCAAATTGCGAGCTTTCCAAAATCTTGGTGGTGAGCATGGTCACGGCGGCATCGGTAGCAGCGGCGCTGAGCGGAGCGTGTGCCACGGGATCCAATGCGAAGGCGGTGGCGAGCAAGCTCGCGCTGATGAGGAAAACCGGTTGGAGGCGTGTGATCTGAGGTTGCATGGGTGACAAAATGCGGGCTGTCAGCCACTGGCCGGAGATTTCCGCGGGGCGCGAAAGGATCCGGCCAGAAGTCAATCCCGGCCATGTAAAACGATCCTCAAGCCCCGCTGTGTCTGGAATTTTCATTTTCCTGCGGCACAAGCAGGCGCTACGTCAGGTATCGGCCTGTCCACCTTCGTGGAGGATGCGCAACCCCTCGCGGACGTAATCCACGCCGGACCACACAGTGCAGACAGAGGCGAGGATGCACGGATAGATCGGTGAGAACGGCACCACTTTGAGCATGATCCAGCCGATAGCCACCATTTGCGCCACGGTACACACTTTGCCGCTCCATTGGGGGGCGATGTGCACTTTGTGGCCGGTAAAATGCAACACGTTGATGCCGCCCAAAATGATGCAATCGCGCACGATCACCAATGCGGTGAACCACAACGGCAGATGCCAGTGGTCCGGTCCCCAGTCCACCAGGGTGAGGGTGATGATCGCTGTTAAAAGCAGGGATTTGTCGGCGATGGGGTCGATGATGGCTCCGAAGCGCGAGCGCTGGTTGAAGCGCCGCGCGATCCATCCGTCCAGCCCGTCGCTGGCCGCCGCTGTCACAAAAACGACCAGCGCCCACCAGCGCAGCCACTCGACCGGAGCCTTGTCGGCCACGCTGTGACCATAGTAAATAGCCAGCACGGCGAACACCGGCACCAGCAACAAACGCGACAAGGTAATCTTGCTTGCGAAGGTCATATCCCGATTCAACCACAATCCACCTCACTTGGAAATCCTTAATTTTGAGACATATCCGTGCTGGCCAAGCCGGGTCAAGCCAAGGTTAGGGGAGGGATTCGGAAAACCACAGCGGTCCGAGATTGACACCCGTCGCCACTGCGTGAATACTCTCTTCTGTTATATCATATCTCTTCGATCCGCCCATGAATACCCCTGCTCCCCTCGCGTCCATTAAAACCGATATCTACGAATTCTGCCAAGCCTACGCCGGCATCCTCAAGCCCTTCGCCGCGGCATTGGAGATGGCCCGCGCCACCTGCCAAGGCGCGGGCGATACCGAGGTGCTGCGGCGGCCCATGGCGGGCTTTGCCGACGTGCTTCTGCGCCTGGAGAGCCTGCTCAACAAAGTGGAACAACAACAGGCCTATCTGATTATTTTCGGCCCCCTTAAAAGTGGCAAATCCACCCTGATGAACGCCATTAGCGCTGCTTACGTCAGTGAGGTGACCTCGCTGCCCGCCTATCCGTGTCTGGTGCACGTGAAACATGGCGACCCATGCAGCTATGTTGCGTCCCGCTACAACGGCGAAAAGCTCCATCTCGACGACAATGCCGCGTTGCTGTCCCTGATCCAGCACAGCCACCAGATATTGGCCGAGCGCTTGCGTGAGGTGGAAGACATGGGCGAAACCTTCGACCCCGGCGTCCACTACCCCGAGGCCATCCGCCGCGTCGATGTGGCCGTGCCCGCTCGCAATTTGAAAGACTCACTGACGGTGCTGGTGGACACCCCCGGGCTCTACACCCGCATGAAGTTCGGTTACGACCTGATGACCCGCGAGTTCCGCAACAGTGCCGCATGCGCCGTGTTTGTCGTCAAAACCGATAACCTGTTTTTGGAGCAGGTGTTCGTGGAATTTAACGATTTATTGGATCTATTCAGCCGCATCTTCATCGTGGTCAACATTGATACCAATAAGCGCGACCTCGACCCCGATGGCTCGCTGCGGCCAAGTTTGGAGAGCCGCTCGCCCGGCGAGGTGATCCGCGCCTTCGAATCGCTCGTGATGAGCGCACCTCTGCGCCGAGCCCAGCAGGACGGCCGACTCAAAATCTATCCGATCGACCTGCTCAACTCGGCCTCCGCGGCGATGCGACGGGCCAACATACCGGTTCTAGCAGCAGATGAGGCCACAGATCTAGCCCCAGCACACGACGGCGGGCCAGACGAAGCAAGCGGCCCGGGCGCGGGCGATGGCAAGACCAGCGTGATGCCGGCGGCTTGGAGCGAGCACCCGGAGGCCTCGTTTGCCTTGTTTTTGAAGGATCTGACGGATTACCTCAACAGCAGTGACTACCTGCAGGAGTTCATGGGCGACGCGTTGCTAATGGGCAGCAACCTTGGCACCGAGATCCAGGTGCATTGTTCCGCGAAGTCCACCGATCCCCTCAAGACCCGTCAGCAGGAACTCGCCGCCGAACTCAGCGATACTCAGGCGCGGCTCGCTGCCATGCAAAAACTCGCCACTCTTGATGTCAAGACCGCCTTCGCCCATGTCCACAGCGACTTGCAGAAACACGTCGTTGAGGTCGCATCCGCCGCCGCCGCCGAAACTAGTAAAAAGGCGCTCAAACAACTCGAAAACTGGTTTGCCTCAGACCAAAGCGTCGCCGCGCTGCAACGCGATTGGGCCGCATTGCTCGATAGTTGTGACAAGCGAGTGAGCAGCGAAAGCCACCTCAAGGAGCGCGCGCTAGTAGCCAACCCGCTCGGCGGGATTCGCATCGACGACACGCTGCGCTCGCCGGCGCTCGATCTCGTAAAATTGCTCGATCCGGTGGTCACTGCGGCGCGAGCACAACTGGGCGACGCCCCCCCTGCGTCGCATGGCTGCCTGTTCTTGATTGAGCCGGAGCATCTGAAGGTACGCAAGTCATTGTGGGACTGGCTGACCATCCGCAGTTTGACGGCAGTGCGGCGCAGGCTCTTTGGTTCGCCCGATGTGATGGACAGGGAGATACCGGCACTTATCAAGGAGAAACGCCTTGGCGAGGAGGGCCGGATGGCACTCGAAGTGCGCATCCTCAGTGAGTTGGATCGGTGCTTCCCAAGTGACGCGCTGCGCGTGTCCGAGTCCCGAATAGTTCGCTATATCGAAACGTATGACAAGCATCTGCACGCCACGCTGCAGGCTGCCCGGGACAGTGATG
The DNA here is from genome assembly GCA_037133195.1 of Verrucomicrobiota bacterium. Lineage (GTDB taxonomy): Bacteria > Verrucomicrobiota > Verrucomicrobiia > Verrucomicrobiales > Akkermansiaceae > Luteolibacter. Next base: position 138 of record JBAXOP010000243.1, on the reverse strand, counting down.
CCGCACACGTGACGGCTTTGACGCAACGCCTCGAAAATAACCTGGTAACCCTCCAGACCCTAGCCGGTGTAACCCGCCAAACCTCCGGCATCTTGTCTGAAATCGTCGCCCTCGGCCAAAAATACCACAGCTACAGCC
>JBAXOP010000242.1:0-8532 GCA_037133195.1 Verrucomicrobiota bacterium | reverse complement strand
GCAAGGCAAGTGGTATTTCTCCGCGCTGCTCTCCGGCATCGCGATCTTGCTCTATCTGGCCGCCGAATACCTCATCATCACCTTCGTGCGCGGTAACTTTATTTTCGCCAAGGCCACCGCCCTGCAAATGGCCTACACCTCGTTGCTGACCATGCTGTTCTCCCCGCTCATCTTTTGGCTGCTCTTCGGCATCGCCAGTTGGTGCTCTCACTCCATCAATCCAGAGGCCGCCAAAAAACGCCGGCGCCATTTCTAACACCATGGAACCGAGCTACCGCATCCGCCTCTACCTGCTCACGGCACTCGTGCTGACGGGCTTCGGGGTGTTGCTTACCCGCTTGTATGATTTCCAGATTGAACGCCGCGATGAGTTTCTGCAAATGGTGCCAGGCAACAGCACGGTGAGCGTGCGCGAACCGGGCATCCGCGGCGAAATCACCGATCGCAACGGAATCCTGCTGGCCCGCAACCTGCGCAACTACGAGATTTCCTTCAACCTCGAAGAAATCCACAAGGCCTATCGGCTACAACACGCCGCCGATCCCGCGCTCAAACGCCTCTCCAAGAAAGACGGATTGGAGCGGGTGGAAGAGGAAAAGGACATCGTTCAAATTGTCAATAACTGGACCATCAAACGCTTCGATCAGCTCGGACTGGCCAAGAACTATAACTCAGGGGCGTTGCGCACCCACTATCTAACGCACCGCGGGCTGGTGCCCTTTAGTTACCGCACCGACCTGACCTATGATGAGTTCGCGCGTTGTGCCGAGCACAATTTAGAGTTACCCGGCGTCTATCTGAGCACCCGGCCGCTGCGCCAGTACCCCTACGGCGCACTCGCAAGTCACATCCTAGGCTACATCAAACCATGGGAACCGGCGGATATCCCCGAGGATGATAAAAAAAAGAAATACGATCACTACATCGGCGACGCCAAGGGGATCGCGGGCATCGAGCAAAGCATGGACAAGATCCTGCGCGGTCCGGAGGGCCAAAAAAAGCTTCTCAAGGATGAGAAAGGCCACGTCATCCGCATGATCGACTACACCAAGCCGGGCATCGGTGCCAAGCTCACCCTAGCCATCGACGCCCGTGCCCAACTCCATGTCGAAAACGTCATCCGCCGCGCCGGACGCGCCGCTGCGGTAGTGATGGACGTAAACACGGGCGAGGTCATCGCCATGGCGGCCATTCCCGATTACAATCCCAACGATTTCATTCCCTCCATCTCCAGTGCCCGTTGGAAAGGCTATCTGGATAACCAAAAAATGGATCCATTTTCCAACCGAGCCATCAAGCCCTTCACCCCCGGATCGACCTTCAAACCACCCACCGCTATCTCCGGTGCCCTCGAAGGTATGGCTAACAGGGGGTTTTCCTGCGATGGCTATATCTTGTTTGGTAACATCAAAATCGGTTGCTGGATTTGGAACCAACACCGCGGCAGCCACGGCTCGCTCACCCTGCCCAAGGCGATCCAACAATCGTGCAATCCCTATTTCATGAAACTCGCCAATACCATCGGTTGGAAAGCCATGGTCACCGGCTTCCAATTGGTCGGCCTCGGCCAACCCACCGGCATCGAGCTGCCAGACGAAAGCCCCGGCATTCTCCCCGGCAGCCCGGCCTGGCGGGCCGCCAATCCCTTGGCTTCAATGACTCCGGCTATCACCGCCATGCTAGCCATCGGCCAGGCCGATGCCATGGCAACCCCGCTGCAACTCTGCGCCATGGCCGCTTGCATCGCTAATGGCGGTAAGTACTATAAGCCTAGAATTGTTAAATCCGCAACGGCCGCCGACGGCCACAGGGTCATTGAGGATAAACCGGTGCTGAAGGTGGATCTGATAGCTTCGGGGGTCAAACCCGCCGATTTCGAACTCCTCCGCCACGGCATGTGGATGGCCGTCAACAATCCCGGCGGCACCGCCTCACGCGTGAAAATTCCCGGCATCGAACTCGCCGGAAAAACCGGTACCGCCCAAACGATCGATGACGGGAAAAAATCCAATAATTCATGGGTTATTTGCTTTGGCCCCTACGACAAGCCGAAGTACGCCGTGTGTGTGCTGGTGCAAAACGGTGGTTCGGGAGGCAAGGTATGCGGACCGTTAGCCAATCTGATTTTGCGTGGGCTTTTCGCGCAGGACGACGGCATCAAGCTGCCACTCAAACCCCAGATTGCGGTGCTCGGCAACACCAACCGCATCGAGGAAATCGTTATCCCCAAAGATGACCCGCTAGCGAGCCCCGGCAGCGAGGAGGCCGAAGCCAGCGGAGAAACCGGCGAGGAAGTCGAAAACCTCGTTACTCCCACACCGCCCGCAACCGCCGCGCCGCTCATTCCCTCTCCAGTCATCACTCCCGAAGTCGATGCGGATGGCACCGTCATCCCTCGCGCCCAACCTGTCTCCGAACCCTAACCGACCCACTCCCATTAAACACTCTAACATAATACCAACCATGATTCAACGTATCAAACGCCTCCTAGGCATCGGCAAGCCCGATCCCTCACGTGGCAACAGCATTATCGTCAACGTCGAAAAACTCGAACGCCGCGTCGCCCTCCTCGAAGATGGAGTCCTGGAAGAATACACCGTCGAACGCGAAGGCGACCAGAACATCGTCGGCGGTATCTTCAAGGGCCGCGTCAAAAATATCGAGCCCGGCCTCAAAGCCATGTTCGTAGATATAGGTTTGGACAAAAATGCCTTCCTACATTTTTGGGATGCCATCCCCGCCGCGCTGGATGCCGGACTGGAAGAGATCCAACGCGAGACCAATCCCAAGCGGCAGCAGAAAAAAGTCACCTCCAAGGACATACCGGACATCTATCCGGTGGGATCGGAGATTGTCATCCAAGTATCCAAAGGCCCGATTGGCACCAAGGGGCCGCGGGTAACGACCAACATTTCGCTGGCCGGCCGTTATTTGGTGCTCATGCCCTATACCGAACAATTCGGTATTTCCCGGAAAATTGAGGATCCCGCCGAGCGCCAGCGTTTGCGCAAAATCGTCCAAAAACTCTCGGTTCCCGAGGGCATGGGTATCATCATGCGCACCGTCGCCCAAGGCACCCGCGCCCGTCACTTCGTCAGGGACCTCGCCATGCTCCTCGAACAGTGGGACCAAATCGAGGAATGCCGCGTCAACTCCCCCACCCCCGCCTGCATCTTCCAGGAACCTAATTTGATAGAGCGCACTGCCCGCGATTTCCTAACAGACGAGATCGACCAGATTATCTGTGATGATGCCGCCACCACCGAGATCATCCGCGAGATAGCCGGCAAAATTTCCCGCCGAGCCAAACGCCGCGTCCACTATCTGCCCTCCGCCACCCAACCGATATTTGAGCGGGTCAATATCCAGAAACAAATCGATGAGGCGTTCTCGCGCCAAGTGTGGTTGCCTTGCGGCGGCTACATCGTCATTGATGAAACCGAAGCACTTATCTCCATCGACGTGAACACCGGCCGCAACCGCGGCTCCAAGGATGTGGACCGGATGATTCTGGAAACCAACGTCGAAGCCGCCCAAGAGGTGGCCCGCCAATTGCGCCTGCGCAACATAGGCGGCTTGGTGGTGGTTGACTTCATCGACATGCGCCACCGCAAGGATCAGCAGACGGTGTACAAAACGATGCGCGACCGTCTTAAAAAGGACAAGGCCAAGACCCAGGCGCTGCAAATCTCGCCGGTGGGACTGATGGAAATGACGCGCCAGCGGCTCAACGAATCGCTGCGCGACTCGATGTATGAACCCTGCCCGTATTGCCAGGGCCGCGCCCGCGTCAAGACGCCGATGACCATGTCGGTGGAAATTCAGCGCCGCCTCAACACGGTCATCCAAAAGCATCGCGACACGCTCGGCGACATCATCATCGTGGTAAACAGCGATGTGCTCAACCGCTTCAAAAGCGAGGACGCCAAACTCCTCGTCGAACTAGAACGCTCGCATTCCGGCCGCCTCATCTTCCGCTCCGAGCCCACCCGCAACCGCGAGCGCTTCGCCATTATCGACGCCAAAACCGAGAAAATAATCGACCAAGCCTGAGCCCTGATTTCTGAGCCCTGAGCAACAGCCAAGCTCAATAGACCGGAGCGCCGGAGGTATCGCTGTTGCTTGAGCTGCCGTGCACTTTGTTGGCGGTTTTTTCCATACCATCGCCCATCATGCGCAAATCGCGGCCACAGCCGATGATCGTGTTACATGAGCTGAGCAGAGAGGCAACAGCAACTGCGGTAATTAGTAAGATTGATTTCATAGGCGCAGAGACCTAGTACCATCTGCGCGGAAAAGCGCAATGATTAAGTTTTCTTGAAATTACGGCGGAGTTCCACAATTTGGTCACGGACTTGGAAAGCGGCGGCCTGCAATTTTTTCAGAGCGGCGCGTTTAACCGGGTCGCTGGAGGACTCATGCAACACCTGACAAGCGCCCAAAGCATCGTTGAGCCAATTGAGGCAACGTTTGAGCAGGGCGAGCACGAAGCCATGTTCCGGTTGGTAGCTGCTGCCGTAGTCGTTGAGGGCGCTGGCGAGTTTACCACTGACTTGGAGGAGGTTAGTGATGAGCAGGTACGAGGGAGAGCCGGGGCCGTCGGCATTTTCCACCAAGTCCATCGCTTGGCAGGCCAGAGCTTGAGCGCTGGCCTGCAGAGGGTGGGTATGGCCATCATCAAAGGGGATGGCAGCGGCCTCACCGAATTGCCCAAACTCGTGATCCAAATCCTCCTCGGTGACGTCGCCTAATTGCAGGTCGGCTTCTTCATCGTCGTCGTCATCCAAAATGCCATGACCCGTGGCCTCATCGCGTTCGGCCAAGGCGTCGAGCAAGCCATCCCAGCCCATGACGAAGGCTTCCTTGCGCTCGCTGTCATCATCGTCGAGGTATTTTTCGAGCACTTCTTGATAGGCATCGGTGAGGCGGTCGCTTTCCTTGAGGCGTTCTTCCCAGGCGAATTCATCGAGTTCGGCGGCGGATTCCGCGCCGGGAGCATCCTCGTCGCGGCGCTGGATGACGAGCGTCATAAAATCGCGCATGGCATTCAAGTTGGCGAGTTTCTGGGCAGCTTCGGCGTCTTCGTCAAGTTCCCACTTATGTGCCGAGATGCGCAACGTAAAAGTGGACGCCTCGATGACCACGCGGCCGTTGAATTCGCTAAACCATTCGAGATAGAGAGTGTTGCGCCACTCGAAAGTAACGTCCTGCAGCCCGCGGTGGCGCGCTGGCGATTGCTCGTCGCCGCCCCACGGAAGCTTGGTTTTGCGCGATGCAGTCATATCGCCAATCACGCCGGTCTGGACCACGGCCAAGCCTGCGGTTTCCGGGACGGGTTGCGGCGCAGGGTTTTCAAAGTGCAAGCGAGTACCGGCCAGATCGCGCCAGCAGTCGCCATTGAGCGAGAGTTGCAGAGGCACGTCGCAGCCCGCCAGCCAAATGCGGCCAGTGGTGCGTCCCTCGACGGTATTGTCGATTTCGCCCCGAATGACTGCCTGTTCGATGCGCCATGCCATGCGGGAGTTTCCGCGATGACGGGGCGGGGCGTCAAGCCTGACAATTTCTGACAATTTCCGAGCCTGCAAGTCTGAGCCGCTCTTGCTACTTCCGCTGTCTGGCGCTAGCCTTGAGGCGCAGCGCATTGAGGGCGATGAAACCCGTGGCATCATCCTGATTGTAGGCGGCTTCCTGGCCGCCTTCCATGGTGGCAATGGCTTCCGAGTAGAGGCTGTGTGGCGAGCGGCGACCCGCGTTCATGACGTTGCCCTTGTAGAGCTTGACGCGCACTTCGCCGGAGACGGTGTGTTGGGTGTGGCTGACGAGTGCCTGAATGGCCTCGCGCTCCGGCGCAAACCAGAACCCGTTATAGACGAGCTGGGCGTATTTCGGGATGAGAGTGTCGCGAATGTGCATCGCCTCGCGGTCCACCGTGAGCGCTTCAAGGTCGCGGTGCGCCGCTAACAAAATTGTGCCGCCGGGCGTTTCATAAACACCGCGGCTTTTCATACCGACGAAGCGGTTTTCGACGATATCGATGCGACCGACGCCGTGCTGGCCACCCAGCGCATTGAGCACACGCATGATTCCGTAAGGTGAAAGCAGTGTGTAGCCATCGCGTTCGCCGAGCACCTGGAAATCACCGAGTCGGGTGATGAGCGCGGCGAGGCCGTCGGTCTGGAGGCCGATGGCGTCGCCCTTGGCGAAGAGGATTTGCACGTATTGGGGCTCGTCCGGGGCTGCTTCCGGCGAGGTGGAAAGAACATACATATCCTTGTCCGCTGGTGTGGTGGCATCGTACCACGGATCTTCCAACATGCCGGCTTCGAAGGAAATGTGCAACAGATTGCGGTCCATCGAATAAGGTTTTTTCATCGACGCCTTGATCGGGATGGCGTTGGCCTCGGCGTAAGCGATCATTTCGGCCCGGCCGGGAAATTGGGCTCGGAATGAGGCATCGCGCCAAGGGGCGATGCACTTGATTTGCGGGGCGAGCGAGGCGGCGGACAATTCGAAGCGGACCTGGTCATTGCCCTTGCCGGTGGCACCGTGGGCGATGGCATCAGCCCCTTCAGCCAGCGCCACATCGAGCATCCCTTTGGTGATGCAAGGACGGGCGATCGAGGTGCCTAGCAAGTAGCGACCCTCGTAAATCGCGTTCGCCTGGAGCATCGGAAAGATATAGTCGCGGGCAAATTCCTCCTTCAAATCGCCGAGGAAATACTTCGAGGCCCCGGTGCTCAGCGCCTTGGCTTCGAGACCATCTAATTCATCGGCCTGGCCGACGTCGGCGCAATATGCGATAATCTGAGCGGAGTACTTTTCCTTGAGCCACTTGAGCAGGACAGAGGTGTCGAGCCCCCCTGAATAGGCAACGAGAATTTTCATGAAATACCTGTGAAACCAGCCGGGTCATCAGATGATGCCGGCCTTTTTAAGGGTCACGAAAGCACCATTTTTATTGATGGTTTTGAGGGCACGGCAACTTAGCTTGATGCGCACGTACTTATCGAGTTCGGGCACCCAAATGCGCTTAACTTGTAGGTTCGGCGAGACAGTGCGCTTGACCACCTTGGTGACGTGACGGCCGATACCGCCCTTTTTCTTGGCCAAACCAGACCGATGGATTCTGCCGCCTGAGCGGACGCGGGTACCTCTAATGCTACAAATACGGGACATGGTTACGGGGAAAGTTCAGTGTTGCGGGGCACGGAGAATGCCTGTCAGATCCGCCACGTCAAGCGGAATCGGTGATTTTTTATTCGAAATAAATTTTTGCACCTGAAGCACCGCGCCCGCTAGCGCAGTCGGTTGAGCCAGTGCTCGACGTCGCGAAATATTCGCTCCCTTTGAGTGTCGTACATCAGCAGGTGGTAGGCCTGCGGGTAATTCCGATATGTTTTGGCGGCCCCCGGGGCGACGCACGACACAAACCCGCGCACGTCGGCGTCGCTATTAAAGTAATCATTGCCGCCATGGAGGATCAGCACAGGTACCCGCAAGGCGGCGGCGCAGTCGTTCATGCTCTCGATGTGGCGGCCCAAAGTGCCCAGCAACCGCAGCGTGTGGAGCTTGATGTTGTAGGAATTGGTCTCTGCCTGGCTGGCGTGCTTGGTGGATTGGGTCATAGGCACATCCTGTCCGCCGGACAATGTTTCGAGCGAAATGCGTGCCAGCGGAAACGTTTCAGCCGCCAAATGCAGCAACTGGATTTTCCAGGCCGGAATATCGTCGCGGAAGCGCACCACTGGCGACGATAGAACCAGCGCATCGCAGGGTTGGTCGCCCGCTGGCGAATGGCGCAACGCGTTGGCGGCAATGAGCCCACCCATACTCTCGCCATACCAGACGATTTTGGTGTTTGGATGGCGTTCGCGCACCAATTGCGTGAAGGCAAACAGGTCGCGATACCAGTCCTTGGGGTCGCCGATATCGCCGCGCCGCGCGAGGATCGGGTCACTGCCTTGGCCGCGCACTTCGTAGGCGTACAACCCGCTGCGCGGTTGATGGATGAGCAAGTGCTTGCCGAGGTTGGCGTAATCGATGGAGGCACCACAGAAGCCATGGATACCAATGATGATCACGTCCGGTTCGATCGTTTTGGAAATCCAGCGGCGGTAGCCAAATGTCTCGCTCATATCGCCGGAGGCCGTCGCGGTAGGGCTGTTGATGTGGCTCACCGTGGCGTACTGCGGAGAGCAACCACTCACGGCCAAGATCAGGGCGCAAGCCACCCACCCGCCACAACTGGCGGCAAAATGGCGGCTCGATCTTGGATCCATCTGCGTCACGCCGCAACTTCGCGCGGGTTGCGCCGGAATGCAATCTCCGTCTGACTTGCGGAAACTGCGGAATGGGATTTGCCAAAGTCCCTTTCCTCTTCTTCAACGCTTCCTTAACCCGACTCACTTGGCTGGTACATGCGGCGGGCAAGATGCCCGCGCCACGTGGTCCGGGCATCCTGCCCGGAGGACCATGGGGAGAGAATGCGTCGGCGCTTGGCGCACGTTCTATTCGCATCTCATGGGCGCTTGC
>JBAXOP010000241.1:0-8537 GCA_037133195.1 Verrucomicrobiota bacterium | reverse complement strand
CGCTGGGCTACCGCAGCGCCGAGGACAAGTACGCGTTGGTGCCCAAGAGCCGCTTCGAGCGCACACAGGTGGTGGAATACCGCTGAAACGGCGGGAGAAACCGTTTTTCCGGTGGTTGACCGGGTGGCTGGGGCTTGCTAGCGTGCGCGCCCCGTCATGAGCGCCGCCCCGAATTACAAAGACACCCTGACCCTGCCACAGACGACCTTCCCGATGCGGGGAGACCTGGTGGAAAACGAGCCCAAACGCCTCGCGCGCTGGGAAACCGAGGGTTTGTACGAAAAAATAATTGCCCGGCGCCGCGCTCACAACGCCCCGGAGTTCATTCTGCACGATGGGCCGCCGTTTGCCAACGGCGACGTACACATGGGCACCGCGCTTAACAAGGTGCTCAAGGATTTGGTGGTCAAATCCAAGACCATGGCAGGTTTCACCGCGCCGTTCATTCCAGGCTGGGACTGCCACGGGCTGCCCATCGAGTTTAAAGTGGTGAAGGAAACCGCGGGTCTGGAGCCGGGTGAGATCCGCCGTCGATGCAGTGAGTTTGCGCAGAAATTCATTGCGATTCAGCGTGCGTCGTTCCGCCGCCTTGGGGTTTTCGGCGATTGGGAAAACCCGTATCTAACCATGAATCCCGGCTACGAGGCGAGCATCCTGCGCGTTTTCGCCAAATTGGTGGAAAACGGCACCATCTATCAATCCAAGAAACCCGTCCAATGGTCGTACGGTGCGCAAACCGCCCTCGCCGAGGCCGAAATCGAGTATCAAGATAAGGACAGTCCCGCCGTCTATGTGCGGTTCCCTCTGACGGAGTGCCGGCTTCAGCCGGCGAGTCCCTATCCAACCGCCCTGCAAGGTGCCTCGATGGTCATTTGGACGACCACCCCGTGGACGCTGCCAGCCAACCTCGGCATCGCCCTTCATCCGGAATTCACGTACACCGTCGGCCGCTTTGAAAAAGACGACCGCGCCGAGACCCTCATCGTTTTGCGCGATCTCGTCGCGGATTTCTCCGCCAAGACTGGTTTTGTTCTAACGGAGAACCTGGCGGCGCTCAAAGGCCACGAACTCGAAGGTCTCGAGGCGCAACACCCGTTTCTCGACCGCGTTTCAAAGGTGATCCTGGCCACATTCGTCACCACCGATACCGGCACCGGCGCGGTACACATCGCCCCTGGCCACGGTGCCGACGACTATGTGGCCGGCCAGCAAAACAGCCTCGGCGTGCTCTCGCCGGTGGATAACGAAGGTAAATTCACCGCTGAAGTTGGCGTCGCCGAACTCGTCGGTGTGCATGTCTTCAAAGCCAACGCCCGCATCATCGAGATCCTATCTGAACGCGCCAATTTGCTAGGCCAGGAGACCATCCGCCATTCCTATCCGCATTGCTGGCGCTCCAAAACGCCGGTTATTTTCCGCGCCGTCGAGCAATTCTTTATCTCACTGGAAACATTACGCGGCAAGGCGTTGGCACAAATTGATGCCGTCGAGTGGTTGCCGGCTTGGGGCCGCAACCGGATCCATAGTACGGTGGAAAGCCGCCCGGATTGGTGTATCTCGCGCCAGCGCACCTGGGGGGTGCCGCTGCCGGTGTTTTTCGATCCCAGCGGCGCTGCCATCCTGTCCGCCGAGTTGGCTCACAAGGTGGCCGATCTGGTGGAAACCGAGGGCACCAATTTCTGGTTCGAACATAGCGACGCCGAACTCGCCGAGCGCCTCGGCCTGCCCGCGGGCGTCAAAAAATGCCACGACACGTTAGACGTGTGGATCGACTCCGGATGCTCGCACGTTGCGGTGTTAGACAAGCATCCGCAACTGCACGTTCCCTGCGACCTATACCTCGAAGCGACCGATCAACACCGCGGCTGGTTTCAAAGTTCGCTCATGCTCAGCACCGCCTATCGCGGCATCGCCCCTTACAAAACGGTTATGACCCACGGCTTTGTGGTCGATAAGGATAAGAAAAAACTCTCTAAGTCAGAGGCCGAAAAAGCCGGTAAACCCATCGATGCCGCCCATTTCTATAACCAATACGGTGCCGACATCGTCCGCCTGTGGGTCAGTAGCGTCGATTGGCAAAACGAGGTGCCATTCAGCGAAGACCTCTTCAAACAAGTCGCCGAGCCCTACCGCCGCTTGCGCAACACCTTGCGTATTTTGCTAGGAAATCTCGATGGCTTCAAGGAAAGTGGGCCTCTTGCCCACCCTGAGTATACGCTGCTGGACCGTTGGATTCTCGAACGTCTTCACGAGGTGACTGCCGAGTGTCTCAAAGCCTATCAAGCGTACGAATTCCGCAAAGTCTTCAACGCGCTCAACCAATATTGCACCACCGATCTATCCGCCATCTACATCGATGCCACCAAGGACCGCATGTATTGCGACGCGCCGGATTCGCCGCGCCGCCGCGCCTCGCAGTCGGCGATGCACGAGATTTTCACCACGGTGGCGCGCCTGCTTGCGCCGATCCTCGCCTTCACCGCCGACGAGGCATGGGAGCACGCCGCCTTCACCACCGGCACGGTCCACGAACAAGATTTTCCTACGCCCAACCCTGCGTTTGCGCCGGGCGCGGCCTCCCAACAAGCGGCCCGCCTATTTGAAATCAAGTACGTCATCCAAACTGCCATTGAGGCACGCATCCAGGCTAAGGAATTCACCCGCAACAACGAGGCCGACATCACCCTAACCATTCCGGCAGAAGATGCGGGGCTGTTGCCACTGCTCAATGAGCGTGAATTTGCCACCGAGTTTTTCATCATAGCCGGGATGACTGCGACCATGGGCGAGACGCTGGGAGCCACTGCCCGCAAGACAGATCACGCCCTCTGCCCGCGCTGCCGCAAACTCGAACCACTGCTTCCCGCTGGCCTCTGCGAGCGCTGCGCGGAAGTGATGAAATAAAGACGGAAGACACAAGACTTGTGTCTTGTTCCCGACATCTGACAACTCTCCCCCATGCCCTTCCCCCGCCTTCTACTCTGCCTCACTCTCCCGCTTTATCTCCTCGATCAGGCGACCAAGTTTCTAACGGTAGCGCATTTCCCGCCGCCGTGGTCGGACCAGGAACGGGTCATCCAGATCATCCCCGACGTGTTCCATCTGGTGCGCATCCACAACCAGGGCGTGGCCTTTGGCTTTGGCAATGGCTCGGCGTGGGCACCGGTCGTATTTTTGTTCATGCCGTTGCTGGCGCTGGTGATGATCCGCCTGTTCTGGCTCAAGGGCGCGTTCCAGCATATTCTATCCAAAATAGCGGTGGCGTTGCTGTTATGCGGGATTTTCGGCAATTTAACGGATCGGTTGGTGCAGGGTTTTCTGCTTCACGAGCACCTCGGCGAGTCATTTTGGAGCCGTCTATCAGCCGGCTATGTGGTGGATTTTCTCGCGGTGAAGTTGCCGTATTATGACAAGTTGGTGCCTGCCAGTGGGGGTTGGTGGCCGGCCTTCAACGTAGCGGACTCGTGCATTTGTGTAGCTGCCTGTCTGCTATTTCTCGGAGGTTTGCGCGAGGAGAAAAAGGCCGGGGCGTGACAGGAGTGTTAGCGATCTTCTATCTCTTGCTTGGCCAGTTTGGATGGGAAGAGATAGAGCAAGGTGCCGTAACGGCTGGGTGGGTTGAGACGCAGGCATGCCAGAGCACCCTTTTTCATCTCGATCGCCACGCCGTATGCACCGAGGCACCACTGGATGAGGCGCGAGAGGTCCGGCTCATGGCCAACGATGGCTACACGTTTGAAATCGTGAAAGGTGGTCAATTCAGCGAGCGCAGTTTCCGGAAAACAGCCGCAAGCCAGCCAATTCTGAACCACCGGGCCAGGTAGCCCGGCGGCGTGACAGAAGTCCTCGGCAGTCTGCACCGCTCGTACCAGAGGACTGGTGAGCACAATCTCCGGTGTGAGGTTGGCGGCTTTGAGCAAGATGCCCGCTCGACGTGCTTGCTGGCGCCCTTTCTCTACAAGTGCTCGGGCGCTGTCGCCCTGTGCGTGGGTCACCTCAGCTTTGCCGTGGCGCAATAAGATGAGTTCCATGCCCGTGCTCTTTGAACTTTCAACTTTCAAATTTCAGTTTTTACCTTCGAGTTTTTCCACAATCGCCTCACATGGTCATGCCGCCATCCACGGCGATGACCTGGCCGGTGATATAGCGAGCGGCGGGGGAGGCTAGGAACGTGACGATAGCGGCGATGTCGGCGGTGTCGCCGAAGGAGCCGAGTGGGATTTTTTGGAGCACGGCATCGCGGACCGCTTGGGGCAGTTCGGCGGTCATGTCGGTGGTGATGAACCCAGGAGCGACGGCATTGCAAGTGACCGCGCGGCCGGCTAATTCGCGAGCCACCGCCTTGGTGAAGCCGATCAAGCCGGCCTTGCTAGCGGAGTAATTCGTTTGGCCGGCATTGCCGATGAGGCCGATGACCGAGGCGATGTTGATGATGCGAGGGTCCTCGGCTTTCATCAGGACACGCATGAAAGCTTTGACGGTGTTGAAGGCACCTTTGAGGTTGGTGTCGAGCACTGTATCCCAATCTTCCTCTTTCATTCGCATGAGCAAGCCGTCGCGGGTCACACCGGCATTATTGACTAAGATATTGACGCTGCCGAGGTCTTCGCCGATGCGTTTGGCCAAATCCTGCACTGCGGCGTGATCCGCCACGTCCACCGCGTAGGCGGTCGCCGCGCCGGGATACTCGGTGTTGATTTCTTCGGCGGCTTTACCGCAGCTCGCCGCGCTGCGGCTGACGACGGCTACTTTGGCACCTTCGGCGGCGAGGGCGCGTGCGATTTCCTGTCCGATTCCGCGACCACCGCCGGTGATCACCGCTGTTTTATTGGCAAAACGTTGCATGAGAGTAGTTTGGCGTAGCGTGGTGGGGGTGTCAATTGCCTAGTGAGGCTGCGGATTTCAGTGGCCACTGAATTTGGCGACCGCCTCGGTGCGGCTGTGGACCTGGAGTTTATCGTAGATGCGGCGGATATAATTACGCACCGTGTGAACGGCGATGCCCATTTGCTGGGCGATGTAGGAATAGGTGTCGCCGCGGGCGAGGAGGGTGAGCACCTCGCGTTCCTGGGGCGAGAGGGTGATGGCGGCGGCTTGGTGGAACGAGGCGACGACTTTGCGGGCGATGTGCGCAGACATGGGAGACCCCCCTGCGTGGACTTCGCGGATGGCTTGCAGAATCATGGGCGGCGGCGTCCGTTTCACCAGATAGCCGTAGGCCCCTGCCGCCAACGATTGAAATACCTGCTCATCTTGCTCAAAAACTGTGAGCATGATCGCGCGGATCGCGGGCGCCTGCTGGCGTAAGGCCGCAACGCAGTCGATGCCGGTCATGCCCGGCAATTGCAAATCCATGAGAACCACCTCTGGCTTATCGTTAGGTAGGTGACGCAATGCCACGCGCGGGTCGCCGTAGGCACTCACACATAGAAATCCCTCTGCCTGGCCGAGGTACTCCTCGAGCATTTGCCGAAATTGCGGATCGTCTTCAACGATGGAGATGCGAATGGTCATGGCCGGATGCGGGTATGTTAGCCATGCGCTGCGGCTTGTCCAGCGGCCAGCGAAGCGTCACGCAGGTGCCCTGGCCGGGAGTGCTGCTAATTTGGCAGGAGCCGCCGATTTTAGCCAAGCGCTCGCGCATATTTATCGAGCCATTGCCGCCGGGAGAGGAGGCAGGGCGAGCGGGATTAAAACCGCAGCCATTGTCGGAGATGCGTACTTGGAAAGTGTCCAATTCGGCACGCATGGAGATATCGAGGGAGGTGGCCGATGCGTGTTGCAAGACATTGGCTAGCGCCTCCTTCACCGAACTGAACACCGCCGCTCGCGCATCAGCCGTCATTGCATACGCAGGTAGGGCCGGCATCGGCGCAAACCGGCAATGCACTGGCGTGTCTGCGAAAAATTCCTCTACGTACTGGTAAATTCGGTACGCCAACTGGTCGAGTGTGTCATTTTTTGGATTGACCGCCCAAATGATATTTTCCAGGTCGCCAGCGGCTTGGCGCACACCGCGGGTCATTGTTTGAGCCCGCAGGCGGAGTATGGGATTGCCCTCCGGGACACTGACGAGTAATTCGCCCAGCATCGAGAGGCGTGCTAATTGGCTGCCGACCTCGTCATGCATATCGCGGGCGATGCGAGCACGTTCGTGGTCGAGGACGAGTTGGCGTTGGAGGTCGAGGTTAGTGAAATAGCGAGAGGCGGCGAAGGCGAGGCTGGCGACGACCAAGGCGATAAGGAGCCAGAACCAAAGTTGGCGGGAGGCTGGCAGCAAGACATAAAGTTCCACTTGTTGAAAGGCGCCGCGCTGGCGCTCGGCCAGACTGATGCGCCAGACATATTCGCCGGCCTGGCTGACGCCGGTGACCAGGCAACCGCTGGCCGCTTTGAGAACCAAGGGTAAGCGGCTATAGACAAAGAGGTCACCGTCGCGAGCACCCGCATCGGTCAATTCGATTTGCCACTGGCCGCGTCTGCTGCTGATGCGTTTCGTCTCAGCGGCCCCGCAGTAGATATGCAAGTTTGAGCCGATGAGCACGGGAGCGTCCGGTTCGCTGTCTAGATCGGTGAATCGCAAGTGCTGGGAGGCGGAAGGGGCAAGCGCCGGGGTGCTCCAGGCACCTTGGGCCACGCCCAGATAGCGGTTGTCCCAGAACGACCAGACGGCGTAGCGGCGATTCGGGTCAAGGCCGGCTTTTGCGAAATCGAGGGTGACGGCTCGTTCGGTGCTGCCAGGGTTCCACAGCAAGGCGACGGTCGCCTTGCCCCATGGGCGCTGCACGTGGCCGATGAGCCGCGGCCACTCGCTACTGACCCCCAAGTCCAGAACTTCGGTGCGTTCGCGGGCCGGAGGGGTCATGGCCTCGACGTTTCGCCAGAACGGTTTAAAGCTCTCCCAGTGCCAGGGATCGGAGGTGATGGCAGCGCCGCAAGACAGACCGACCATGCTCATCCAGGTGCGTACCAACGGCCAGCCACCCTCAATTTCACTGAGATTGGCCACATCGGTGCCCATGTAGTAATTGCAATTGTCCACCGCGAACCAGCGCTTGTGGAGTTGATACGAGCGCAACACATCGGGCATCGCGGCACGCACGACTGGCCGCAACGCAGCCACTCCGGTGCTGCTCGCATCCACCGAGCCGACCGTCGCCCGGTCCGGTTGGTAATCGCAAAAGAGCAGATAGGTCGCCTCGCCAGCCGCCTTGCGCACCTTGGCAAACCCCTCGCGCATCGCCTCTAAGCTCGTTTTTTTGGGGTCGCCCATGGGTTTGGGTAGCGCTCCGTAAAAATCCACTTTGACGTAGCTGAACCCGTGGTGAACGGCTTGGCCGACGCGCCGTGCGAGTTCGTCCCAATCCGCGGGCCCGACTAATGTCGCCTTGCCGCCGGGTGGGGCGGGCAAGCGGACGAGCAATCCGGGCCGCGCGCCGGTTGCCGAGATGCGCTTGGCATAGAACGCCAGGCCTTCAGGAAAATCGGCGTTGGTTTTGAGTGGGTCGTCTGGGGCCTCGTAGCCTGCGTCAATTTGAATGACCTCCGGGCGCAGGCTGCCTTGAGATTTCATCACTGCATCGGTGATGCCCAGCACCTCCTTGCCGCTGACCGCACCAGCCAGGTAATGCCAACTGCTCCATCCGGACAAGGCACCCAAGGAGCTACGGGCGGCGTGAGTTTTGCCGACCCAATCGGCCCAGCGTGCCAGCGCCTGAGGCGGGGGTTCTGCCAATAAGAGCACCTGCTGGCCCCAGCGAGTTTCGCCCGGATCGACCCGCACCGCGCCCATCTGAACCGTTATTTCCAGAGTTACCGCGCCATTGCCGTCGCCGTCGGTATCGATGCGAGTGTCGATGTAGGCGATGGGCGTGCCGACAGGGCCGAAGAGAAGGCCGGAGCCATCGGGTCGGTACAGGCTACCGCATTCCCAGACGTGCAAGCGCGAGTTGATGTCCGCCACTCGCTTGGTAAAGTAACTGTTGGTGGGATGCAAATTGCTCACCAGCCAGTCCGTCGGTTGGCCGTCCAATTGCCCGGTCAATGCCGCCGGAATCATCGAATAAAGGTCCACTGGTTTCTGTCCGATATTGCGGATGCCAACTTGCGCCAGTACCCCTGCCACCCCGGGCACCTGCCCAAAGTGAAACAACAGCTCCACTTGTTCCTCGGAGAAATGCAAGCGCCCCGCGCTCATCTCGGCGCGGCCATAGGGCGTCGCCTCCGTGAAATGTTGCACCGCTCCATCCGTCACGCCGCCATCTGATGAGAGGACGTGTTTCTCGCCGCCATCTGTCCGTATGCTGGCGGAAAAGCCGCCTTGGAATCCGCTCAGCCCCGGTGCCGTCAGACTGAATGTGCGGCCGTCTGCGGCGAGCGTTGCGTGCAATGCCGCGCTGGGCAGCGCGGCAGCCGATGCGGGCCAGGCGTTGGCCAGTAATACCGGCACCAAGCAGCTTGCGATGAGTTTGCCGATTGTCACCGCCGCAGATCTGTGCGAAGGCTGCGACGAATGCAAGGAAATTGCAGGAAATTGC
>JBAXOP010000240.1:0-8586 GCA_037133195.1 Verrucomicrobiota bacterium | reverse complement strand
TCCCACAGATACTCTAATAATCCCTGGCTCTTGCAGAAAGCTTGCATCAATCATTTTTACCCAAACCGTTTGCCCACAGCTATAAAATAGCGCCGCAGTACGCCAAGAGCGTGGTGTATTTTTCCTGTGAATTTGCCATTGGCCAGAGTTTCAAAGTATATTCTGGCGGACTTGGATTTTTGGCGGGTTCGCACATGCGATCGGCCGCCGATCTTCGCCAAAACCTGTGCGGCATCGGCATCCTCTGGACCTACGGGTATTACGACCAATCCCGCGGCGAAGACCACGAGCTGGCCATTCAATTCCGCAAAAAAAGCTACACCTTCCTCCGGGACACCGGAATCCGCTTCACCGTGCCGATCCACGGCCACCCGGTGTGGGTCAAGGCAATGTTTCTGCCCGGCGAGCAGTTCGGCACCGTGCCTATGTTTTTCCTCAGCACCGATATCGAGGAAAACGACACCCTCTCGCGGGCCCTGACCCACCGACTCTACGACAACGATTACCTCCGGCGCATCGCCCAATATATCATCCTAGGGGCCGGCGGCGCGCGCCTGTTGGAAGAACTCGGCGTCGACCCCGATATCTGGCATCTCAACGAAGCCCACGGCCTGTCCGCCGCTTTTCGCGTCTATGAACGCTTCCGTAAGTTAGAGGAGGTCAAACGCCGCTTCGTGTTCACCACCCACACCCCGGAGGAGGCGGGCAACGAAACACATGATTTTAAGTTATTGCGGGATTTCTCATTTTTCGGTGACGTACCGGAGGAGGAGATCCGCGCCATCACTGGTCTGGATGGTGAGGTCTTCAATCACTCGCTCGCCGCGCTGCGCCTCAGTCATTCCGCCAACGGTGTTTCCAAACTCCATGGCGAAGTGGCACGCCAAATGTGGAGTAAGTATTCTAATATCTGCAAAATCTCCCACGTCACCAATGCCCAGAACAAGAAGTATTGGGCCGACAAACCCCTCGAAACCACCCGCCTTGCCGGCGACCTCACCGCGTTGCACGAACGCAAGCGCCAGCTCAAGGTGGAACTCTTCGAGCAGGTGGCCGATCAAACAGGCAAACACTTCGACCCCGATGTGCTCACCCTCGTCTGGGCTCGCCGCTTTGCCGGGTACAAACGGCCTGATTTGATCGTGCGCGACACCGGAATGTTTCGTGAACTCATCGGCAATGCCGAGCGTCCGATCCAAATTCTGTGGGCCGGTAAACCCTATCCGTTTGACTGCGGTGCCATCGATACTTTCGATCACCTCATCCACATCACCAAGGACTTGCCCAATGCCACCGTGCTGGTCGGTTACGAACTGGGCTTGTCTCGCCTGCTGAAAAACGGCTCGGACATCTGGCTCAATAACCCGGTGGTCACCCGTGAGGCGTCCGGCACCTCCGGCATGTCCGCCGCCATGAATGGCTCGGTGAATCTGTCAACCTTCGATGGCTGGGTCTGTGAATTCGCACGCAACGGGCAAAATTCCTTCATTGTGCCGCCAGCCGATCCCCAACTCAGCCCACAAGAGCGCGACTGCTACGACATGCTCGAGATTTACCGGATCCTCAATGAACAAGTCCTGCCCATTTATTACGATAAACCGCTTGATTGGTACCGGGTGGTGCTCAATTCCATGAACGATGTGGCACCGTTTTTTGATGCGGACCGGATGGCCGACGAGTATTACAAAAAAATCTACGCATGACCGCCATCGCCGCGCAGCTTGCCGAACTCATCGGCGCGGATAAGGTTTCGGCCGCCACGGAGGTATTGGCAAGTCATGCCGGCGATAAGTGGTCGGCTTCACACATGCCGGACTTGGTGGTGTTTCCGGAAAACACGGCGGAAGTGGCTGCGGTGATGGCCTATGCCCATGCCCGGCGCTTGGCGGTGACCACGCGGGGTGCGGGCATCGGCTACGTCGGCGGTTGCGTGCCGATCCAAGGCGGCATCGTCCTGTCCACCGCCCGAATGAACCGCATTCTCGGAATTTATCCTCAAGATGGCGTCGCCGTGGTCCAGCCCGGTGTCATCACCCTCGCCTTGCAGGAGGCCGCCCGCGAGGTCGGCTGGGAATATCCGCCTGATCCGGCGTCACTCAAGGAATGCTCGATCGGTGGCAACATCGCTACCAACGCTGGTGGCCCACGTTGCCTGAAATACGGCGTGACCCGTGCCTATGTGTTGGGCTTGGAGGTGGTGCTGGCCGACGGGCGACTCCTACGCAGCGGCGGCCGATTACACAAAAATAAGACTGGCTTTGATCTCATCGGGTTGTTCACCGGCTCCGAAGGGATGCTCGGGGTCATCACCGAGGCGACCTTGCGCCTCATCCCGCGGCCCGCCTGCCGTGGCATGTTCGCAGCGATTTTCCCGGATTTTGCACTCGCCGCCGCCGCCGTGCAGGCGATCCTTAACGCAGGCCACCTGCCATCCGCGCTTGAAATCACCGACGCCTTCACCCTCGCCGCCGCCCGCCGCCGCCTCGGCCCGGAAGTCTTTCCACCGGGCGACGCCTATTTGATTGTGGAAATCGACGGCCGCCCCGCCGCCGTCCAGGCCGAACTCAACGAACTCCACTCCCTGCTCGCCGCCCTTGGCGCCACCATGATCGACCGCGCCCCGGACGAGGTATCATGCGAACGTATCTGGCAGCTGCGTCGTGAGTTTTCCTATGCCCTGCGCGATACCGGACTCACAAAACTCAACGAGGATATCGTCGTCCCGCGCTCTATGCTGGTCGAATTGGTGGAATTTGCCAGACTGTTAGAAACTGAAACCGGTATTCCAATCGCCTGTTTCGGCCATGCTGGCGACGGCAATATTCACACCAACCTGATGGTCGGCGACTACGCCGATCCGGCGGTGCGAGTGGCCGCTCATGGTGCGTTGGACCGTTTATTCGCCTGGGTGTTGGACCACGGCGGAGCCATCACGGGCGAGCACGGCGTGGGTCTAGCCAAAAAACCCTGGATCAACGCTGCTCTTGGCGAGGTGGCTCTCGACGTCCACCACGCACTCAAGCACGCGCTCGATCCGAGTCACATTCTCAATCCGGGCAAGTTCCTCTGAGCTGCTCCCTCTGAGCTGCTCCCTCTGAGCTGCTCCCTCTGAGCTGCTCCCTATGGCTGCTCTTTATGGCTGCTCTTTATGGCTGGGGGGAATTCTGCAGCGAATTTGCGGGTAGCGTCCTCGCTGCCGCAGATATACACGAGATCGCGGGCGGCGAAGGCAAACCCGGGCTCAAAACGCACCAATACCTCCGCGCCGCGTTCCACCGCCACTACCGAGCAACCCGTGCGCTCGCGTATCCGCAACCCGGCGGGATGCTCGCCCACCAGTTTAGGCGATTTGACCATCGACACTTTCAACGCTTGGTCGAGCATCACGGTACGTTTCCCGAGGAGTTTGCGGGCGAGGATCTGGCCGGTCACCTGACTGATGGATAAGGCGAAATCGACGCCCGCAGCGTGGATGCGCTCGACATTTTCCGGGCGGTTGACCCGCGCAATGACCGGCACCTGCGGTGCCATGTCTTTGAGAATGACCGTCGCAAATAAGGTCGTGGCATCCTCGCTGAGGGCTAAAATCACCGCCTGTGCTTCCTCTACCCCGGCTCTAACCAGCAACTCGGGGTCCAGCACATTGCCAGCCACATCCACCCCAGGCGCGGATTCTTGCGAGATGATTCGAACGTCTTCGCCGGCATCGCGCAGCAATTGTTCGACCTTGCGGCCCACTTCGCCATAACCAGCGATAATGAACGGACCATGGCGTTTGAGCGGCGTGGTACCGATACAAATCTCGGTGAAGCGTGCAATATTCTCGTTGCTACCCACCAAAATGAGAATACCGCCTGGTTCCAGCCGCATATCGGAGCGGGGAGCTGCATTCAATCGCCCGTTGACCCATTGCCCGATGACGGTGACCCCGGTGTCGTGGCCAATCCGGCACTCGGCGATGGTGCGGCCAGCCAATGCACTGCCGGGAGTGATGCGCACCTCACTCACTTGTAACCGGTGTCCTAGGTTTTGCACGCCGGCGACGCTCGGGCTCACCTTGCGACTGGCACGCGCCGCGAGGGCGGCCCCGAGCATGTGCCGCGGCGTGTAGGCGGCAGTGGCTCCGGCCAGAATCGTCGGCTGGCGATGTAGCGGGTTTTCGATGAGGCCGAGAATATCGCCGGTAAAACCGAGTTGGCGGGCGGTGATAGTGACTGCTGCATTGCGATGATCACTGCTATTGAGGACCAGCGCTCGCGCCTTGGTGAGCGCCACCCGGCTCATCACGTTGCCTTCCAAGCTGCCGTAAACCACCCGGTGGCCGGCTTCTTGCACCCGGCGTGCCTCCACCTCGTCCTCCTCGATGATGATAGGCGTGACGGCAACGAGTTTAAGTTCCTCGATCAGGGAGGCGACCGCCGGACCGTTTCGATAGATCAACACATGATGGTGGGCCTCGGAGCACTCACTCGGCAGGCGGGTTTCAAAGCGTTCCTCCAAGAAAGGAATCAGATATATCGGGAAGATGAGGAACACGAGGAAGACCCCGAGAAATTGCACCAGCACCACCAAGCAGACCATCAATGGGTGGTTCCACGAGGAATCGGCGCCATAGCCGGTGGTGGACAGAGTTTCGGCGGCCCATTCGAGTGCTTGCCAGAACCCGCGCGGCTTGCCCTCCAGTTCGGCCATGCCCACCATGTACAGCAAGGCGGAAACAATCAGTACCGCCAGCAGTGAGGCGAGAAGGGCGAGAAGTCGCTTTTGGGATCGTTTCATGAAAATTGGTTCGGTATGAGCCGGGCCCCTTGCTGGCGGCTCTAGAAGTCATCTCGGCGGGCGGTCGCGCCACGAGTGGTTAGTCGGCAACGATGGCATGCGCCATACCTGGCAGATGCGGAGCCAGCGGTCAAGGCTAAGGAGAGGGGCTGGCGCTTCACGGAGCGAGGGCCTCTTGCCCCCTACAGCCCATGGAATGCGCAATGGCAAGCCGCTAGGCACTATTATTGCTCACCTCATGGGCCATGGCGGCCGGAGGCCACCTCTCCTTGATGGCCGCTTGGCTCTGCAGCAGGCCCGGCGGACAATCCGGTAATCGCCCGTCCTTGCGGCTGGACATTCGCTTTTCCACAGATACTTTCCCGCCCTGATGAGCAACCCCCCACTCCTCCCCGAAGGCATCGTCGCTGGTAACGGACGCATCCGGCGTTGTTGGTGGGGCGCGGAGCCGACGATCTATCAGGAATATCACGATGACGAATGGGGCCGGCCCGTCGCGGATGATTGCCGCTTGTTCGAAAAACTCTGCCTCGAAGGCTTCCAGAGCGGCCTAAGCTGGCTCACTATTTTGAAGAAACGTGAAAATTTTCGTCAGGCGTTTGCCGGGTTCGATTTCCATCAACTCGCCAGTTGGGGCGGGCGTGATGTGGAGCGATTGTTAGGGGATGCTGGCATTGTGCGGCATCGGGGCAAGATTGAGGCGACGCTCAACAATGCCCGCCGCGCGCTGGAGTTGGTGGAGGAGTACGGTTCGCTGGCAGCATATCTCTGGCGCTGGGAACCGGCAGCCAGTGATCGCCCCTGCCATCTCGATAAACCGGCGCTCGCTGCCTTGTCCAGCAGCCCGGCGTCGCTCGCTCTAAGCAAGGACCTGCGCAAGCGTGGCTGGGCCTACGTCGGCCCCACCACTTGTTATGCTTTCATGCAGGCGATGGGCATGGTCAACGACCACCTCGAAGGCTGCACCGCGCGGGCCAAGTGCGGGCAGGCCCGCAAGAAATTTGTTAGGCCGGGTGGCCCCGGAGTGCGGTGACTTGTCACCGCCTTGCGGTTAGGGCGGGCTTGCCCGCCGTGGTGTGGAGCTCTTGCGGCCATGGGGGATGATAAGAAGGGGCGATCAAGGTGCTCACGCGGGGCAGGGCCGGACTTCCTTGCGGATCGCGGGGCCTTTTTCCCGCTCCGCCCGCATGAATTCGTAATCGAGCTGGAGATTCATCCACAAGCCTGGGGTGATTCTAAAGAAACAGCTCAAACGCAAGTCATATTCGGGCGTGCAACGCCGCTTGCCTTGTTTCATCTGGCTGAGATGCGGCGCTGGGATGCCGCAGCGGCGTGCAATCTCCGCCTGCGACAAGCTGGACTCCTCCAGCGTCTCACGCAGGGTCTCGGCGAAAAAATTGAGCAACGGAATGAGTGCCGGGTTCTTTTTCATGGCGGTGGATCAATGGGAGTCGGTGATTTGAATATCGGTCGCGCTGCCCTCATGCCAGCGGAAAAGGATCCGCCACTGCTGATTGATGCGAATGCTCCAACACCCTTTGAAATTTGCTAATGACAGGCCAGGTGAGATTCATGAAATTTCCTGTCACGCGGCTTGTGTTTCGTGCCAACAACGGGTGATGAATGCATGCCACCCTATCCCACTCATGAATCCCCCACCCCCGGCCATCGCCCCTGCCGAGCGCCAGGCCTTCGCCACCCAGGCCCGCGATCACCACCGCAGCTTGCTCGTCTATGCCCGCGCACTGGCCCGCAACGAAGCCACCGCCGCCGACCTCGTCCAAGACGCCTTCATCGCCGCTTGGCGCAATCTCGGCCGCTTCGACGTCACCCGCGACTTCGGTGCCTGGCTGCGCGGCATCATCCGCAACAAGTGGCGAGAGTACCTGCGCCGCCACTGCCGCGAAGTCGATGTCGACGACGCCACCCTCGAGGCCTGGGAATATCGCTTTGCCCAATGGGACGCCAACCGCGAAAGTGGCAATCCCGAGGTGCTCGACACGCTCGACGAGTGCCTCAAGCAACTGCCCGATGCCATGGGTGAGGCCGTGAAACGGTTTTATTACCAAGAAGAACCCGGCGAAAAAATCGCCACCGCCCTCGGCATCGATACCGCCACCTTTCGCAAGCGCCTGGAGCGAGCCCGCCACGCCTTGCGCAACTGCCTAGACCGCAAACTTCTCACCCCCGCCTAACCATGAAAACCCATCTCCAATTCCATGACACACCGCTGGATGGCGACGATCGCCTGATGGATTCCCTGCTGCGCGAACACGCCCGTGCCGGCAGTCACGCCGATGAGGGGTTCCTCACCCGTCTCGCCACTTTGCTCGATGCGGAAAACGAGTCCCCTCGCATCACCGTTCTTCCCGCCACCGCCACCGCCAAACGCCCGTCGTGGCGCCGCGCCTGGTCCATCGGCTTGGCCGCCACGCTGGCACTCACCGCGGGGCTGATCTGGAAAAATTCGCCCGCCAGTCATCAGACAGGATCAGTGCTTGCGGAGCGTTCCCACGGCAGCGGCATTCCCTTGCTCACCGAGTTTCCGCCGGAACTCATTGAGGGCACTCCCAAGGCCATCAATGTCCCCAACCTCGTCGATGTCCCTGAACAGGCTCCCGTGTTCTATGTTCCTCAGGGCACCGTCCTACTTTCCAAAGGGAAAAAAGTCACTAGCAGCGACGACAACCCGATTATCGGTTCGCTCGATCTTATCACCGATGGCGACAAACAGGCCGGCGAGGGATATTTTGTCGAATTGCTCGACGGCCTCCAGTGGGTCCAAATCGATCTGGAAAAAAGCGCCGCCATCCACGCTATCTGGCTCTGGCATTACCACTCCCAGAAACGCGCCTATCATGACGTGATCGTCCAGATCTCAGACGACCCGGAATTCAAAACTGGCGTCACCACCGTCTATAACAACGATTATGATAACTCCGCTAAGTTCGGCGTGGGCTCTGACAACCCCTACGCGGAGTCCCGCTTCGGCCTCCTCGTCGATGGCAAGGCCACCCGCGGCCGCTACGTCCGCCTCTACAGCAACGGTAATACCTCCAACGAAATGAACCATTACATCGAAGTGGAAGTTTACGGCATTACTAACAAATAAGACGAACCAGGTTCTAACCCCCAAAAAGCCACGGCCGCTCGCCGTGGCTTTTTTCATGTCACATTTTCCCGCTCTGGTGCCAACAAGGGGGGATTCCGAATCCAATCACACAACCATGAAAACGAATCTATCCACCCTGTGCCTGTTGTCCCTGCTGCTTTGCGCCTGCGGGGATAAATTCCACCCATCGGCAGCCGAACGCAGCCGTCGCGGCGGCGTCCTGCTCACCACCGAACTGCCTCCGGAACTCATCGAAGGCACCCCCCGTCCGATCGTTTTACCGCAATGCACCCCGATGCACAGCCAACGGCCACAGACTCTCCTCGAAAGACCCAATCCCGCGCCGCCTCCTCCGCCGCCCCAGGCGCTGGCGCGGGACTCGAGGCCTGACGAAGGTCACGGATTCCAGCCCCCCGGGCCGCAACCGCCGCCGGTGGACCGGGAACGCTACGGCGAGTTGATCGACAATCCATGGCAAAGCCCCGTCGACGCGGCGCTGTCAACCTTCAGCATTGACGTGGACAGCGCGTCTTACGCCAACACGCGGCGCATGATTGTTGAGGGGCGCAGCGTCCCGCTGGATGCCGTGCGACTTGAAGAAATGGTCAACTATTTCAACTACTCGTACCCTCAACCCGCTGACAATCATCCCTTCGCCGTGCATGTCGAAAACGCCACCTGCCCCTGGAACACCC
>JBAXOP010000239.1:0-8663 GCA_037133195.1 Verrucomicrobiota bacterium | reverse complement strand
GCCGCCATCCCCGGGCTGATCGTCGGCCACATCTATCGGCTGCAATGGATCACTTGCAGTCCGCGGGGCGGCAATATATCAGTGGAGGGTAGCGACTCCAAGCCGCTGACTGGCACCTCCGACGCTGCTACAGTGCTGAGCATTACCTGGCAGGCCACCGACACCACCGCCAATATTCTGGTCACCAGACAGAACACCCCCCATTACGGCGGAAAATACGACAGCGAGATGCTCTTCAACGGCTACGCCCTGCATGATATGGGGGCCTCGGACCCGTTCGCGGCGTGGATCGGCAGCAACTATCCGGCCCTAACCGGCAGCAAGGTCTTGCCGGGCAGTGATCCAGACGGCGACGGCATGAGCAACCAGGCGGAATTCGCCTTCGGCCTGGATCCAACCAGCAGTGCGTCGTGCAACCCGATCAAAGTGCCTTTCGACAAGGCCACCGGGATGTTCAGCTATACCCGGCGCGCGACCCCCGCCATCACCGGCCTCGCCTACACGGTGTGGACCTCCGCAGACTTGAAAACGTGGACGGAAGACACCGCCGCGAGTGCCAGCCAGACGGTCAGCGCCACCAACGGCGACGTGCAAACGGTGTCCGTCCACGTCACCACCGCGCCAAGCGGCGGCAAATTGTTAGTGCGAGTGCAGGCGCAATGAGATTGCCGCGACCGGGGATGGTGGGTTCAAGACTTCTTACCTCCGGGATGTGGAAAAGACGCAAGACGACAAGACGCAAGACATGAAGAAACAATGAGTCCCCCACAATCCAAGAACTTCCTGTCGCTGCTCGTTTTGCGGTAAAGACCACACCAATGTTTCCAAACTCATTGCGGGACCGGGAGCCTATATTTGCGATGAATGCGTGATCGTCTGCTGTGAGATTCTGGCGAAAGAACTTCATGAATGGCCGAAGCACCGTAAGCGAGAAGTAGCTGTGGAACTTCTGCCCGCCCAATTTGCTGCACGAAGCCAAACGATCACCGCAGCTCAATCGAGGTCTATCCTAAAATCCATGGGTATTAGGACACCAGCAATGATCGCTGACAAAGCCGCATTGGACGCAGCCGTGAGAGCGAGAGCTTTGACGCCCATGACTCCCGCACAAATTCAAGTTTACCTCAAAGCCGCCGGACAATGAAAATCGAGTTTGGATTACATACTGTCGAACAAACCGCGACAAACGAGGCACTAATCACAGGGAGGGTCTTCTCAGGGCCGGTGCGTTGTGGGACCTGCTTTTCTCAGGCTTGCGAGATAAAACATACAACGCCTGATCAGATCCCGCTCCGTCAACCGGCTGGGGAACTCGGCCTCATAGTCAGTAAAATTACATGTTATGGTAGGGACGTTGACGCGCTGGAAGAGGGACTCACAGGGTCCATTACGGTAACCGGATCAGGGATAGGTCTCCTTACTCCGTGGATGAGCATCATGGCGACTCCCGCAACTCCCGTTTAGCCGCTGTTTTAATCGAAATGAACCCACGCGCCAACCAATAGCGGAGGCTGTGCCAACTTATTTGAAAATTTGAAATCCATACAGCTTCTCAGCTACGCCCCCCCTTTCGCTGGACCCGTCCGGGACCCCCCGGCAGCACGCTACTCGCATGATTCGCGCCGTATGTTGCCCTTGTTCCGTTCCGGGGTTACACCTGTTTCTGGGCAAAGGTCGCCTACTTCTCACTCAACATCCAAACGCCTTGCCCGCCTCGTGGCGCTTCTCCCTGTAAAACCAAATTGATAAAGAATCCGGTATGGATGCGACAGCATGAATGATGTCGCCGCGGATCGTGACAGATTCCGCTTCCCCCGCAAGCCAGGTTTTACCATAACTCCCCCGTCTTGATTCGCGTCCCGTCATTTCTCTTGATCCTTGCCGTGTTCCTGACAGGAACGTTTTCATCGCATGCCGGGAGCAACAAGACGGTCACCAGTGGTGGCGATGTCATCGGAAAAACCAACACGCTATCTGTCAGCGGCAGCGGCTATCAGGAAACCTTCCATCCCGCCGTCGGTTCTGATACTTCGCTCAGTTACAACGCCGCCGGTGCCCCCACCGGAAAATCCTACGCCGCAGGAGCCGGTGAAAATTATGGCTACGCGGGCGGATTGCTCGAATCCATCACGCTTGCTCGCGGTGGAGAACTCACCTTCGGCTATTCCAACGACGGCGCAAAAGACCTCACCTCCGCCTCTTGGCCCACCGTCGCGTCCGGCGCATTCACCATTCCCGCCGTTAGCCAAGGCTACGGTTATGACCGCGCCGGGCGCTTGGATGGAATTACCGACGCCTCCGGCTCCCGCTCGCTGGCGTACCAAAACGGCAGGCTCCAGCAAACCACCTGGAACTCCGGCGCATTGGCCGGATACAGGGTCGCCAGAACTCTCGATGGCTCCGGCCGCGACACCGGGTTCATCCTATACCGGGGTAACTCTATCATCCATTCCGTCGGCAAGACTCCCAACAGTGACTCCGGCGAGATTTCCTCGCTCGCCAGCGGCGCCTTCAAGGTCGTCCCGCAGCGCGACGACGCAGGGAACATCACCGGCTTCCAGTGGGGAAATGCCAGCGGCTCTTTCGCTCCCGTGGTGACCCAATCATGGGACCGTGGCACGGCGGGACGAATTCTATCAGCCTCCAGCAATGTCACTGGAGCACCCGCTTTCAACTACAAGGGCACCGCCAACGACGAAGCCAGCGCCTTTGATACCAAAGGCCGCCGCCTCAAGTGCGCCACGGCGGGTGGCGAATGGGCCTATCAATACACCAACGGCATGCTCACGTCCGCCGCGCATCCATCACTCGGCACCTTCAGCTATCAATTCGACGGCATCGGCCGCAGGACCGACAAGGGGTCAACAAACTCAACCGACCTCCTCAACCGGACTCTCGCCTGGACCAACAGCCAGACCAAGACCCTCAAAGTTTTCGCCCATCCAGATGCCCATGTCTGGGTCGGGATGAACGGCGCTGCCGACACACAAATCCAAGGTTTCACCGGCGAAGCGTCGTACGCCATCACACCACCCGATTCCACGGGCGGCTGGGTCCCGTGGCACACCCTCGCCGTCCTTCCGGGCGCGGGTGAGGGCAATCCCGCCGATCCCCATTACAATTCCCACGCCAGTCCCGATGCCAAGGCCGAGCAGTTTGGAGCCGTTTGGGTGCCGCCCATTGCCGAGAGTTTTACTTATGATGCCGCCGGCAACCGCGAATCCTCCGCCCTCTGGGACTACGGCTGGGATGCTAAAAACCAACTCGTCCGAGCCCGCACCAAGGGCTACAACACCGCCGTCCAAGGTTATGATATTTCCTTCGAGTACGACGCCGAGGGCAGGCGTTTTGGCAAGAAAATCATCCGCTATCAGAACGGAGCCGTTGCCGAGCAAAAACAAATCACCTTCGTCTGGGACGGCTGGGACCTCCTTTATGAGCGCCACCAGCTAACCAGCGGCCTGACCACCCTGGAACGCAAATACGTCTGGGGACCCGACATCGCCGGCGGCGGTGCCGGTGGGGCTGGCGGCCTTCTTCTCATCCGCGAAACCAAAGGAACCACAACCACAGACATCTATCCGCTCTATGACGGGACTGGGCATGTTGTGGCCCTGGCAGACAGCAGCGGCACCCTCCAGGCGGAATACGCCTACGGTCCCTTCGGCGAGTTGATCCACGCCACCGGCCCGATGGCCCAGGCCAATCCGTGGCGCTACGCGACGAAGTATTTCGATGCTGAAACCGGCCTCTATTATTTCGGCAGGCGCTACCTCGATCCTATAACCGGCCAATGGCTATCCCGCGAACCGCTCGGCGAAAGCGAATCAATCAACCTGTATGCGTATTGCCACAACGATCCTATCAACAGCGTGGACTTGCTGGGCATGTGGCAGATAAACACCCAAGAAGAGGCCAACATCCAACGGGCGAAATGGTTGTTGATGATGGTCTCAGAGGTGAATAAATCGCCAATAGCTCCGCCATCCCAATTTGCACCCTACTTTCCAGAGGCCGGTGACTTTGGCTTATTCAAGCCATTCGGCCCGGATGACTACAAGCGGGCGGAGGAGTTGATACGAAACCAAGGAAATTCCTCCATGCGTGTGGCATCCTGGGAGGAAGGGGAACTCGCCGGACAACCCGTCATGAAGCCGGGTCTGATGCCTGATGTGGCGGTGAGGGCGCTGACTTTGAGTGCTTCTCCTGATCCAAATTTGGCGGCAGGTTATGCGACTATCGTACTGCCAGTCGGAGCGGGTGGCTTTTTACTTAACGGGGCGGTCAAGGTAGCCCAAATTAGCAAGTTGTTGGCGACCGGGATGTCGTTGGGGCGGCCCGCGTTGGCCGGGATCAACGTGGAAGTACGAACGGGGACACTCCTTGCCGCAAAGGGGGGAACTCAGCTAAGTGTAGATGACAAATTGGCCCGCTACCTTCTCAACCCGGAACATCCAATTGGAGGGGCCAAAGCCAAATGGTTTGATGAAGCACTCGGGTTTACACGATCCAACGCGGACGACCTGGCCGGGCAACTAACGTTCGATGCCGCGAAAGCGGTGCAACAGGAAGTTGCCGAGTTCGGGACGAAGTTCAATCAACTCATCGAAGTTGTGGGCGCAAATGGCCGGACCATTCCCGTCAAGGTGACGTGGATTCGGAATAACGATGGCGTTGTCAGAATTGTAACTGCCGTTCCCGGAGATTAGTATGATGCAAGAATACGATACGATTGTTCTCAAATTACCACTGGCGGGAGCTTCGATTCCCGTTGGCACAAAAGGAGTGATTCTGATGGTTTACGAATCCCCCTCAAAAGCCTATGAGGTTGAGTTTGTTGACTCTACCTATAAATCGCTAGGAACATTCACGGTGAAGGAGGATCAAATTGAGGCAAGCGACATGACCACATGACCAGACTGTTTTGCGTTTTGCTGACGCTGCTTTTTTCGCTGAGTGGCTCGGCATTGGGGGAGAATAGCGATTTTGGGCGCTCCGCCCTTGCCGCAAAGACGGGAACGGTTTGGGATTCAATCAAGGCGACCCAACCGGTTTGGGAAGGAACAACAATACCCCGGTCATTTGAACTGACGACGGACGCAGGCAAGTTCTGGGTTCACGGGAATGGAACAAAGCACATGGCTGAATATGCTCTTGGAAAGGCAGGCAGTGCCATGGGAACAAAGGCCCAACTGACAAGTCTTCAATCGGCTGTCCAAGCGGCAGCAGGTCAAGGAATTCAGTATGGCCAGATGGTCAAGGTTGGCGGTTGGGAATTGATTTTCGGCGCTCCAAAGCAAGCTGGCCAACTGCCTGCAATCATTCACGCTTTACAAAGACCATGATGCTCATTATTCAGGGAAAAAAGGAACTTCGTGCCGGCCAACTTGTGGTCGATGATTACGTGCCTTTTAGTTTTCAAGCATACACAGGCATTCTGCCAGATCCCTACCTCTGGAGAATTGGCAACTTCAAGACCTCCTTGATGGAGTTGACAATTGAGAAGCAATCCAAACTGGTTTTGGGGATCACGCTGACGCTCTACAATCGGAAGCTGCAAACGGAGATTCCGCCATCCTATTTGGCCGTAGAAGTGGCGACCGGGTTTCCTGTGGCCAACACCGAAATGTTTTCCAATGACCGCCACGATGAGACCCGCGATTTTGAGTTGGTGCAGAATGGAAACTCTTTCATCGCGGTGTTGAACGATGGAGTTCAGCCTCAGCGCTGTTTGAGAGCCGACCGGGTCGGCTTTTATGAGCGGGCGAACGAAATCTGTGGCATCGGTTTTTTCGACCTTACTGCCTCAGAGGTCAAGAAACTCAAAATTCTGTTTCAAAAATGAACCCACGCGCCAACCAATAGCGGAGGCCGTGCCTATCTGAAAATTTGAAATTTATGCGGCTTCTCGGCTACGAACACCCTATGGCTGGCCCCATCCGGGAACTCCGGCAGCACGCTACTCGCATGATTCGCGCCGTATGCTGCCCCTTGTTCCGTTCTGGAGTTTTGCTTTTCCAGGCAAAGCTCGCCAACTTCTCACTCAACATCCAAACGCCTTGCCCGCCTCGTGGCGCTTCTCCCTGTAAAACCAAATTGATAAAGAATCCGGTATGGATGCGACAGCATGGATGATGTCAATGCAGATCGTGACAGATTTTGCTTCCCCCCCGCAAGCTTGGTTTTGCCATAACTCCCCCGTCTTGATTCGCGTCCCGTCATTTCTCCTGATCCTTGCCGTGTTCCTGACAGGGACGTTTTCATTGCATGCCGGGAGCAACAAGACGGTCACCAGAATAATCCGCAGCAGCCAGCTCACCATTCCCACCGTGAGCCAAGGCTACGGTTATGACCGCGCCAGGGGGGGCGTCCACGTCACCACCGCGCCAAGCGGCGGCAAATTGTTTGTGCGAGTGCAGGCGCAATGAGCAGGTCAAGCGCAACGCCGCCCGGTTCCCAGAGGCACAGAACTCAGTGTTCTACCTCAAAAGAGCCACAGGGACGAGCAAGTTCTATTCCCTTGAAATTGCCGTCAAGCGCAGGAGCCGCGCAAGAATTCTTGGCGCGGCGCCTTGGAGTGCGGTGGCTCGCCACCGCCTGGGAGGGGGCGGGCTTGCCCGCTGCGGTGCGGAGCCGACACTTAGGGATTGAGAATCTGCGAATTTATCATCAATCCCATCTTCCTTTGCGTCTTTGCGCCTTTGCGCGAGGCAATCTTTACACCCTGGCTCCTTTGACAGCGGCTTTCTAACAGCCTATCCATGCAACCCGATTAAGAGTTTTCTTGCGCAAAGGCGCAAAGGCCGCAAAGGCGCGCAGAGGAGAATGAGATATCGAGAAAAATCCTGTCTAGCTCCGCGTCCCTTTGCGACCTTCGCGCCTCTGCGGTAAGCATTTGACAGTTACTCAACGTCCCACCGCCCACACCCCGCGTTTTTTATTGTAAGAATCCCCGCTGGCCGCCGTATGGGCAAAAACAGGCGACTCTATTCGCGCTTATCACCGCATCATCCACCCATTCATGAACCCCACAGCACTTCTAATAGCCGGCGGCTTGCTCGCCGGCTTCACGCCTCATTGCTTCGCCCAGTATCCGGGCTGGCAGCATGAGGGGCCGCTGTACCTACTTACCACACCGGACGGTGCCAACTTGCCGGCAAGCGCATCGGAAGAGAACTTTCCGGTGCTCATTCGCCTGAACCAGCGGACATTTAACTTTGCCCAAGCCAAGCCCGATGGCGGGGACATCCGCTTCTCTGCGGCGGGCAAGCCGCTGGCCTATCAGATCGAGGAGTGGGACGCAACCGCCGGCAACGCCAGCCTGTGGGTGCGAATCCCGCTCATCAAGGGCAACGCGCGCCAAGCCATCAAATTGCATTGGGGCAAGCCGGAAGCGGCAAGCGAATCCAATGGCAAGGCGGTTTTCAACGAGTCCAACGGATTTATCAGCGTCATGCACCTCAATGATCCCAAGCAACCCACAGATGAGGTCGGCACGCTTACGCCTACCAATCTGGGTGCGACGTCGTGCCCCGGCATGGTCGGCAAGGCGCTGAATTTCGTCTATGGGCGGCCCGGGGTGATAGGCGGCGAGGCCATCACGAACTACCCGAGCGGCAACAGCCCGTCCTCCACCGAACTATGGTTCAAGGATAACAAATTGCCAGGTCCTTGGGGCAGCCGGTTCGTCTGCTGGGGCAACGAAGGTAGTGGGAGTAAATTACTCATCGGTGTCCTAAGCCCGTTGCATATCAGTTGCGGTGTCGAATGCCCCGGCCCAGTGGCTTTGAACCAATGGATTCACGTAGTGCATACCTACGCGCCGGATGGTACCCAGAAGGCATATATCAATGGCCAACTGGCAGCCTCGGCCAAGGCACCCATGGATTTCAAGAATCCATGCCGGATGTTTATCGGCAATTGGTACCGCAACTGGGAGTCGGATTGTGATGTGGATGAAGTGCGCATTTCGAAAGTGACCCGCTCGGCAGATTGGATCCAATTATGCTATCAGAACCAGAACCCTTTGCAAACCCTCGTCGGAACCCTGCCGCAAGCGGGCAATGAGTTTGCGGTTTCGCCCGCCACGATCAAGGTGGAGGAAGGAAAAAGCGTGAGCGTAACCGCCAAGGCCGGCGGAGCCCAGAAAAGCTATTGGATAGTGAAGCGCGATAGCAGCGAAACCGTGGTGGCAGTGGATCAAAATACCTATACCATCAACGCCGGACGTGTGGAAGCCGACACATCCTATATCCTGCGCTTCAAGGCGGTGTATGCCGACGGGGTCAAGACCAAGGATATACCGGTAACGATCAAGGAAGCGATACCCGAACCGATATTCACCCTGAAAGCACCGGCGCAATGGAACGGCCGCGACGCCATCGAGGTGGTCCCGCAAATCAGTAATCTCGCCGCGATGAAAACCGCAGGCTCAGGCGAAATGCATTATACTTGGACGGTCACCGGCGGTGCCGTGATCAAGCAAATCGCCCCCGATAAATTGCTCCTCAAACGCTCGCAATTCAGCGGAGCGCTCACCGTCAAGGCAGTGATGGACAACGGTGGAGCCCCGCGCGAGGCGAGCACCTCGCTGCAAGTGAGCGAACCGAAGAGCGATCCGTGGGTCCAGCGGACACCGGAGAAGGACGAACAGCCCGAAGAGG
>JBAXOP010000238.1:0-8714 GCA_037133195.1 Verrucomicrobiota bacterium | reverse complement strand
GACCAATCACCACGTTATTTTCAATTTTCACCCCGGCTTGCACCAAGCGATCAACCTCTTCCTCGACAATTTGCTTGGGCAGGCGAAATTCCGGAATCCCATAAACAAGCACGCCGCCCGGTTTGTGCAGGGCTTCGTACACCGTGACCTCATGCCCGGCCTTGACCAATTCGCCAGCCGCCGTCAGACCCGCCGGGCCGCCGCCGACGATGGCGACTTTCTTGCCGGTGGCGGTGTGGGGTTCGATTTTGACCACATCGCGGTTGGCCCGGGTCCAATCTGCCACGAAGCGCTCAAGGTAACCGATGGCCACCGGTTTTCCCCTGACGCCGCGGACACATTGCGCCTCACACTGGGTTTCCTGCGGGCAAACCCGACCGGTGACCGTGGGCAAGGCGTTGTCGCCGAACAAGCTGCGGGCAGCTCCGGCGAAGTCGCCCGCCACCACAAAATCCAGGAAGCGCGGGATATTGACCATCACGGGGCAACCTTGGACACACTTGGGTTCCTTGCACTGGATGCATCTCTGTGCCTCCAATAAAGCCATTTTTTCACTGAACCCGAGGTTCACTTCGAGGAAATTGCCGCTGCGTTGGACGGCATCTTGTTCCGGCATGCTTTGCCGGTCGATTTTCATGCGCTCCTTGAGCGGCAGTATGGGGTCGTTCACGGTTAGACGGGTATGGATGGATCGGGACGCGTCAGGCCGACGCGGCAACTGCCGGCCTCGCAGGCCGTGCTGGCTTGTTGTTCAAATTCACGGTAAGTGCCGAGGCGTTCGGCCAGTAAGTCGAAATCCACCAGATGGCCATCGAATTCCGGACCGTCCACGCAGGCAAATTTTGTCTGGCCGCCAATGTCCACACGGCAACCGCCACACATGCCCGTGCCATCCACCATCACCGGATTGAGCGACACGATGGTATGCACACCGTACGGCCGGGTCAAGTTAGCCACCGCCCGCATCATCGGCACCGGGCCGACCGCATAGACGATATCCACGCCGCCGGCTTCCAGCACCTCGCGCGTGGCGTCGGTCACAAACCCTTGGCGACCGTAGCTGCCGTCGTCGGTACACACGATCACTTGGCCCAGACGCTGCAATTCCTCTTCAAAAATAACCCATTCACGGGAACGGCCACCGATAATGCTGATAACCTCCACGCCACGTTGGGCCAAGCCATGGGCGATCGGATGAACCACCGCTGTGCCCACTCCGCCACCAACGCATACGGCGCGGCCGGAGGGGATCATTTCGGTGGGGTGGCCGAGCGGACCGGAAATATCGAGAATCGAATCGCCGACTTCCAGTGCGACCAACTCGCGGGTGGATTTGCCGACGGCCTGGATGACTAGCGCAATGGTGCCGCGGGCTGGATCGGCGTCGGCGATGGTTAGCGGGATGCGTTCCGCACCATTGCCGCGGCGGACAATGACGAATTGGCCGGGCTGGCGGATTTCCGCGATGCGGTGAGCCTCGAGGTCGAGGCGGGTGACATTGGGACTGAGTTGGACTTTGGCGGTGACGAGGTGCATGCGGCAAATGCGGAATGTGCTATTTTTCCGCGCGCAAACTCAGTCATCCTGGCCGCGCCGTCAAGCGCGGTTTACTCGCAATTACGTGGCACGACGCTTAGGTGCGACGATCTTACTAGCGTCACGAGCAAGGAGCGACCATGATGCGAGCCTTCGGAGCTCATTCAAGGACCACCCTTCCATGTTCCTCAGCGATATCACTCTGCTTTGACGCGGACGAAGAGACTGCCGTTGAGCGACGTGGCACTCAGATGAACCGTCACTGTTTGGACCACACCGTTCGTAACTACCGCTTCCTCGGTGGCCCCCGCATCGGGTACCCAAACGACCAGATCGCTCGAAGTGAGCACCTGATACGAAAGGCCGGTGCCGGCGCGGCGGGTGTATTGAAATTTACCACTGGCCGGATCGAGCGGCTGCGTGATCGGATTAACCGATAAGCCGTTAGTTGGATTGAGGGCGAAGGCGAATTCCTGTTGGTTGGTCATGCCGTCGTGATCGGGGTCGTCCAGCGGTCCATCGTTGACCCCGGAGATGAGGCCCTGCGCGGAGTCACCCGCCCAGTTGCGGTAGGGCAGAGGCAACAAGGTGATGGCTTGAGTGGATAAAGGACTCGAGGTACCGGCGGCATAACTGCTGTTGCCGCTGTAGATGGCGACGATGTTGCTGTGGGTGCCGACTGTTAGCGCGGGAGTGGTGAGGGTGCAACTGCCGCCTGTGAGATAGGCGCTGCCAAGGGTTATTCCGCTAGATCCGCCGTCCTTCAGGATGACGCTACCGCTCGGAATGCCTGCCCCTCCGCTAACGGTCACATCAAACTTAAGCAGTGCGCCATAAAACGCTGCCGTCCCGGTGCCCGGATGGCGAGCCAGCGTGGTCGTTGAAGCGGCCATCGCCGAAAATGTCACGCTGGCCGTTTGGCTGAGCGTCACGCCATCGGTGGTGTCCGCGGCGGTGAAGACCGCCAAACCTGCGGTGGCGGATTTCACGCTGAAGGTCGCCACCCCGGCTATATTCGTGGTGACGGTGGAGGCCACAAGCGTGTCGGTGGAGCCGCGACTGGAGGCTAGAGTCACGGATTTTCCGGCAAGCAAATTGCCGCCGGCGTCCTTCAACGTCACGCAAATCGTCGCCGTGGCGATGCCATTGTTGGCGAGAATGGTGGGCGAGGCCACTACCGACGATTTGTCGGCACTGGCCACGGCTGAGGCAGGCAGCACTAACAAGTCACTCGGGCTAAATCCGCCGGACGGGAACGCGAACGCCCGCACCCGCTCCACGAGGGTACCTTGTGGCAGATAGGTGGATCCGCCGAAATAGTTAGCCCCGACGCCGATATTGCTGAGCGTCAGGGAAGGCGCGGTGGTGGTGCGGCTGCCGATTTCCACGCCGTCCAGATAGGCTTTGAGGGTGTTATCGTCAAAGCGCACAAGTGCCATGGTGTGTTTGCCAACAAAATTGGCATTCGCCAGCGAGGTGCTGGTGATAATTTCACCGCCACTGGTGCCATTATTGACGCTGGTGGTCAAGCGTGCGCCGGCTGTAGTGAAATTGGTTGCGGTGATTCCATAGGCATTGCGAGGAGGATTGCCCGCATCACGATACATCGAGATATAGGCGTAACCTGCATTGTTGCCGACTGTATTGCTGCCGGTGAAGATCATCTCCACGCCCGAGTTGACGAAACTCAACCCCGTGGGCTTGGCTATTGACATCATGCCTTCTCCCGTCCCCGCAGTCCCAATTTGAATCCCGTTGGCCGTGAGCGTGGTGGTTCGCTGCAATAACCATCCCGGATTCTTCGAATTGAGAAACGACCAATCGCCGACAATGCTTGTGTTAGATGTTGGCGGCGGGTTGTAGGGGAGGACCGTGACCGCCACGTAATAGGTCTTGGTGCTACTGCCATTGAGGGCGGTGACGGTGTAGGTGGCCGGGTTTGAGGTGGCGAAGTTCGGGGCCGCACCGCTGGCCGGAACCCCGGATGCACCCGCTGAAACCGTGTATGCCGGGGCCAAACCCGCCAAATTTGTCCCGTAAGGTACGCTCAAGGCGATGTTGTTTCCATCAAGGGTGGCACCGGGTCCGTAGCTCAAAATTTCACAAGCCGCACTCGCCGGACCGACCGTGACCGTGACGGTGTAAACTTTGGTGGACATATCCTGGGCTGTGATGAGATAGGTTTGCGGCGTTGAAAAATCCCGGAGGGTGCCGGATGTCGGGCTGGTCGTGCTCAGGAGCGAGGTTGTGTAAAGCGGCGTTAAATGCGTTAGAGATGTGCCATAGGGTACGGTCCATGCCACCGTGCCTGCACCGGTGTCAATCGTGGCTGTGCTCCCTGCGACGTTGTCTCCGAACGT
Organism: Verrucomicrobiota bacterium; assembly: GCA_037133195.1. Taxonomy (GTDB): domain Bacteria; phylum Verrucomicrobiota; class Verrucomicrobiia; order Verrucomicrobiales; family Akkermansiaceae; genus Luteolibacter. The sequence continues at coordinate 4,818 of JBAXOP010000238.1, read as the reverse complement.
CAGTATCTCCTTGGCGGTGGAGATGGTGGTGAAACTCAACGGAGTGGCTGCCCAGACCGTGTTCGCCGCTGAAGTGGCGCGGAAGGTGAAGTAATAGGTCGTGCCGGATGCCAGACCGGTCAGCGTGCGGTTAATATCTAACGGAGTCGTGTTAGTCCACGAGCCGAGCGCGGCCGAGTTAGCCCAGTTCGCCGGAATCATGCCGCCGTTAACCGGTCCCCAGTAAGCGACCACGTCATAGTTGCTGCCGTTGCCCATCAATGTGGCGTTGAGTGCTGCCGCAGTGGTGGTGACGCCGGTGGCGGGCCGGTTGGCTAGGCTGGCGATGGCCGGATAGGCGGTGTGGATCGCGTACTTGGCGGCCAGATAGCCGCCGACGAGGGCTTCGTCGGCCGCCGATAGCGCATTGGTGTAGCCGATGATCTCGGCGACATCAAAGTCCATCGTCCCCAGGGTTTCGTTCTTGCCTATCTGGTAATACGGGTACTGGGCAAGGTTCGCCGCACTCGCCTGGTTATCAACGGTGATTTTCAGCAACATATAATCGGTGATGGGCGTAAGATGAAAGGCACTGCCATTCTGGCTGTTTTGCGCCAACGCATTGCCATTCTTGGAGACCGCCGCCGGGAAGTGGTCCTGCCAGAACCCGTCGCTGCCACTGGCCAGATTATAGCTGGATGCCCGCACGGTTAGAAAATCATTGGATGCGCGGCCGAGGAACGAGCCGCTGCCGTTCCATGTGGTGTTAGGTGAACGCACAACGAGGTACTGTTCTTTGGAGAAAAACGTTCCGGCGATATTGAACCAGGTCGAGTTACCGCGGAGTTGCACCGCCGGTTGCGACATGATTTGGTTGGTGGCCAGCACCGCGCTGCCGCTGGCTAAGCTCGCGTGGTGGGCATTGCCGGAGCGGTCGTTCCATGTTTTCACCACCCCGTCGGCATTCGTGGTGATGCCCACGGCCGCATCAAAGTGGCAGGCCAGTCCCGACGTAACGGGCACCGTGTAGCCGTCCACTCCGATCACCGCCACGGCCGACGTGGTGACCTGGCCCGTACTGTCGGTGCTTCTGGCTGTTAGTCTGTACTCGCCTGCCGACACATTCGTCCACACCACTGAATACGGCGCGGTGGCTGCGGACCCGATCAGCGTGTCGCCGTTGTAGTAGGACACGTTGGTCACCGTGCCCGCCACATCTGCGGTATCGGCCGTTAGCGTGAGCGCCGTCGGCTGCCCGGCCCGCAGGCCGAAGCGCGTGCCGTCGAGCGGGGATGTTAGACTCACGCTCGACGTGGGAAACAACAATACTTGCGGGACAATCATGGCGGCTTGCCGGGACGGGATATACCAATACAGCCGCGCCGTGGCCGGATTGGTGTTATTATAGTATTCCATCTTCAAGTTATACTTTTGTCCGGCCGTTAAACTGATAGCGGCGCTGTCGTTCCATAGGTTGCTAGCTTGATCACTCCAATCGTTAATCACTTGCACTCCGTTGATCCACAAGCGCACTCCGTCGCTGGATCGCGTGGAAAACCGATAGGTGCCGCTCTCCGGAGCGAGAACCTGCCCGGTCCAACGCACGCTGTAAGTACCGGTCCCCAGCGTGTTAGGTGGTGTGGCACCCCAGTCAAAGTTGACGGATGAATCAATACGAGACGCCTTGAGCGAGGTAAAATCCATGTTATCATAATAGTTCCCGCTCAACCCGCTGCCGCTGCTGCCCACCACAAGGCCCACCGTCGCCGTCGCCGAATCGCTCAAGCTATCGGTCACCGTGAATGTAAACCGGTCCATCCCCTGATAGCCAGCCGCCGGAGTATAGATCAGGTTGGGTGCCGTGCCAGACAAGGTGCCGTGTGCCGGCCACACCGCTACCGAGTAGCCCACCGGGTTGGTCCGGCAGGAGAAACCGGTGAGGGTGAGCGGCTTGGGCGTGTTGACCGGGGTAGATACGATTTGCGGATCAGCTTCTGGCAATGCATAGACGAGCGCCGGCGTACTGGTGGCGGCTTCCAGAGCGGCCACCGTGCTTACCAACGCGCTGTAGTTATTGTCATGCACCCACGACGAGAGGTCAGCATATAACTGAGGCAACGTCCAGCGGGCCGCCTCACCATAATCCGCCAGGCGGCCAATGGCGGCCGCCCCCAGCACGCCACCCCAGTATGCCACATTATCGAAGCACACCTGCATGCCTTCCTGAATGTGATACTTCGATAGCGCATTCATCGCCGCAGCCGGCGGAGTGACGGTGAACATCCGGTCACACGGCCCCTCGGTTCTGGCATCCTCGAGCAAATCCGGGATCAACGCCTCCACGTCCTGAAGGGTCAATTGGTTTTGCACAAAGCCGTCGAGCTGGCCCCGCCACATGCCGGCGGGTTGCTTGATACCGGCCCGGACAGCCGGATAGAGCAAGGTTTTGTCGGCGCTGATGGTGTAAGCACCCAAATGATTGAACAAGGTCTCTGCCAGATAGCCGTTGGCGATCTGCAAGGGATCGTCCCAATTGAAGCCGGTCTCAAACGGATACGTTGGTGTCACATTGGCGACAAACGCGCCCAGCATGTCAGGCACGACCGAGGCCTCCGCCGCAGCGCTGACCTGGCCGAGTGCCTTGGCGGCTTTAGCACGCACCCAGATATTGGTGTCTTTGAGGCGGCGGGTGAGGGCTGGCACCGCGCTGGTGGAGGCGAGGCAACCCAAGGTTGTGCAGGCAGCCTCGCGCAAATTGGCATCGGTGGGATTCTCTGCCATGGCAATCAAGGAGGTGACTTCAGTGGGGCTCGGCGAGCGCGTGGCCAACTCGGTGGCGGCGTTGAAGCGCACGATAGGATCCCAGTCGCTCAGAGCGACGAGCAACTGCTCTTTGGTATAACTGCCACATTGCGAGGTAAAATCCGCTGCGGCGAGGGAGCTGCTCACTGCTTGGGCGCTGAGTTCGTTGGCCGGAGCCGCATTCTTTCCGGTGATATAGAGATTTTTGAGGGGGATGGCGGCGTGCAGTAGGTAATAGGCAGTCGGCGTGTCATGATAGACATAGCTACTATCCCAGTAGTCGCTCGCTTTACCTGCTCCCCATTGCTCGCCTCCTTCATACACAAACGACCCGTCAAGACGGCGTTTCATATCGCGGTCCCAGCGCATTTTCTTCTGGTACTCAGTCACAGCGGCCGGGCCGCCGACATTGGCACCGAGCATGGTCCACAGGTAGCTGAACCCCTGGCCGGTATGGCCGTAATTCTCGCCCCTGTATCCGCCCAGCGACATCCGCGTGAAATACTCAGTCTGCACCGGCTTGTCGCCCATGCATGCAAACATGACTGCTGCCAAACCGTCCTTGCCGTTGCTGCAATGATCATAGTAGGTCCGGCTCTGTCCCTGCAATTGATGCTCGCCATAATACGGCTGGTGTTCGCCATAGGGAATGGACCCGCGGTTGACATAGTAGCCGAAGAAACTCGCCGCCCGCGCGATGGCAGGATCAATCTCCGCATTCACCACGCCTGCTTTCTTGCCTAACACGATGGAGAGTTGTGCGACGAGACCGGCCTGATTGACCGGGCCATACCAGCTCATCGAGCCATGGGTTCCGCCGACCAGCCAACCGCCGGGCGGTGGGATATTCGAAAACCCATGCCCCGCCGTGCCAAACATGCTCGAGTGTTTGGCCGCGTAAATGACATACTCGCTGAGCCCGTGAAACACCTCGGCGTCGTGGGTGAGCGTGTAATATTCCGCTAGAAAAATACTCTTGTAGCAATCCCACGCCGCGATGCCGGCACTCTCGAGGTTGAGCGTTCCAGGTGCAATCGAGCGGGCATACGTCTGCAACATCGGCAAATACGCGGGATCACCGGTTGCCAGCAATGCCAGTGCATTGATAGACCCGGGCCCCTGATAGTTCCAGCCATGGGCTAGGATGCTTTGCTGAAGACTGGTGGCGGCACTCGCCATGATCCGCGCCGTCTTGGGACAATTGTAGGGGGCGGTGTCGGAGTAAGCACCCATCACGGGCAGGGTGATGGATACCTCGGAGGTGACGCCCGCGCGCCAGAGCTTGAACTTGAGGACACCGTCGGCGGCCTCGGCGGCGCCGATCGCCGAGCCCAAACTCATGCGTGCATCGCTGGTGAACAGCGGCACGCTGCCGCTGCCTGCGCTCGCGCCTAGAATCACGTCGTCGGTGGCCAAAATGCCCAGCGCTGGGGTACCGGCTCCCACCGTGGTCACCAATATCTGATAGGGGGCAAATGCCGTAGTACCATCCCGCCCGGGGGTGCCCGGCCAGGCGTGATAGATCCACCCGCGCATCCCGGTGGACCCCAGATTATAGGTCCACGTCCGGTCAATCGTGGCGATCACGCCCGCCGCTGTGAGGTCCGGCGCGGCGGCCTGTAGCGATCCAGGCGAGGCCACCAGCAGGGTGAGTGGGATCAGCGCCAATATAGAGCGGAATGGTAGTGGGAGGGTCATGGAGAGATGAAATTAGATTTTCAGTGACGCTTCAGGAATGAACCATTGGCGTGTGAATAGCCTTTGGGTTGAGTTAGGGATGGTGTTGGGTTCTTTTAAGCAAGCGCTCATCGGTGGACACCGGAGAATCTCTGCACAGTTTTCCACCAAAAGTCACGCAAGTTAGTGATATTTCACACATTTCCGACCCTCACCCACATACCGGGGCCTCAGTATTTGGGGACAGAGAGGGCCAAGGATGCATCCTCTATGCTGATTTCTTTTCCCCGACGTCCGCTACCCCGGACGTCTGCGGCGTCTCCACGACTTCCGGCTTGCATCGCGCACTTTTCGCACGAT
>JBAXOP010000237.1:0-8729 GCA_037133195.1 Verrucomicrobiota bacterium | reverse complement strand
CTGGCAGATGCGACGGCATAGGCCTCGACGCTCGGGAGAACGGTGGCATCACCTGTGGCCAGGTAATACTCTGCCAGCGTCCACCCCCTGTATCCGGTGCTCCAAGCACTCCCGGGACCTTCGCCTGTCATGAACTGGTCACGCGTGGCTTGGTTGAGGATACCTGCTTGCATTTTGGTCTGGATGATAGAAGCATACGCGGGATCCCCGGATGCCAGCAGGGCCATGGCACCAATGTTATTTTCGCTCCAATCATTGTGGTTGAGAATATACTCACAGCCCTCGTGGAGGATCCTGGTTGACTTGGGGCAGTTGTATGGAGCCGTGGCGCTATAGGGTAAGCCTTTGATGGCAAGTGGCACGATCATGTCGCTGGTGACTCCCGCACGCCAAACCCTGAGATTCAAAAACCCCGTGCTGCTCGCCTCAGCTATGCCGATGGCCACCCCGAAAGCCTTTCGGCAATCCGAGGTGAAGAGCGCCCCATTGACCCCCACGATCACATCACCCACCTGCAAGATGCCAACCGCTGGTGAACCCGCTTCAATACTTGCCACCAGAATCTGCCGGCTATCTCTCGTCATGACCGGTGCCGCATCCGGTTTCTGGTAATAGATCCAGCCGCGTGCTCCGGTCGGTCCCAAATTGTAGGTCAGCGTGGTGTCAACCACCGTGCCCGGCAGTGTAAGGTCGGGCGGTGCTGCCATCGATACGCCCGCCATCCACAGGCAAAATACCGCGCCCACCGCCGCACACCGGGCCACGCTCAATCGCTTCATCAAACTGGCACTCACGAGTTGAGTGGTACACCATTTGCGGGCCTGACACAAGACGGACGGCCGATCCAATGGCATGCGGGGGAGGGGACATTTCATGGGTTGCGCAAGTTCGGTTATTATGATCACCGCGCAGCCTGCGCCGTCAAGGGAAGGCTGGGTCGCACGAAGGTGTGACTGCAATCGGATGGGCGTTTCATCGGCTCACTTGTATGATCGGTCCGCCTCCAAGCGTAACCAGCCCCGAGCCGAGCAATTATTCCCAAATGAAAATTGTCCCACCATGTACCATCCGCACCCATTCACCCAAATTACCATCTTGTGCTAGATGCCGCATTCTTATGAAAACCATCACCGCAACCATGCTCAAACCGTTTCTCGTCTGCGTCCTGTTGGGGCTGGTGGGACCAGTCGTGGCCGCCGCCCGCGCGGATAAGCCCAATATCATCTTCATTCTGGCCGACGATGTCGGCCTGGGTGAAGTCAGTTGCTATGGCGCGGACCGCTTCAAGACGCCCAACATTGATGCGCTGGCCAAGACCGGCACACGCTTCGAAACCTGTTATTCGATGCCCATGTGCGGGCCATCGCGAGCTGCGCTGCTCACCGGCCGTTATCCGTTCCGCACCGGTTTGATCAGCAACCACAGTGAAAGCGCCATGATGCCCGACAAGGAAGTCATGATGTCCAGCTTGCTCAAAAAAGCCGGCTATGTCACGGCAACCGCAGGCAAGTGGGGCCAAATGAGCCTCGGCCCGGCCGATTGGGGATTCGACGAATCCATCGCCGCTATCCCCAGCGGCGTGTACTGGAAGGGCAAATACCTCCTAAACGGCAAAAACGTGAACTTAACCGAGGGCCAATATCTGCCCGACCTAACGCATAACTTTATCGTGGATTTCATCAACCGCCACAAAGACAAGCCGTTCTTTGTGTATTATCCCATGATTCACATCCATATTCCGATTTTGCCCACGCCCGATAGCAAGCCGGGCGCAAACGGCGACCAACTCTATATCGACAACATCGCTTACATGGATAAACTCGTCGGAAAATTGCTCGCGGAACTCGATCGCCTCAAGCTGCGCGAGAATACTCTCATCCTCTTCGCCGGCGACAACGGCAGCATCCGCCCTTCCGCCTACACCCCTGTCAACGGCAAACTTATCTCCGGCCATAAGGCGTCTATGCAGGAGGGCGGTAGCCACGTGCCGCTCATCGCCAATTGGCCCGGCACAACCCCGGCTGGCTCCGTTAACCATGATCTAATCGATTTTACCGACTTTTTCACCACCTTCGCACAACTCGGCGGGGCGAGTCTGCCACAAGGGGTGACGCTCGACGGCCATAGCATCGCCGCCCAGATCAAGGGGCAAAAGGGCACGCCTCGCGACTGGGTCTATGTTGAACTCATGGGCAAGAGTTTCGTACGCGACGCCCGCTGGAAACTCGTTAACGATGGCGCTTTCTATGATATGAAGGACGCACCATTCAATGAGATCCCAGTCGCCAAGGATACCACCGACGCCGCCGCCCTCGCGGCCATGAAGAAATTGCAGGCGGTCCTTGATGACCACAAGGCGGCCCCCTGGGATGGTCAGGTGCGCCCCGCCAAAAAGCCTGCCGCAAAAGATCCCGCAGCAAAGAAATCCAATAAAGCCAACAAATCAAATAGCACTAACAATACTGCCCCATGAAACCACTCCTGCCCTTGATACTCTTCTCCGTCCTGCCGCTGGTACCGCTGCATGCGGCTGAGACGCCACCTTCTACCAAACCCAATATTGTCATCATTTTCATCGATGACATGGGCTACGGCGATATCGGCCCCTTCGGTGCCACCAAACAAAAGACACCCAACCTCGACCGGATGGCACGCGAGGGGATGAAACTAACCAATTTCTATGCGGCGCCGGTGTGCTCGGTATCGCGGGCGCAATTGTTGACGGGTTGTTATGGTGCGCGGGTTTCGGTGCCGGCGGTTTACGGGCCTGGAGGTAAAGCCGGGCTCAATCCTGCGGAGTTTACCATCGCGGAACGCATGAAGGAAAACGGCTATACATCCATGTGCATTGGCAAATGGCATGTGGGCGATCAACCGGAATTTTTGCCGATGCGGCAGGGGTTTGACCATTACTTTGGCCTTCCCTATTCCAATGATATGCAGAAAAAGTCCGCCGAGACAGGCCTGTCGGTGGTACCGTTGCTGCGCGACGACAAGGTGGAGGAGTTGCTCACCGATGAGGCCCAGAACTGCATCGTGGAACGCTATACCAATGAGGCGCTGAGTTTTATCCGTAAATCAAAGGATACTCCATTCTTGCTCTATCTGGCCCATACCGCCGTGCATACCCCGATTCATCCCGGTGCCGCCTTTGTCGGCAAATCATCTAACGGACGCTTCGGCGATTGGGTCGAAGAGCTGGATTGGAGTACGGGCCGTGTGCTCGACACGCTGCGCGAACTAAAACTAGACGAACGCACGCTGGTAATTTTCACCAGCGACAACGGTCCGTGGTTGATTAAAGGTGCCGATGCCGGCAGCGCAGGCCCGTTACGCGGTGGCAAAGGCAGCACCTGGGAAGGTGGCATGCGCGAACCGACTATCGCCCGCTGGCCCGGAAAAATTGCCCCGGGCAGCGTCTGCGATGCCGTTGCCGGTACGATCGACCTGTTGCCCACCGCCGTCGCTCTCGCCGGGGGGACGCTGCCCGCCACGCCAGTCATTGATGGTCGTGATATTTCACCATTGTTATTAGGGAAGACCCCCCTCTCGCCGCGCGAAGCTCACTACTTTTTCCGCGGCTATAACCTTGAGGCCGTCCGCCAGGGGCCGTGGAAACTCGCCGTCGCTCCGCAACATGAAACCATGGGTAAAGGCGTGCTGGCCGATGCCAGTGGCACCGAGCCACGCCTTTACAATCTTGTTGAAGATATCGGTGAAAAAACCAGTGTAGCGGACAAACATCCCGATGTCGTCGCTAAACTCCAGGCTCTCGCGGCCAAGATGGCTGCCGAAATCGGCGGCGATCATCCCACAGCACGCCGCCCAGCTGGCGAAGTGGCCAAAGCCACAACACTCTATCCGGTCGCACGAGCCGCAACCGACAATAACAATAACAAGAAGAAGAAGGCGACAGCAGTAAAGCAACCGCAAAAGCCATGAAACCATCCCTCGCGCTTCACGCGGCTCTGTTGCTAGCGGCGCTGCCCGCCACCGCCGCAGATAGACCTAACATACTACTGATTTACGCCGATGACCTCGGCTACGGAGACGTGGGTTGTTACGGTGCCACGGCGGTAAAGACACCCAACGTGGATCGGCTTGCCAAGGATGGCTTGCGTTTCACCCATGGCTACAGTGCCGCCTCCACCTGTACCCCGTCCCGCTACGCATTGATCACCGGCGAATATGCGTTCCGAAAAAAGGGCACGGGCATCTTGCCGGGCGACGCCGCAATGATTGTCCCGACCGACCGTGCGACCTTGCCTTCTATCTTGCAAAACGCAGGCTACGCCACCGGTATCGTCGGTAAATGGCACCTCGGCCTCGGGCTGGGCGGAAATCTAATTGACTGGAATAGTGAGATCAAACCCGGCCCGCGCGAAACCGGTTTCACCTATTCTTTCATCATGGCGGCCACCGGCGATCGCGCGCCCTGTGTCTATATCGAGAACCAGAGGATTGTCGGCTTGGATCCGGGCGACCCTATCCAAGTGAGTTATGGCAAAGCGTTTCCCGGCGAGCCTACCGGTATCAGCGAGCGCGACCATCTCAAGATGGATTGGGACTACGGCCATAATGATGCCGTGGTCAACGGCATCGGCCGTATCGGGTTCATCAAGGGCGGAAAATCCGCGTTGTGGAAGGACGAGGACATGGCCGATACCTTTACCCGCAAGGGCGTCGAGTTCATCGAGCGCCATCAGAATAAACCATTTTTTCTCTACTTTGCCACCCACGATATCCACGTCCCGCGTGTCCCTAACGCCCGGTTCGTCGGCAAAACCACGATGGGCCCGCGCGGCGACGCCATCGTCGAGTTCGACTCCTGCGTTGGCGAACTACTTGGCACACTTGATCGGCTCAAACTCACAGATAACACGCTCGTGATTCTCACCAGCGACAACGGCCCGGTGCTCAATGACGGCTACAAGGATGGAGCCGTCGAAAAACTCGGCAACCACAAACCCGCCGGACCATTGCGCGGCGGTAAAGGCTCTATCTGGGAAGGTGGTACACGCATGCCATTCATCGTCCGCTGGCCCGCACACGTCAAACCCGGCGTCAGCGACGCTCTCGTGAGCCAGGTCGATTTCTGCGCCAGTTTTGCCGCTCTAACTGGCCAGACACTCGCTTCACATGACGCGCCCGACAGTTTGAACGTGCTCCCCGCATTGCTCGGCGAGTCGCCGCAGGGCCGCGAGTATATCATCGAACATTCTAACAATGTGGCCATCCGCGATGGCCAGTGGAAATTCATCCCAGCCACGGACCGCGACGCCAAGCCAAGCACTGCCAAACGTGGTCCGAAGGGAGTGGCCGCGCTTTACGACCTCAGTCATGACCTGGCAGAAACCACCAACGTCGCCGGGCAATATCCCGATGTGATGGAAAAACTTGCCGCAGAACTCACTAAGTTGTCAAAATCGAGGTAGTTTACTCAGTTTTAACCCATTTCTGACTAGGCCCGCTTGACATTGTGGAGAAAGGCGGGCATGGGTACGGCGACGGCTGTCGTGCGAGGGAAAATGGGCTGGAAATCCAGTAGCCCCAAGGCTGTCACAAATACAATTACTCAGAAGAATACATTGGATGAAGACGCCAGCGGCCAGACCTCCATCGAAGGATTCGCGCGGCTCAAATCATAGCTTGCCAGAATCCTATCAAACCGTGAGCGTGCCTCACGCCAAGGCCGGTTTCTGGCGACAATGGCGTGCGTTTTCAGGACCGGCAATTCTTATCAGTGTTGGCTATATGGACCCGGGCAACTGGGGTACAGACCTAGCTGGCGGCGCGCAATTCAAATATGACCTGCTTTGGGTCGTGGCGCTCGCCAGTTTCATGGCTGTTATCCTCCAGATCCTTTCCGCCAGGCTCGGGGTGGCCACCGGCAAGGATCTGGCGCAATGTAGCCGCGATTATTACCCGCGCTGGATGCGCTGGCCTAACTGGATCACCATGGAATTTGCGGTGGTCGCCACGGATTTGGCCGAGGCACTGGGTAGTGCGGTGGCTTTGAACCTGCTCTTCCATATCCCGATTGCCTGGGCAATTGTCATCACTGCGTTTGACGTGATGTTGCTGCTGGCGTTACAAGGCATGGGCATGCGGATGATAGAAGCACTCATCGGTGTGTTCGTGCTGACCATCGGGGTGTGCTATAGCATCGAGATTTTCGTATTACCACAGACGCAGCCGGTTTTTGCGGAAATGGCCGGATCGCTGGTAAGGCCGGATTTGCGGCGTGCTGGAATGATGGTGGTGGCCATTGGCATGATCGGCGCGACCGTCATGCCGCATAATCTTTACCTGCATTCGGCGTTGGTCCAGTCTCGCAAATTCGGCCGCGATGATAACTCTATCCGCACCGCTATAAAGTTCAATACAGTGGACGCTATCGTCGCGTTGACGATTGCTTTTTTCGTCAACGCAGGCATTCTAGTGCTCGCTGCGATGGTTTTCTACGGCAAGCAAAGCGTGGTAGTCGCTGGCGGGCAAATCGTTGAGTTCACTCAAGACAGCGACTGGATTCGTATCGCCCATCTGACCCTCGCGCCCTTGCTAGGTACGGCGGTGGCGAGCACCCTGTTCGCGGTGGCGCTGCTTGCCAGCGGCCAGAGCAGTACCATCACCGGTACGCTGGCCGGCCAGGTCGTTATGGAAGGTTTCATGAACTGGCGCATGCGACCGTGGTTGCGGCGGATGCTCTCACGCCTGTTAGCTGTGGTGCCTGCCATTGCCATCATCAGCATCCGAGGTAGCGGCAGTGTCACCGATCTGGTGAATTTGAGTCAGGTGATCCTTTGTCTTATCCTGCCGTTTGCGATGTTTCCGCTGCTACATTTCACTTCCTCACGCAAAATTATGGGCCAGTGGCGCAACGGATGGATTCTGTTGACTCTTGGCTGGGCCAGTGCCATCGTCATTACCGTGCTGGATATTTACAGTCTGCCAGCATCTCTCAGCGAAGCCTGGCGCATCATTGTCGGCCAATGATGCCAAACCGGTAAACCTTTTCCCAATCCCATGTATCAGAAAATCCTTGTCGCTCTAGAAAACGGCCCTGCGGATGAGACCATCCTGCCGCACGTCGCGCAACTGGCTCAGCACTTCGGCTCAACCCTCTTGCTCTTGCATGTGGCTGATGGCTGGGCGGCTCGCAATTATAACAAGTTCGAGCTTGCCGAGTCTGAGGAGATGAAAGAGGACCGCGCCTATCTGGAGGAAACAGCCATTGCCCTGCGTGCCCAAAATCTTGTTGTCACCACCCACCTGGCGCTTGGCAATCCGCCGACTGAGATATTGAAAACAGCGGCGGAGGAGCAATGTGACCTGATAGCCGTGACCAGTCATGGCCACCGCTTGTTTGGCGACCTGTTCCACGGCAGTACCATCACTCAGGTGCGACACCACACCAACATTCCCTTGCTGGTCCTCCGCGCTAGAAAAATCTAATGCGCTAACTCCCTAAAGTCGTCGCTCCATACATGTGTGCTTCTGCGTTTCGATGGCATTGTGATCGTCTCAACGTCAAAATGTGCCAAAGCAATTTTCACCGAGGTGAGGAACTGTGATGGTGGTGATGCGCAGGGCCGATGCGCGTTTCCGGATCGCCGAGCGTGAGTGTCAGCAATTCGCGCAGTTGCAGGCGGGCTCGCAGCAGGCGTACCTTCACATTGGCTTCGCTCAAGCCGAGAGCCACAGCGGTTTCGGAGACGGACAATCCCTCGACATCGCGCAGCAGGAAGACGAGTCGGTGTTTCTCGTCCAATTGCTCAAGCGCCTCGTCGAGCAGGCGGCGCGTCTCATTCCTGGCCACCAATTCGTCCGGCGAGCGGCTCCAATCGGCAATATACTCTGGGTGGGGAATCGACTCGTCATCGTCCGTGCTTTCGGTTGCTGCTTCCAAAGAAACGGTGTCAAGACCGTCGCGTTTGCGGATGACTTTGAGCGCCGCGTGAGTGGCTATGCGAAACAACCAGGTTGAAAAACCAGCCTCTCCACGAAACCCATCCAAATGCTCCAGCGCGCTCAGGAATGTTTGTTGGGTCACATCCTCGGCATCCTGTTCGTGCCTCAGCATCCGCAAAACAAGGGAATACACCCGCTTCTCATGCCGATTGGCCAAACTCTCAAAGGCAATTAACTCCCCCGCTTTGGCGCGTAGCACCAATTCGTCATCAGTCGCTTCTGACACCATGCGATCCGTCATGAAAATTGTTTGTCTGAACCACAACCATGGAGTCGCCTCTTTCAGATAAGCGGGTTATGGCGGTTCTTGTCGGGCGAGTCTTACATGAAACTGCCGCTGCTGCAATCAAAGTGGCAGTGAAAGGCGGAAATTATAGTCAGTCGAGTCGCGACTTGCCCGGACTTTTTTGTTGCATCACCCATGCAACTTTCTCCTCGTCATGGCGTTCCATTTTCATGCTAGCCACATCCCTCATGAGTTCCACCTGCGCCTCTCCTGAAAAACCCAACCCATTTTATCAACCGGCAGCCAGCGCCTTCATGCGCCGTGAGTTTCTCGGGCTGATGAGCGCGACCATCGGTTGGACGTTCCTGCCTTGCGCCGCGGCTCAAGACGCGAGCGGCAAAGGTGGCAAGAATGCCAAGAATGGCAAGGGTGACGATAAGTCCAAAGCCCGCGGCCCCGTCTTCCAAGGCGAATACGTTCTGCCCGCATCCTTGGCCGAATTCTCCAAACTTTCCGTGGTGCTCGGTCGTGT
>JBAXOP010000236.1:0-8819 GCA_037133195.1 Verrucomicrobiota bacterium | reverse complement strand
GGAAGGCCGGCCCGCTATGCAAGATCACGGGACCGAGCAAACCGGACGAGATCAACGGCGACTGCGCATGGTACGGATCATGCAGGCTGTTGGTGTAGCGGCCCGTCTGGAACTGTTGCCCGCCAAAAAAGACGGGGGGACATGCCACCGTGCGCACGTTGGCATCGGCCGGTTGTTTGTCGCCGACGAGCCTGTTCGCCCAGCGGTTGACCACTTCGATTTCAAGCGGGTTGTCGCCGGTCTTGATGGCACCGGTGACCTCGATGCGCCAGGGTGCGCACCACACCACTCCAAGATCCTTGCCATTCAGTTTGACCCGGGCCATGTCGTGGACCACTCCCAAATCCAGATAGGTATTCCCTAACGGAGTCTGTGCCAGGTTGATGGTTTTCCGATAGGTGGCGATGCCGGAATAATATTTGACCCCCGACTCCGGCCGGGACGTCCAATCCTGCAAGGTATCAAAGGAGAAATTCTCCGGCCCGCCCCATTTCGGATCGAACGCCACTTCCCATGCGCCGGAAAGTTCCTGGAGCGGCTTCAATTCCGGAAAATTCTGTTCCGTTTTCGATGCGGGCGCTTCGCCTTTCCCGTCGAACACGACGAAGAAACTTTGGAAAGCATCAAACTCCATGGGGATGCTCGTCAGACCACCTACCAGCGCGAATTGCGGCAGCGGCCGCTGTTCACCGGTCACGGGATCCCAGAGTTGCACGCTGCCCCGGCCGACCCGGAAGCGGCAGTCCGCCTTGATCGGAGCGCCCGTCTTGTTAGACACGAAATAGATATCCCGATCTTCGGTGCGCCGGTGGCCGTAGCGTAAGGGACCTGTTGCGGTGAAGTCTTCCATCACGCCCATCTCCTTCAACACAGCAGCCGTTAGATCATAGGATGGATAGAGCGACGGGGCCTTCAGCGACAATTCGCCGCCGCAGTGGATCACGCCTTTGCCATAACTGCGCTTCGCCGCCGTCTTCGGCGCGTCCATGCTGCCCCAGAGATCCTTGGCGAGCGCTTGAACTTCAGCGTCACAGCTGGGATAACCCGAGAGGCTCGGCGATTTAACCGGCGGCGAGCCGACGACAGTGGCCCCGGCCTTCACCAGGTCGCGGATTTTTGCCAGCAGGCCCGGGGTCATCGTTGCCACCTGCGGCAGGACCATCAGACGATACGAGCTTCCTCCTGGGAATGTAATCATCCCGTCCTTCACCTCGGCTCTTGCCATGAGGATCTTCGGAGAGCATCCATCAAACCCATAACCCTTCTTGTCCGGCATGTTGCTCCCGGCACCATCCACCGCACTGACCGGCGGCAGGAATACTTGCGGCGCGCCTTCAGGGGTGAGATACAGCACATCGGAAACCGTGACACCCTGACGGAGCAGTTCCGAGCAGCGTGTGATGTAGCGATGGTAAGCCGACACCATGGGCCACCAGGTCTGATTGCGGTGCCAGTGCACGCCAATCGGCCCAAACGACATGCCGGGCTTGTAGGCGTCGCCCAGCGCCTGATGCGCGAAGGTATGGAATACAAAACGGTTGATGCCCACGCAAAACGCCCAGTCGCCCTGATTTTTCAACGACCCCGGATAAGCATCCATCGCCCCATCGGAGGTGAATGATTCGGCGGATACGATCGATTTTCCCATCACATGGCCGACGGAAGACAATTCAAAAACACTGAATGCCGTGTTGAACGTATTATTCCAGAACTCGGCCATCGGCACATCCGCCACCGCGCCCAGGTCGAGGTCGCCGGCGGGGTTCATGTCGTAGGGTTCGATCGAAAGCGAAAGCCCGTTTTTGTGAGCATACTTCTTCACAACATCGGCATGATTCTCCAGCACCAGGTCCTGAGCCGTCAAGCGGAGGTCCCATAGAAATCTCTCTGACTTCTCAAGACTTTCGACAGCCCGTCCCGTGTATGCGAGCAGCCACGACCGGGCATCATAGCCGCGCCTCTTTTTGAACTCGTCAAGGAACGAAGATGTCCAGTTCTGAGCACCTGATTCCCAGCTATCCATATGCAAGGTGGTCAAGCCGTGCTCATTCGCACGCGGACTCATCTTATCCAGCAGAACTCCGACGAAGTGACTGAGATGTTCTTCCAAAGCCTTTGCGTCGAACTTGTCGGATTCCAAGCCGATCGCGGTTGAAGGCGCAGGCCGGGTGCTCGCGCCAGTGACCCTCCGTCCCATGCGGACAATCGTCCAATCCCCGGCCGGAACATTCCAAGCGAGGGATCCGTCGGGCTTGAGTTGTTTCGTTAGATCCACGATCTGGTCCGGCTGGATGACACCCGCCGGCCCCAGCTCCGTATAGCTTGCCGATGTCGGCAGATAGGGCTTCACCCCGGGCTTGCTGGAAAACGGATCCCTGAAGAACAACGCCTTCTCGTCAATATCGGCAATGAGCGGCTTGCGGCTGGGGAAGGCGAGGACCGCCACATCCTCGTAAAACGGGCTGGCCAGCGTGTGAAACTCGGTCGATCGTTGCGTCGGCACGGGAAGCACCGCCGAATAGCTCTGTGGTCCTGTTAGATCGACCGCACTGAAGTCGAGGTGCTGCATGGCTTGCTCCGGCTTGACCCAGGGGCCGCCGCTGCCACACCAACCCGGCCCGATGCCGAGGGTGATGTCGATGCCCAGGCGTTCCGCGGCCCGGACTGTTTGAACGAAAATCTCCTGCCTCTTGGGGCTCATGAATGCCACGGGACCAACCGGTGGCACTCCAAGGTCCACCTCCAGAAAGATCAGGTTGCCGAGGCCCGCCGCCTTCATGGACTCCAGGTCGGCGGTCATCTCCTTGCCATTGAGATTGCCGTTGAGGAAATACCAATACACCCCGGGCCGCGCGGAGTCGGGCGGATTGAGGAAATGACTTTCCATCTCACCCGCAGCCATGACACTGATGGAGAGGGCACATGGGACAAACGCCCTTACTATTTTCTTATACATTTTGGTTGGTAACTATTGACCCGGCTCACTCGAATATCGAAACGGTGTAACGACACATTACGGTGCCGACAGGTGGTTTCTTTGGTTCATCGTGTGACTTCGGGTTCAATTGCGATGGTTTCGCCAACGGCAGTTTTCAAGGTAAAGCGAGGGCCGGACACGACTTCCGTCGATTGCCCATTGCGGATGACGCGGAGCGATTTCTCCGGCCATGGATTTTGGATGACACAGTCACCGCCCTTCTCGCTGGTGATTTTCACGCCGGAAGCGACACCGCCCTTGAGTTCCGCTGAAACGAGGAACGCTCCCTTGGCACGCAAGGTGCCGAAGCGCGCGTCCTGATCCCTCGGCCAGCACGGGAAGAAGCGGATCACCCCCTCGTGGCTCTGCAGCAGCATCTCGGTGACCCCAAGCGCGGGAGAGACATTCTCGATGCCGCCGCCGCCGAAGCTGAGGAGTTTGTTAGGCAAAGCGTGGTTGGAATACATGTTGTTCAACTCGGCGAGGATCTTCTTCGGATCATATCCGACGCGGGCGCAGGCCGCATACCATGAGGAGGAACCGTTGTAGTCGCGCCAGCGGCCCATGGCATGGATCATGTTGTGGGAGATTTCAAGGAGCTTCGGATCGCTGTCCAGGCCGATGGTGCCCGCTGGAAAGATGTGCTGGATGCCGAGGGTATTTCCATCACACCAGGCCATGCCTTTTTCGGAGTAACGGAAAACGGTTTTTCCATCCTTCTCCTGAAGGGGAAAGGCGCTCATTTTCTCCGCGATGTCCAGCCATTTGGCCCTCTTGTCGGCATCGACGCCAAGCGTTTCGCTCATGGGTATCATGTTTCTGAAGAGAGTCTTCACCAAGCCCAGGGAAAGAATCGCATTCATGTCCGGGCCGGAGCCTTCGTGGATGGAGTCGTTGTAGATGACATACCGGCCGTTTTCCAACTTGAGATAGTCCTCCCAGAATGCGGCGGTTTCTCGCATATAGGTGTAGCCGGTGGATTTCAGCCATTCCTTGTCCTGCGTGTGCTGCCAATACCAGATGAAGGGCAGTGCGGCATAGGCGGCGTTCGAGCGCTGCCCGAGGTCGCAATCCTCGCCATACGGACACATGCCCCATGGGCCGATGGAAACGGGCAGGTGAATTCCCTTCCAGCCTTTGGCTGCCGCAATCTTCCTGCCGCGCGGGATGGATTGGTTCATGGCATCATAGAATGGCAGCGTGGTGTCGGCGTGGTTCGCGGAATAAAGGCCGTAGAAGGGCGCTTGGAAATTATAGTTCAGATGAAAATCTCCATACCACATCGGATCGTTCACCGTCAGCCAATTGCCCCACAAGCCGGGGGCCACCTTGCCCGCACGGCTGCACGACCCCATGATATACCATGAAGCATACCAACATTGCTCGATGGTCTTGTCGGGAATCTCGATAAACGATCGCCTCCAGAAAGCATTCCACCACTGGCGGTGGGCGGCGCAATTCGCTGCGATTTGCTCGGTTGTCAGGTTGGCGACAAGTTCCTTGGCTGATACCAATGGATTTTTTCCCTTGGTATCCAAGTCACTCAGGATGGCTGCGGCGATAACAGCCGATTTGCCAGGAGAGAGGTTGATTCCTTCAGGGGTGACAGATCCCATAATCCGGGTGGCGAGTCCGACTTTGCGGCCCTCGGCCATGGGAGCATCCGGATCATACAGGAAAGCGGCAGCACTCGCGGTGATGGATCCCTCGGACTTCCGCAGCTTGCCATCCACCAGCACGGCCATTTGCTTGCCATCATAGACACCCGCAACATGAACCCACTGGTTGAGCGGGAACGGCTCATCGCATTGCAGCATGCACTCACCAATGGCAAAGCGCAGATGGCCGTTGGATAGACCCAGGCTGAAGGCATGGTTCCAATCGCCTTTACTGACGATGTAGTCGGCCACGTTGGAGAGAGTGGCGGCTCTGACCCAGCCGGCAATGGTGAGCGCCTTGGAAACATCGGGCGCGGCGAGCGGCTTGCCAGCGTTCCCGTCGAAGGCTTGGACATTGTTCCTTGCTCCCTTGGCGAGCGTCGTGATTTCCTCAAGGCTGAGGGCGCGGTCAAGGATCGTCACATCCGCCATTTCGCCGTTGAAGAACCAACGCCCGCCACCGTACTGTTCGCAGCCGATTTTGACCGGATTGGCATTCGCCGTGATAGTGGGCGGCACGGTCGAGGCGCTAGCCCCCATGAAATTCTGCAACGAAATGGCGAGCGGCTTGCTGCCTATGTTGGACAGCTCCACACACAACAAATTCTGCTTGGCATCCACCCAAGCGCGGGAAGTCATGGCGGATTCCCCATTGGCATAGTCGCCGCGGATTTCCGCCAGGCGCATGTCGGAGACGGTTTGGAATTTCGCGCCTTGCAGCGCGGGGGTCAGGATGCGGAGTTGGCCGACCGCGATGGGCGACTGGGATTTGATGCTCCAGAAATCGTTTTTGCCAATGTAATAGATCAGTTGTTCCGCCGGGCCGGATTGCATCACGCCGATATCCCCGTTACCTAACAGAGGCCCACTGGGCATATACCGGGTCGGCTCGCCAGCCGGGGCATTCAGTGTGATCGCGTGCTTGGCTACGAGGTCCGGTCCGGCAGCGGGCTGGCCGGAGGCGACGGACATCAGGTATAAGGGTAGGATGATACAGGGCTTCATTAGCATTCTATCTCCATAAGGAATAATGGTATTTTCCAGTTCATGCCTTTAGCCCGGTTAGATCCACTTCCAATTTCCTGTTTTCCCTGAGCAAGTCGTGTTGAGCTATTGGGATTCTTGATTTGATGGTGCTGCGTGCCAACATGGAATCATTGGTCCAAGAAACTCTCGAAAATAAATCCGAATACGCGTGGAAAAAGCGCAGCCAAGATGGCACCAAGAACCGCTCCAGCCCCAGCCACAAGTGCGATTCCCGTGAAGATGTCCAACGGAAAGCGATGGAAAGCGAAAAAGTAGGCTATTGGCACAATGATACCGAATAAAATGGCTCCGAATATTGAAGCGAGGACTCTCTTGACGGTTTTCATGGTGTAAGACTTGTGCTCTGTAGAGTGACTTTGGAAGTAATTCGTGTGCTCCTGATCGCCGGAGCATCACCGGTCATTGCGGTTGGACGCGATGTCCGCACCGGTGAAAATGAGGAATAGGGGATTCCGCAGCATCTGTCATGTGACGCGAATGCGTCACATGACGGCTTTGGCAGGTAATCCCACGATCAATGACGACATCGCGCAGCTACTCGCGCATCCACGCCTGGGTTTCGCTCTGCGGCTTATCCAATGGGATCCATCGGCTCGCCGACGAGATCAGGCACGCAGGTGAAAAATCAGTCAGGGCGGCGGGATGTCGCTTCAATCCGCACGCTGGACGCGGCGTTGACCTTATCCACTTTGACGCCCGGCGGAACGGTGATTTTGGATTGAATGGAGCCGTCGGATCGGCGGTCGTGCCGGACATGAATGACGCCGCGCGGCGTCGGGTAATCGCCTTCGGCCCATTTGAGATTTCCCAGTTGCGGAGTGATACTGACGAGTTTGCACCCCGGCTCCAGGGGCGTCACGCCGAGCACATGCTCGCTCAACCACGCCGTGGGCCCACTCGCCCAGCCGTGGCAGAGGCTGTGGCGGAATCCTTGGTAACAATAGGCCCCAAAGTCGCCGTGCAAATCCTTTTTGCCCGGTGGCACCAGTTCGTCGATGCGTGCGGCGTTGTTCGTCCAGTCTAGGTTAAAATCCTCCCAGAACGTTGTCGCACCATAGTCCAGCATGGTTCCCCAATAGGTACGGATGAAATCCAGCGCCGTATCCGAGTCACCGGACTTGGCGAGTGCCTGCAACACATAATAGCCATAAAAGGTCGAAATGTTCTTCGGGCCGCCCACCTTGAGGACCTCATCGGAAGCCAGTTTTGCAGGCATCATTCCCGCCAGTGATAACAGTGCCGCCCCGGATTTGGACTGGTTCACGTCCGGCACCACTTTCCGCCCGCGCGCAGCAGCTGTCGCACAGAGAGTTGCCGTTTCCTTGTCATTCAGAACCGTCATCAGGCGCGCCCCGCTGTCCAATGTCATCACCAGCAACCCTTGCAACCCGGCCGTCACCCCCTGCTGGTTCGACGAACTCGGCCAATCGAGAAAACGCATCCCGTCAATGTGCTCCTGACCGTCCGGCCCGATGAGTCCCGCGAGCCGCTTGAGCAGAACGGTGAGGTAGGGTTGCTGCGCCTCAAGGTATTTGCGGTCACCATAGTGCATCCAGAGGTCTTCGTGAATGCGCAGCCACCACATCGAATAACTGGAGATGCCGTTCATCCATTCCGTCACCGGCGTCACATCGCGGGTAAGATCCAGCGAACGCGGCACCACTTCGTTGAAGCCGAACACCGCACCAATGGTACTGACCTCGGGGTGCATATCGCCAATCCACACCAGGCGGTCTCGTTTGATGCCGTCCCAAAGATATTCCTGCATGTTGAGGTGCACCGTGTCCGCGCCCACTTGCCAAATGCGATTGAGCCGCGTATCGTCGCACCTGAATGAACCTAACTGGGGAATATCCCGTATTTGCAACACCGCGCGCACCTGGCTCAACTCCACCGGCAAGTTGGTGTCCACGCTGTCAATCCGCACAAAACGAAAACCCGTCGGCCCGACATATTTCTTACCGAGCCACGGCAAGGTGGCCGTCTGGTCGCGAATGGCGTGGTCGTTGCCCGCGTTTTGCGGGCCGGCAAGTTCAGCCATCGCCTCGGAAGCGGATTCGCCAAAGCGCACCCGCACCTGGCGCAGTTTCTGGGGCTCCGGCATCATGGTCGTGAACAATTCGATGCCGCCGTGCAGTTCGCGGCCGAAATCTAGCAACACCCCGGCAGGCACATCGGGAGATGAGGCCAGCTTACAGGGCGGTTGCGGTTCTTTCAGCACGGTTTGCCCCGCGTGAGGTGCTATGAGCGCGTTGGCGTTATCCACCCCCGCCGCGCTCTGCCAGACGATGCGTGTCGGCGCCACAAAGAACGAGGAGATCGGCGAACGTTCGGCGTGCTCAAGGCCAGGCAGCGGGTTGCTGGTAGGGTTTGGCATGTCCGCCGCGATAACTCCAATAACAGCCAGCGGCCATAGACTGACACAGATGTGAATGCATTTCATAGTTTGTTGTCGTGAATATTGAGGTATTATCGATACGATTATTTTGCGGGCACCAGCAGATTGATTTCCTGCAGGCACATTCCATAACGGCTGCCTGGCGGGTTGGCCTTGATTTTAACTCCATTCCATTCTGGCGCAAAATTAGCCGCGTAACAAAGCCACAGCGTCCGACCATCCGCGCTGATAAACTTGGACGGGATATTGACGAAGTAGGCTTGTTCGCCAAAGTGATAAAGAAATTGCGCCATCTTGAACGGACCGGTGATTGTGTCGGATACCAAGATGTAAGTGCTGTAGAAACCGGTGGTGTTGCCGCCGTCCGTCACGCACATGAGATATTTTTTCAGCGGCGCGTTGTAGGTCATCGTTACGCAGCCCATGTGATCGCGCCATGCGGCGATGGGTTTCGTCTTGCTGAAATCCTTCGTCCACCCACTGCCATCGAAAAACTCATACTTCGACATATCGTTCATATTCTCAATGCCGGGAGTGACGCGGGCGATGTAAATTTCGTCACCGGTGATCCAACTGTTGTAGCCAAACCTGCGGTTGGTTCCGTCGCTTGCGCCATGACCGACGATGTAGGCTCTCCCATCAGGCGAATGTTCCATGTTTTTCCCGAAGTCCACAAAATGCGGAGCGCCGAACTTGACCGGTTCGCCATGGAGCGCGTGCTCGCCGAACAACGGCTTCT
>JBAXOP010000235.1:0-8858 GCA_037133195.1 Verrucomicrobiota bacterium | reverse complement strand
GTCATACGGCCACAGACTAGCCACCGGCATCCCACCTGTCAATGCTCTGAACTCACTTGGCTGTTACAGGCGGCGGGCAAGATGCCCGCGCCACGTGGACCGGGCAACCTGCCCGGAGCCTCCCCACTAACATCCCCGCCCAGTTAGTCCCGTCGTTGTCAGCCCATCGGCGGTGCAAGCTCCTGAGTCACTTGGCCCGGCTGCGGCCCGTTATGGAGCGACGACTTTATTGTCGTCGTGTGGAAGGACCGGCCATGAAACAGGGCCTTCGGCACGAACCCATGAGCCACCCTTCCGCTACCACCACAAGAATAGGGTGGCTCCTTAACCGAGTGACTCAACATTCCACACCCCCAGTACACGCCGGGTTCTGGGGCTAAACAGGATGATCGAATTTCAGATTTCAGCTTCGGTGTTCGGGTTCAATGTTCCACTTGAGGTTAAAAAGTCCGGTTCAACTAAGTAAGCCGCAACCCCCGTGTCGCTATACTAGACCTTTGCGCTTTTTCCCCAACCGACGATCGATCCCCATCATGAATACCGAGCTATTGCTTTCGCACCGGACACTTCGCCAGTATGCCTTCACCTTTGCTAGCATCATCGGCTTGACCGTCGGCTCACGGGCAGCCGAATCATCGGCGCTAGACCCGCTGCGTGCCGAAATGCGTGCAGAGCACTACGAATTGGCAGGCGCTGCGGCCGACAAACTCATTGCGGCGAAAGACCCAAAGTCCGACGAAGCCCGTTATCTCAAGGCGCTGCTTCTGTTCCAATCGAAAAAATTTGCCGCTGCAGTCACCGAGGCAGGGTTGCTTGTCACGACGTTTCCCAAAAGCGAGTGGCGCTATAAGGCGACGTTCCTGCAGGCCCAAGCGCTGGTTGAGCAAAAGAAATTCCAGGAAGCCGCCGCCATCTATCAGAGCGAATCCACCCGCATCCTCGCCGCCAACCGTAAGCAGGAACTCGTGGGGGTCATCGTCGCTTTTGCCGACAAACTAACCGCCAAACCAGACGCCAACGTGCCGGACGCGCCCAAACCGGATTTTCCCAAAGCTTACCATCTATACGGCAAGGCGCTGGGCATGGAAATTTCCCGCGAATTGCGCGACGAATTGGTGTTCAAGAAAGCCCGCGCCATCCAACAAGCTAGCAACTTCCCGCAGGCGGTGCTGGATTTCCAGGCCTATCTAACCGAGTTTGACCCTACCTGGAGCGGTCCGGCCGGTTCCGGCACGCCACGCCTGGTGCTGCAAAACCCGCCGCCCGGTGGCCATCATACTGCGTGGGCACGCTACCGTCTAGCCGAGGCCCAGATCCAGGCCAACAACATCGCCGCGGGCCGCATGGAATTGGAAGACTTGCTCAAAATGATCAGCGCACCCTTGGCCATGCCTTCCGCGATGAAGGCCGAACTCGCCACCGCAGAAGGCAAGGTTCTTCCCGCCGAGATTCGCTGGCTGATGCTCCAATCGTATTTTAACCAGCCCATCGGTTTGACCGTCGCTAACAACATCAGCAATTCCAGCACCGGGCCCAGCTATCCGGTGAGCGAACAAGGCATGCGCAACACGCCCGGCCAAGTCATCGGCAACACCGGCGGCCTGCCCACCACCGACATGATTTTATTCAAGGTGCATGCCGACGAACTCGACCAAGCCGTCAAAATCTGCCGCGCGTTCCTCGCGGCCTGTCCCGAGGGCAGCCGCGCCGTGCGTGCGGCCTGGATGATCGCCGAGGCCTATCAAAGTTCCGGGCGTGCCGATGATGCCATCAATGCCTATCGGAATTTCATCACTGGCGAAGCATTCCATTTGCCGGATGGCGAGGCGGCACTCAAATTCGATGAGGAACTGCGCGCCGCCCCCGCCACCCATTTGGCCAACCTCAAAATGCGCGCCTTGTTCCGCATCGGCTCGCTGCTGGCGCAACAGAAGAAGCGCGAGGAAGCTATTGCCATCTGGCAAAGTTACGTCAAGGACTACCCCAACGGCCCGCAGTGGTCCGACAGCCAGAATGCAATCATCGACGCCGAGTTCCAAATGGGCATGGATGCCCTAACAGACAAGACCGAGGCACTCGCGCGGCAACGCTTCGACGAATTTCTGCGTGCCCATCCGCTCGACGAGCGCTCGCCACGCATCCTCTATCTATTTGGGGCGGTCCACGAGGCCAAGGCCCGTGCGCTCGAGGAAGCCAAAGGCGAGCTGGTCCCTATCAACGCTGCCTATCGCCTGGCTATCGAGGAATGGACAAAATTGGTTAGCAAATACCCACAAAGCCCGGAAGCCCGAAACGCCCTGATGAAAAGCGCCGCCATCCATGAGGAAAAATTTGCTGAGTTCGACAAATCGCTCCAACTCTATCGCAAGCTAGCCGGCGAGTTCAGTTATGCCGAGGCCAACGCATCCGTCGCGCGGCTCACTGGCAAATCACTGGAACTATCGGCCGAACGCACATTTCGGACTAACGAGGCGGCGGTGGTCAAGCTCAAGCTGCGCAACATCGAGAAATGCACATTCCGGCTTCATGAGATCGACTTACAAGCGTATTTCCGCAAGATGCACGGCATCACCGGCGTCGAGGGGTTGGATGTGTCGCTCATCCAACCTGACAAAACCTGGGACTTCAAACCCGAGGGATATGTGAAATATAAACCCTTCGAGCAGGATGTGAAAATTCCGTTTCCTAGCGGTGAAGCTGGGGCCTATGTTGTGACCGTCAGCGACGATGAATGGGAATCCACCGTGCTGGTGTTGCGCTCAGACCTTGAAGTCATCGTTAAATCCAGCCGCCGCGAGGTGCTTGCCTTTGTTCAAAACATGCTAACCGGAAAGCCCGCCGCCGACGTCGAAATCTTGGTGAGCGACGGCAAGGCAGTGGCAGCGAGCGGCAAGACCGGCGATGACGGCGTGTTTAAAACCCAGCTCGAAGCACTCAAAGATCTCGCC
Source organism: Verrucomicrobiota bacterium (assembly GCA_037133195.1). Lineage (GTDB taxonomy): Bacteria > Verrucomicrobiota > Verrucomicrobiia > Verrucomicrobiales > Akkermansiaceae > Luteolibacter. Next base: position 5,910 of record JBAXOP010000235.1, on the reverse strand, counting down.
GACGTGCGCCTCTTCGCCCTCGCCAAAGGCCACGCCGCCTCGTTCAATCTCGATCTGGCCGGCTTACAACTGGCTTCCGGCCTAACCGCCAAGGGCTACCTCTACACCGACCGCCCGGTGTACCTGCCCGGCGAGACAGTGGCGCTGCGTGGCATCCTGCGCGAGGTGCGCAACGCCACCTACGCGGTGCCGGAAAACAGCGAGTTCAAACTAAGCATCAGCGACCCGCAGGGCCGCTTGCTATCCGAACAAAGCGTGAAGACCAGCCGCTTCGGCACCTTCGATTCGTCACTAGTGCTCCCCGCCATCACTCCCAACGGAATCTATGTTATTGCCGCCCACCAAGAGCGCAAGGGACTCGAACCGCTGCATTTCCAAGGGTCCTTCGAAGTGCGCTCATTCAAATTGGAAAAAATCAAGCTAACGATGGAATTTGCGCGGCGCGTCTGGTTCCGCGGAGAATCCATCGAAGCCACCTTGCAGGCCGCCTTCTATTGGGGCGAGCCGCTGGCCGAGCGCCCGCTGCGCTGCACCTTGCCGGACGGACGAAGTATATCCGTCACCACCGACGCCTCCGGCAAAGCCAAACTGAGCTTCGACACCTCTGGCATGCGCCCCGGTTCCGCCCTAACCTTCAGCGCCGCACTCGACGGCGACAATGTAACCACCAGTGAAACACTCACCCTGGCCCGCCTCGGTTTCACTATCGCTGCCAAGCCTAGCCAACCGGTGGTCATTGCCGATGAGCCATTTGATTTTTCCCTGACAACCACGGCCGCCGACGGCCAGCCCACCGGCGAAACCCTCAAACTAACGGTGCTGCGCATCGAGCAACCCAAAGCCAGCCCTGTCCTCGCCCTTCTACCATGGAGCAACGAGCCCGCCGCCCAGCCCGCCGAAGTCTCAAACTCCGAGCTGGAAATCAAGACAGACCCCGTCACCGGCAAGGCCAGCGTCCCTCTCACACTGAAAAAAGGCGGCATCTATCGGCTGCGTTCCACCGGCACCGACCGCCTCGGCCAACCTATCACCCACCAGTGCCAGATCGAGGTATCTGACGCCAGCGACGCTATCAAGTTGCGGCTCTTCGCCGACGCCGCCACCCTCAAGGTAAGTAAGGAAACCAATGTGCGATTGCACTCTCGCCTAACAAAAGGATTGGCGCTCGTCACCTTCGAGGGCGAGACGATCCTCCGGCACCGCATCATTGAATTAAAAAAAGGCGATAACGACATATCAATCAAAGTGGGGCATGATTTATTTCCTAACTTTCGCCTAGCGGTCAGCGCCATGGACGGGCGCGATCTGCGCAACGCCACCAAGGACTTCAACGTCGAGCGCGAACTCAAGATCAGCGTCAAACCGCTAAAGGAGGCATTCGCCCCTGGCGAAGACGCCAAGGTAGAACTCACCGTCACTGACCAGACCGGCCAACCGGTCGATGCCGAGTTGAGTCTCGCACTGGTTAACGAGGCGCTCTTCACCGTGTGTCCCGATCCCCTCCCCAACATCCTCGCCTTTTTCCAACAAGACGCCCGCCGCCACGCCGAATTCAAACTCGGAGCCACCTGCGCATTCCGCTATCAAGGCAGCACCCGCCCGGTGTCCAAAGCCGTGACCGACGAAGCCGGCCGCCTGACCCGCAGCGAGGCGGAACGCAACAAACTCGATGAGTTGCGTAAGGAGATGGTGGCTAACAAACCGAAACCACGGGTGGCCCCCCCGGCCTCAGGCATTTCCGGCGGTCTCGGTAGTGAGGTTGCCCGCCGCATACGCAGAGATTCCGACGGCATTGCGGATGCGCCAGCGGCTAATGCGGAGTATTGGCTGGAAGCCACGGGCGACGTCGGTGACAAACTAGCAGGACATGATGGCCGCGCTGCCGATCACAAGCATGGAGAAAAGGCCGCAGCCCCGGCCCGCCGCGAAGTCCGCGGCGAAGACCGCTGGCTGCCCTCGATCATCACGGGTGTGGATGGCAAGGCGCTCGCCAGCCTGGCGCTGCCAGAAACCACCACCGCATGGCGTCTAACTGCCCGCGGCTGCACAGTGGAAACCCTGGTCGGCCAAGCAACCGCGCTCACGCTCACCCGTAAGGATTTCTTCGTCGAGTTGAAAACCCCCGAATTCCTGCGCGAAGGCGACGCATTGCGCGTGGTCGGACGTGTCCATAACCTAACCGATTACGCCGGACCAGTGGACCTCAAGCTTCGCGTGCTCGATGCCAAAGATAAATCCAAGGTGCTCGCCGAGCGCGAAAAATCCATCGACGTGAAAGCCAAGTCCGGTGCCGAAGTCGCCTTTGATAGCATCAGCGTGCCGGCCGCCTTGGAAATTTCCATTGAACTCACCGGCATCGCCAGTCCTAACGCCACCGCGCTCAAACCGCCTGCCGACGTGCTGGCACTCACAATTCCAGTTAGACCTTGGGGTCTGCTATACACCGCCCCCGCCGGCGGCAATGCCAAGGCGGATGCCGCTGCGGTGATCGGTCTGCCCGCCGGGCGTCCCTACTCGTCATGCTGGATGAGTGTGGCAATCGGCCCGGACGTGCGCACTGCGGTGCTCGATATGGCGCTGCGACGCAGCGAGACTGGTCCCTGCGGAGATATGGCCCGCCTGCTGCCGCCGCCACCGGGCGACACCGCCGCCAATGATTTGTTAGCCACAGCCACGGCCTTGCGCTATGCCAACACCGGCAAGGTGAGCGCCACCTACACCCAACAACTTTCCAGCCGCGCCCGGGCACTCGTCGCCGCGTTGGTGGCCAGCCAAGCGGCAGACGGCAATTGGAGTTGCCAGTCGTTAGGCCATCTAACTACCGCGCGGGTCTTCTGGGCGCTCATTGAGGCGCGCCAGAGTGGCATCGTCGTAAACAAGGAGAGCATCGACAAGGCGGCCGCAGCGTTGCTCAAACAATTCGAAGCTTGCGATGCTAACGACAACGATAGCAAGGCGGTGATTCTGCATGCCCTCTCCACCGATAAGCGAGCGGATTTTGCCAATTGCAACCGGCTCTACCGCGAGCGCAACACCTTGGGCAATTCCAGCCTCGCCCATCTGGCCCGCACGTTTTTCAATCTCGAGAGGCGCGAGATTGCCACCGAATTGGCGAAGTTGTTAGACGCGAAGTTCAAGCCGGAGCCGGACAAACCGTTCATGTGGGACGGCGGTTGCAAGACCGTCTGGCTCAATGACCGCGACGAGACGACCGCGATGGTCTTGTTAGCCATGGCGGAAACCCTGCCCACCGGCACCGCCACAGCTGCGGCCGCCCAGGCCTTGTTGCAGGCCCACGGCTGCTTCGGTTTCCCCTACCCTCGCGCCCAGGGTCCAGCCGTCGCCGCACTCTCCATTTGGTTTGCCCAAGGTCTCCAACAATCCACCGACATCGAGGTCGCCGTGGTGGTCAACGGCAAGGAAATCGGCACCGTCAAGACCGTCGCCAGCCTCGGCCAACATTTGCTGGCGGTGCCTAACGAATTGGTCAAGGCCGATAAAAACCTAGTTGAGTTCAAGATGAAAGGCCGCGGCCGCTATACCTATGCCGCGACCTTGTTTGGGTTTTCGCCAGATGTGAAGGCCACCCCGAACAACATAGTTCCGTGCTTGGAGAGCGTCCAACATCTGCATGCCCAACTCGAATACCGCGGCAAACCGATTGGCGCGGGCAGCACATCTCCCGTCAAGGCTCTGGAGAATGGCCAGCGCCTGCATGTCGTGCTAAGTACCGGCCGTGGGTGGAACCAGGATGGCCGCCGCTATGCCCTGGAAATTTCCCTGCCGCCCGGCACCCGCTTGGACGAAGCCAGCCTAAGTGCTAACGCCGCTGAACTGACCGGCCGCGAAATCACCGATTCGACCATCACCCTGTTCTTCAACCGCTACCTGTACCAGGTGAACTTCGACCTAACCGGCTACGCGCCAGGCAAATTCCGCATGCTCCCGCCGGTGATCCGCGAACTGGGCAACCCGGCCTTCATGAGCATCGGCCCGGTGAGCGAACTGACCGTGCTGGCGGCCGGCGAGAAATCGCCCGATGCCTATCAAATGAACGATGCCGAACACTACGCCCTCGGCAAATGTTATTTCGATGATGGCAATCTCGCCGACGCGCTGGAGCACCTGGCCATCGTACGAACTAACAACCCGAAATACAACGAGAGCGAACTGGCCCGCATGTTGCTGTGGATTCACACCAGCCCCAAGTTCTACGACGCCCGCAAAATCGTCGATCTGTTTGAGCTACTGCGCGAACGCTTCCCACAATTGGAAATTCCTTACGATAAAATCCTGGTGGTCGGTAAGGCCTATACCGATATCGGCGAGTTCGAGCGCTCATGGCTCGTCTATCGCGCCGCCATCGCCGCGAGCTTTAACAACGACTCCGCCATCAGCGCCGTGCTCGAGGACGAGGGCCGCTTTCTCGGTTCTATCGACTTCCAGGAGCGCATCTGGCGCGAGTACCCAGACACCGCCGAGGTGATCACCAGCCATTTCGCACTGTCGCAGTTGCTCTATCAAAAGACCACCAAGGCACATGAACTACCGAAGGAGGATGGCGTCCAACCCGAAAAAACCGCGATGCTAAAACGCACCGCCGACCTGCTGCTGGCGTTTTTGGCGATGTATCCAAAAGACCCGCTGGCCGACGATGCTGGCTTCTCGCTGGCCAATTGCTTGCTGACGTTGAAGAATTACCCGCTGGTAGTTTCGTTAGCTAATGAGTTTGCCAAGAAATACCCAGACAGTCCGATGGCACCCGGCTTCCAATACATGAGCGCCCTCGGGCTTTTCTGGCAAAACCAATACGCGGAGGCACTGGCCGCCGCCAAGGTGGTGGCCGACGGCGATAGCAAGGACCGCGATTTCGCCCGCTATATTTTGGGCCAGATCTACCACGCCGAAAGCAAGCCCAAGGACGCGATCGAGTGGTACACCAAAGTCAGGGATATCTATCCGGATGCCGGCGAAGCCATCGCCTACTTTGAGAAAAAATCCATCGCCCTTGACGAGATCACCGTAGTCAAACCCGGCGAACCCGTTGAACTCACGCTCAAGTACCGCAACATCAAGGAGGTATCGCTACAAGTCTATCGGGTGGACCTGATGCAGCTCTATCTCCAGCAAAAAAACCTCAGTGCCATCACCAGTGTGCAACTCGCCGGCATCCGCCCGGAACTCGAGCAAACCACCGTACTGGGCGACGGCAAGGATTTTGTCGAGAAAGAACGCAAACTATCCCTCAAGTGGAAAAATGAAGCTGCCTATCTGATCATCTGCCGAGGCGACGACCTCTTCACCAGCGGCATGGTCCTCATCACCCCCCTCAAAATCGAGGTCCAACAAGACGCCACCAGCGGCCGCGTCCGTGCCAACGTGTTAGACACAGTCAAAGGCGGCTACCGGCCCGAAGTTCACGTCAAGGCGATCGGTAGCGCCGACGCTGAGTTTCGCAGCGGCGAAACCGACCTGCGCGGCCTCTTCATCGCCGATAACGTCCACGGCAAAGCCACCGTCATCGCTCGCGAAGGCGAGTCGCGCTATGCATTTTTCCGCGGCGATACCTGGCTGGGCACCCCGCCCAACGCCCCCGCCGCTAAACCCCAACCAGCAGCCCCCCAAGGCGAGCAACTCGACTATCAAAACAACCTCAACGACCAGAACGGCAAAATCCAAATGTTCAACAACAGTAAGTTCAACGAACAGCGCCGCCAAGCCCCCAATAAAGGCGTCCAGATGAAGCAGGCGTTCTGATGGGCCTTGTAGCGGCGCTCTGTGAGCGTCGTTGCGCAAGAGAGGCGCTTTAGCCATTCTTGTAGTGGCGTCTCTATGAGCGCCACGGCCAAAGAGATGCGCTTTAGCCATTCTTGTAGTGGCGTCTCTATGAGCGCCACGGCCAAAGAGATG
>JBAXOP010000234.1:0-8864 GCA_037133195.1 Verrucomicrobiota bacterium | reverse complement strand
GCCGGCCTGTGGTATGTATTTTGCGTGGCCTCTCAGTGCGAGGACTTGTTTTGCCGCCTCCTTCGCCAGTGTGCCGATCGAGGCGAGAGGATGGCGAACGGATCCGATCGAACGCAAACTAAATCGCCGGTCCTGGCCGATCACACTGGTGACCCGGCCCCGCCACACATGGCGGATGCCATAACTCATCGTCAGGTCGGCATGATAGGCTGGATGGCTCTTTTCATCGCCGTGGCCATGCATGATGTCGGCCCCGAAGTTCGTCGGAGCAACCGCGTGATCCACCCACACCCGGATCCGGCAGTCGTGCTTCACCAATTCATCCAGCGCACGCCCAGCATGGGCCCGGACCGTCGCCAGATCGCCGTAGGAATGGAGGCAGTCGATGTGGCCACTCCGGATCAGCGTGCGGATCATCTCACGATCGGCCTCCGAAGCGTTCCAGTAAGAGAAATTCCCAGGAGCCATGTCGAAGTAGATCGTATTACCGACTTCAAGACCCACACCCGGCCCCATGGTGGTATTCTCCGTGGTGTTGAGGAAGCGCGTCAACTCGAAATATGTTGCCGCGTCCGGTGTCTCATCGAGATCGCTGCAGATGGCGAGCAACGGCGTTAAGGCATCAGCGGCCGGTCGTGAGTCGGATTTCTTCAGCGAATCATTCCAACCTTCCAAACAAGGATGTTTGGAGAATGACTTTGGGCAACCAGCAAGGGGCGTCACAGTGGTAGAAGGTATTATCATAACAATGTGCTAGACCTCAGTCACCGGCCTGGAAAAGAGCGTTAAAATAAGGAATACGTCCGTTCTCATCGTGGTAACCATCAAAGAATGAACAGAAGGAATAGCCGAACACCTTGAGAAAATCCCTCAGAACAAATAGATTCGTATGTTGTGAGTCGCCCTCATGAATACTTACTTCAGAAAGAACATATTTAACCCGCTGCTGTTTCAGAATTCCAGAAGCTCCCTTCAGGACATCTAAATCATATCCTTCAGTATCTGTTTTTAAAATATCCAAAACTGGAATATTTTTTTGATTTACAAATCGGTCGATTGTCAATACCTCGATCTTCACATCTGATTGATTGGATTGAGCGCCGATACCCAGCACCTGAACCGTCTGTATGGTGTCTGATTTTATGGATGGAATGTAAATCGCCTCGTTTCTAACCCCCACTGCTTTCTGGATACAGATAACATTTTCCAGTGTGCCGACATTTGCAGTCAATGTTTTATAGACACTGGGAAGCGGTTCAAATGCATACACAGTCGCGGCAGGGAAACTATTTAGATACCAAAGTGTTGATTGGCCGATGTTTGCACCGATATCGAAAATCACCGGAGTCGGGGTGCTACTTAGCGATGGATAATTCTCACGATCATAAGCGTATCTGAGAGATGAAGCACGGGAAATTCGAATTCCGCACTTTCCGATGAGGCGTCTGATTCTATTCTTGTAGATATCATTCATAGAATAAATTCCAATGATTTGCCAGATCATACATATCCGTAACTGCGATTAAGATTCCCAGCGATTTCGTCGAAGACGTGGAGATCATCATTGCTAAGATGGAATCTCCAGCGCTCGTCCAAGCGGATTTCTGAAGTCGTGTCCATTCGCATGCCGTTACCGATGACATGTTGGGTCCGGGCGCGGAAATCAAGATTGACTCGCTCAGGATCCAGGTTGAGAAATGCGGCAAGGTGTTTCAAGCTGCCATCCGGGTCAGCGCAGAGGGTTTCATAGTGGATCGCTGTCCACTGCGTGACGGGTAGACGGGCAATCAATGCGTCGCATGATTCATTGCTGCGCTTCCATTCGTTGGCGGCCTCCACCATAGAACCCCGCGGTGGCGGGCGACGGGTGCCGGAGCCACCATTTCTCAACCGCGGATCTGAAGAGTCGGCGAAATTCCACTCGTCGGTATATGTGAGGGACACCGCCCGTCCATCGCGGATAACGCGGATCACTCGCAGGTCGAGGGCGGGGATTTGCAGGAGGTATTTCAAGCGTAGAGCGATCTTTGACGAGTCAATGACCACCTTTGCTCCGGTGACTTCCAGCAGCGAGTCAATTAATGCCAGATTGCGCCTATTGCTGTCGGCTAGTCTGGCACGCCATCTGGGTGAGAAGGATAATGCTAGGTCTCGTGTGGATTCGAGTAGACCACCTCGATAGAGAGGTGCCAACAACCGCTGAGCGTAGGTACTCTCAATCTCGAAGGCATTCGTTCCGGCGCAGGTGATCTCAAACCCAGGATAACCACGGGACGCCATGGCCCCGCTGATTTGTTTCCAGAAGTCACAATCCCGGATGCGTTGGAGGCACGAGCAACAATACGAGTCAGTATCTCCCAAGTGGGTTGCTTTCAACTCTCCGGCTGAGCAGGCATCCGCGTGGGCACCGAGCAACATCGCCAGCAGGGTGGACCCCGAGTGGCTGGCAGCGAGGAGGTAGGCAAGTTGTTGCATCGGACAAGGATCAGCAAGATGAATTGGAAATCGCTAAGAACCGAACGATCAGTTCAGGCGGCGAACGATTCTTACAGACGCTCCAACAAGGCTCAGATTGCCAACCACGAACGCAACAACCAAGATGCTTCTTAACTGGATCGATGGGGTAGTCTCTCGGATGAGGTCCACCGCTTCGCTCGTGGTGGCAAATCTTACATTCGGGCAGCGTTTTATCGCAAGATCAAGCATCGCAAAATATTGGTTTAAACCCTCGAAATTCGGCTCTTTCCGTACATGATCAAATCCCACCATCGGATGGCTGAAACATGGGATGATCGTGCCATCATCCTTCTTTTTCATGATTTGAAGGAGCATAAGTTCTGGTGATTTGAGCATGTCGAAATCCTTCCTTGTCGCCACCTGCCACATTCCATTACCGAGTTGGAACGTTGAATCATGGTTGCTGAAACTTTGAAAACCGGTTCGCGACAATATGTTTTCGATACCGGCATCGCACGCCCACTCGCCACTTCGAAAACTCTTTGTCTGCACACCAGTTGCCGACTCCACCGATTTTTTCGCATTCGAAATCATTTGGAAGACATCATTCTTCGGATACCCGCAGAGATCCTTATCATATCTGGCAACGTACGGGTAGTTTACCTTGCGTGCTTGGTGGGGATGCAAGTGTACGGCGACCTCATGGCCGGACGTCAATATTTTTTGCAGCGCCTCAGGGTGCTCTTTGGCAAGGTTTGGGGTACAATAGAATGTCGCCCTTATTTTCCGCGAGGCGAGGCCCCCAACCAACTGGTTCAAATATCCGGAAGTGACATAATCAAACGTTCCGAGATAGCAACTTTCGCCGGGATGGACATCCCCCTGAACCGTCGATTCCTTGCCTTGCCAATCCTCTTCGCAATCGAAACTCAGCAGGCACAGGCTGTTCGGGAGTTTCACAAACGCGTTACCCGATCCGGGGTCTAAACACCCCAGTGAAGACGAAACCCCAACACCAATAACTCCCGCGAGACCAAGCGCAGCAGACCGCTGGAACCGCCCGGTGATGCCTTCCGGGGCAATTCTGTCTGCTAGAAATTCCGGGACTCGCATCACGGTGAGGAACACCACGACTGCGATGATGCCCAAGGCTGAGATCCAGATCACGGGGATCCACGGCGGCTGCGCGACCATCGCAGCGATCGCCGGAATGACTAACAGACATATACCCTTGAGCCGCATAACGAAAAATACACTGTAGTTAGCCAATCGACTTCCAGCGCAACAACCCCAAATCAGAAGGCAAAGCGCCCCCAGGAGAAGGAGGTATAAGAGATAGCCACTAACAAAAGCAGCCATGCCAAGCCAGACACCTGAATGGCCCGCGGATGCAGTGATGATGTCCCGAAAACCTTCACCGGGAATCCGGGTCTTGTGGGGAAGCCACCGGGACAAGGCAAACGTGCTGGTGATCAAGCCGGCACCCGCAGCGGACGATGCGGTCCAGGCGCATAAGGTCGACCATGTCATCCTGTCCGCAGAACACTGAATTTCGTGAATCATGAATTTTGCGATGCTGGAATTATGTGGATTTGCCTAAAATGGTCGGATTGGATGAGGCATGGTGGCGATTCCAGATATTCGCCGGGGGATCATCACTCGGAACCCCGTTCTCCTCCGTTCCGTTGATGAACCATTTTGCGGGAACTTCGTCCGGGAAAATCGGTTGGCCGGTTTCCGCAGCCTGGCGCGAATTTACATGGACCCGAAGCATCAGGCCGATTGCCGCCCACATGCCTACAGCACCCTCCCGAGGGTAGAAGGTTTGGCCGCCGAAGGCACCGATCATCAATGCAAGAACCAAACAGAAAGCAGTGCAACCGATGGCACAGACCAGCGGATCGTCCCGCATCTGCACCTGAGTGAAACTGTGCCGGACCACATAGAGGAAAAAGGGGATGATCAGCAGAAACCCCACGATGCCATTGTCCAGCAGCAACTGCAGGTATGCCTGGTGGGGGTGTGGAAAGGCCTCATCATACTCATTCATCAGACGGTCACTAATACCTGTGGTCACCATGCCCTCCCGACCATACCCGATTAGCGGGGCCTTGCCGATTTCCGCCATCACCACCGGCCAGGCGATGTCTCGTCCGGAGGTCATGTCGTAGGCGCTGGTGACGACCGTAAAATTCCCTTCCTGGCCACCGAAACCTTGGAACATTCGCTCGCTCACGCTAGGGAGGCATATACCGATAACCAGCAGGGCCAATGGTATAATCAAAAGTAATTTGCGCCAGCGCAGCGCAGCCAGCAAAATCCCTATTGCGATCCACGTGACGTAGCCGGTTCGACCGCCGGTTAGAGCCTGGCCAAAAGCAATCAAAGCAGCGACACCGAGCAGGATGAAACGGTGGAGGTTCTGCTTCAAGACGGGGATCGTTGCCAACGCCGCCCATGAAGCCCCTGCCAGCATCATTGATAAGGTCACCCGGTTGTAACCGATTTCATTCTGGGTGATCTTCGATGCCCGCGACGAAAGATTGCCTCCGCTACCTACTTCGGACAAGGGCATCCAGCGGATGACTTGAATCGCTAGCAGAAAATACAGGCAAAGGATGATGCCCAATGCGATGGTCGCCCGCTGACGCGTCCGGCAGGCGTCAAAAAGCAGCAGCGAGGGGATTACCCACTTGATAGTGTTCACCAGATACTCGCTGAGAATCGTACCGTTGGTTTCCCCGGTGGGATACTCATTCAGGAGCAGGCGAATCACCCCGATGACAACCACGACAAAACAAGCGATCAGCAACCATCCGGCAATCGGCGGCAGGTCCCATTCATGTCCTTCCTCACCGCGCCGGGTCGCCCATGCCAGTAAAATGCTAAGAATCAAAACATTCCACGGATTCCCGCCCTGAATCCCGCCGATATCCCTGGGGAAGTCCGGGTGCCGGACGACTGCTAACAGAAGAATGGCCCAGCACAGACTGACGAACCAATTCTTCCACGCGTAAACGGAGTAGAAGGCGACGAGGAGCAATAGCAGGGTGATGCGGATCAAATAAGGAAGAAGAGTTGAAAGTTGAAATCGGGAGGGAAGATGAAAGTGAAAATTTCAGTTTCTCGCAGGCGAGCATTCTGTATTTCTGCTTTCTATATATCTGCTTGCTGCTTTTTTTCCGATCTCACCCTGCCAGCAGTTCTGTGACTATTCGCGCGGCGGTGTGGCCGTCCCAGAGGGGCGGAGTTTGGCCGAGGCGGGAGGGTTCGGCGAGGAGTTGGGAGATATCGGAGCGCAGGGTGGGCACCGAGGTGAGGCGGTTGCTACCGAGGGTGAGAGTTACAGGGCGTTCGGTGTTGGGTCGTAGGGTTAGACAGGGGGTGCGGAAATATGTGCTTTCTTCTTGCAGGCCGCCGGAGTCGGTGAGCAGGAAGCGCGCGTGGCGTGTCAGATTGAGTGAGTCGATGTAGCCGAGGGGTTCGAGCGGGCGGATGCCCGGGAGGGAGGCGAAGCTGAGGCCGAACTCAGCCATTTTTTGGCGGGTGCGGGGATGGATCGGGAAAGCGATGGTCCACTGTTCTGACAGCCAGACGATCTCGCGCACGATCACCTCGAGATTCTCGCGGACGTCGACGTTGGAGGGGCGGTGTAGGGTGACGTAAACAAAGCGTCCGGGTTCCAGACCGAGTCGTTGGAGTGTGCCGGTGGCGTCGGCTTCATCAAGCTGGGCGACGAGTGAATCGATCATCACATTGCCGACCCGCCGGATCTTCGCATCGGGTACCCCTTCGCGGCGGAGGTTGGCATCGCCGTCGGTCGATGGAGTGAGGAGTAAGTCGGCGAGGGCGTCGGTGACGAGGCGGTTGAGTTCCTCGGGCATGGAGCGGTCAAAGCTGCGCAGGCCAGCCTCGATGTGGGCGACGGGGATGCCGAGTTTGGCGGCAACCATGGTGCAGGCCAGGGTGGAATTCACATCACCGACGACCACCACCCAGTCTGGCTTTTCGTGCAGGCAGACCGGTTCGAAGGCGAGCATAATGTTGGCCGTCTGGGCGGCATGGGAGCCGTAGCCGACTTCCAGATCGTGGTCCGGGGCCGGGATGCCGAGTTCTTGGAAAAACACACCGGACATTTTCGCATCATAGTGTTGTCCGGTATGCACGAGGCAGAAGTGGATCGGCCTACCGCTGCCGTTGCAGGCGGCATTGTTCGCCCGGATTGCGTGGATCACGGGTGCGATTTTCATGAAATTGGGACGCGCGCCGGCGACTAGCAGGAGTTTTAGAGGGGGGGACATTGGGGGCGGGAGTTGGGAGCTTGCACCGCCGATGGGCTGACAACGACGCGACTCACTGGGCGGGAAAGTTCGTGGGGAGTTGACCTGCGGAATGGTTAGCCTCGGTCAGTTTCTGATGCTGGGTTGTCGGGATGTATTTGCAATCCAATGCAAAATCCAATGAGGTTAAGTTTCGCTGTTTCACTCCTCAGGTTGCTATATGTGGCAGCGAGGTGATGATGGCATTGAGGTGCTGGAGGATGTCGGTGAGAGCAGAGGAGGGCGAGGCATCGGGCATGCGGCCTTTGGTTCGCGGAACGAGTTCAATCTTGCGATCGACCTCATCGGCTGTTTCGATCAGGACGAGGCGGTGTTGTTCGCAGAGGAGGCGGTCCACCGCGCCGGGCGGGCCGCGGAAGACACTATAAACCGGTACGCCCAAGGCGGCGGCCTCGCGATTCATGGTGCCGCCGCCACTGACCACTAAATCGGAGTGCCAGATGAGATTGAGGCCATCGACGACGCCTTGTGGAACAATGAGTCGGGAGTTCGTGAACCAATTCGGATGGCGGCCACGAAGGTCCGCCTCTTGGCGTGGGTTGCGGGGCAATAGCACGGTCATGGCATCCGGATATATCAGCACCCGCTCGATGAACCGCACAAATAGTAACTCCGCTTCCGGATTGTGGTAGTGCGCCTCGGTGGCTGGTGGCCGGGCGGTGACCACCACCTTGGCATCACGTAATCCGAGCAGGTCGAGGATCGTTGGGTCCGGTCGGAAATCCGGCACATACACGTCCTCCTTGATGCCGTCATAGGTGCGGATGCGATCGGTGGTCTTGCCGCCGTGGACAGCTGCGCACACGGCGGTGGGTGTCAGATACCAGCGGGATTCTAAGATTGATAACTCGGCGGTATGCTCATAATCCATAATCTCGGCCACGGGAATACCGAGAAACTTGGCGGCTAGGTTCTGGCTTCTGGAGCCGAGGTTGATAGCCAAGTGGGGTTTCTCGTGGCGGGCGAAGCGCAGAAGTTGGGCACTCCTGACTAGCAAACCGCATGCTTTGGCTGTCAAATGACGGCCGCAGTGACGGCCTATTTTCTTATAATCCAGCGAGTGGTAGCGTGCCATCTCGCAGGTCTGATAGCAGTCTCTGGCCGTCACGACCACTTGATGCCCCTGTTTGAGGAACTCACGGATGATAGGTCGGAAAAACGCAATGTGCGGCGTGTTTTCCAGATCAATCCAAATTTTGGTTATTGAAGCACAAGGTGGGTGTGGGGCACTTGATGGGACGTCGGAGCGATCCGGCAGCAGCGGTTGGCAGGTGTTCACAAAGCTCGAGATCTCACGAGGCAGCACCTGCCATGCCTGGTCGTTGTATTGCTCGCGGATCCAGCTGAGGAATCCTTCGTAGTGCGCCAGCGGATAAGTCATACCATCGCCGGATCCCGTCATATCGATGTAATCCGGATGCACATTCATCAGGACCATGCCGCCCCGCTGGATGATCCACTCAGCTTTTCGCTGCCAAATCCCCGCGTCCGCTTCACGCAACAACAGGAATAAAGTCGAATCCTGAGGCAGGGTGTAGGGCAGTTCCGCATAACCCTTGCGGCGACCGGGCCCAGCCGCATGAGCCGGGCCTGCGATCCAATAGGGAAAGATCGTGTGGGCACCTGTCGGTTGCGGCTCGAACGGATCGGTGTCAAACGTCGAGCATTCGTAATCGATATCCAAATTGTGCAGCCATGCCAGCTGGCGCAGCATGAAGCCGGAACGAAACCCAGTGGCCTTCCATTCGTGCAGGTAATGATTGATCCGCTGTGCCTTGGCTTGAAAGCCGGCGCGTGATTGATAGAGCTTGCCGTCGTGGTTGAGATCGTGGACACCGACTTCGAAACCATTTTCAACGAGCCAGCAGCGGAGTGAATCGGGCACCCGGTATTCCCCTTCCGGAATGAAGTTGAATGAGGAGTGAAAGCCGAATTTCAGGTCTATCTCCGCCAATGCCCGAACCTTGTCCACACCGTCCTGGGTCTCCACGTCATGCGTTAGAACCAGTGCGAAACGTTTGTCATCCGGCCAGCCCGGCCAGTCGGCAGGTGTTTTTCCAGCGGCCT
>JBAXOP010000233.1:0-8925 GCA_037133195.1 Verrucomicrobiota bacterium | reverse complement strand
CTCGGCATCGGCTCAGGGTTGCACCGGCCCGGCGCACCCGCCGTTGAATTTCCGGTGTCGGATTCCATTTCGGAGCCTCCATGACCGGCTCGGCATCGGCCCAGGGTCGCACCGGCCCGGCGCACCCGCCGTTGAATTTCCGGTGTCGGATTCATTCCGGCCCTCCAACTTTCGGTACCGGCTTCGGCCCCGGGGCCTTAGCGATCCTGCGAAACCGCCTTTGAATTCCCGGGTCGGATTCCATTTCGGAGCTCCCATGACCGGCTAGGCATCGGCTCAGGGTTGCACCGGCCCGGCGCACCCACCGTTGAATTTCCGGTGTCGGATTCCATTTCGGAGCCTCCATGACCGGCTCGGCATCGGCCCAGGGTCGCACCGGCCCGGCGCACCCGCCGTTGAATTTTCCCGGTCCCGCCTTTGAATTTCACGGGGCGGACTCCGTTCCAGGGCTTCGTGGCCCGGCCCGCACGCCCTCAAATCTCCGTGCCAAGCATCGGCCAAGGATTGCATCGACGCGGCATACCCGCCATGGAATTCCCGGACCGGGTTTCATTTCGGAGCCCCAACTTTCGGTGCCGACTTCGGCTTCAGGGCCTTACAGACCCGGCGCACCCGCCTTTGAAATCCCGGGTGGATTTCCATTCAAGAGCTACGTGGTCCGGTTCGCGTACCCCAACTTTTGGTGCCGACACCCGTCAAGGTCGCACCGGCCCGGCGCTCCCACCTTAGGAATCCTGTGTTAACTTCGATTCAGGCGCTCCGTGATCAAACGCTCCCCCCCTCCGGAGCATCTGGAGATTATATCCACTAGCTCATTTCACTTGGGCAGGAAGCCGAAGCTCCCTGTCAGGGGCTCCGTCCCGCGCTCAAAGACAACTAGAATTAAATGATTCAAGCCCTGCGGTCATCGTCGGTGCCTGAAGGTTTGGGGGCAGGGGCCTCGTCATCATGTCCCGATTGTTTATCAAGATACCCACGAAGCCGGTCCTTGAGAACCAGCAAAGAAGCACTTGCCGCAGGATTCTGCACGAAACCGTTTCGAAGCAGGCGTTTGCATCGTGCTGCCAAGCTATCGCGTGCGGCCATGTCCCAATACCACGCCAGGTCGAGAGTATCGGCGAAGGCCAAGGGGGAAATCACCAGCGGCAAAGATCGCTGCCGGATCAACTCTTCAGCCACCGCCAAGCCTTCAGCCCGTAGTCCAGTGGAATACGTGCGCCAAAGCTCCAAGATGAACAAATCCGTTTCCCTCAGCACTCGCGGCATGAGCATTCCTTGGAAGCTGTCGTATGTGGTGTGGCGGATGATCGGACGGTCGAGAGTCTCGCTTTCCATGATCGCCGAGATCACCCGCCCGAATGCCGCGGTGTCACCGACAATTAGAACTTCAGGTCGTCGTCGACGAGGGTGCATGATTTCCGTTCCCGTTTAAGAAATGCCCGGCCAACCATCCTGCGTCCAGCATCCGTTCTGTATCCGCTGTGTCGTCCACGATCCGGCCCTCCCGCATCACCAGCACCCGGTCCACGTACGGCTGAACCTGTCTCAAGCGGTGCTCCACAATGATCGTCGCAAATCCTTCCTCATCGCGCAGTGCCTTCAAAGCCTTGAGCAACCCTTCGCCCGTGGTGGCGGACAAACCCGCAACGGGTTCATCCAGCAGCAGAATCTTCGGCGGGCGCATCAGCACCATCGCCACCGCCAGTGATTGCCGTTGTCCTCCCGACAGCAACCCGGCTCTCTTGTCCCTGGTATCGGCCAACAGCGGGAAAGCATTCAACAATTTCCCCATTCGATCCGACGCGTCTATTTTAGCATCCACCGATTCGGCGGCCAGATAGAGATTCTCCTCCACCGTCAATCCCGCGAACAGATTCTTCGTTTGCTTCAAATAGCCGAGTCCCGCACGAATCCTCGCATCCGTCGGCATTCGATCGAGCGACTCGCCTCCAAGCCTCACATTCCCATGTGAGGGCCTCAGCCTTCCCCCAACCACCCGGAACAACGTGCTCTTCCCGCAACCATTCGGTCCGATCAATGCCAGACATTCCCCCGGCGCCACCGTCACCGTCACTCCGCGCAGCACCTCACGGCCGTTGTAACCGGCCTGGATTCTTTCCACCTCGAGAATGGCGGGATTTTCAATGATAGCGTTCATAATCCCAGGCACAGTTCAATATTAGCAGGCCGATTCAGAACCTCCGCCGCAGACCCTTGGTCAAAGACCTTCCCTTCCTTCAGCACGACAACCGTGTCCACCAGATCACTCACGAATGCCATATCGTGTTCGATCAAGGCCACGGTCACGCCGTCCTTCGCGGCCAATTCCCGGATTAGTTCTTTGATTCGATCGCCCAAGGCGGGTGAGACTCCAGCCACCGGTTCATCTAGCAAAACAAACAGATGCTCGCCCGCCAGCAACCGGGCGAATGCCAGTAACTTTTGGTTGCCCCATGAAAGCTCGCCTGCCGGTCCGTTGCGCCGACCTGCCACGCCCACCTTGTCCATCAATGCCTCAGCTTCTCCTCGCGCCTCGCGCAGGCTTCGATCCCCCCTCAGCAGAGACCTGCCAAGACTCCGGTCGGCATGCGTTTGCAAGGCGGCGATCACGTTGTCCACCACCGACAGGCTCGGAAACACCCGCACATCTTGAAACACTTTGCCCACGCCCATTCCCGCGATCTCCCATGGCTCCAGTCCCGTGATTTCCCTCCCTTGAAAAGTCACCTTCCCTGAGTCGGGCTTCAGTTCCCCGGTGATCGTGTTGAACAGCGTCGTTTTGCCCGCGCCGTTCGGACCGATGAATGCCGTGATGCCACCATCGCGCAGGACAGCATCCACCCCCGCCAGCACCTCGACCCCGCCAAGTCGCTTGCGCAATCCTTCGATGACCAACGCATTCCCGTTCATATTCGGATCAAGGTGGTTCCGGCCAGCCCTTGCGGCCGCCAATACATCAGCGCCGCCAGCATGGCCCCGTAAATAATTTCCCGCACATTCGCCGCCACAGCGTCCGGCAACCCCACGAAGCGCAGCGCTTCTGGAAGTGCCAACATCACCACTGCCCCGGCCAGTGGCCCCTTGACGTTTCCGCCTCCACCCAGCATCAGCAGCGTCACTAGGAAAATGCTTTCCCGCAGCGAAAACGAAGTCGGATCAATATAGGTCACATATCCCGCGTAAAGTGCACCTGCCACGCCGGCCACACCGCCCGCCACGATCATCGCCCTCAAGGCTAGCGCGTTGGTATTCACACCCATCGCCCGTGCCGCCCGCTCGTCCTCCCGCATTGTCTGCAAGGCCAGCCCGAAGGGTGACCGATACAACCGGAATAGCCAAGGCAGGATCACTAACAGAAAGAAACCACCCAGCAGCACATACTGCCAAGGCTCACGCACCACCCACCCGAAGACCTCTGGACGCGGAATGCCATAAATCCCGAACGGCCCCCGCGCCAGTTCCACCCAATTGTAAAGAACCACGAACACGATCATCTGGAACCCCAGCGTCGCAAAAATGAAATGATCACTGCGGAAACGAAGGCTTACCCAGCCGATCAGGCCTGCCAGCACCGCCGCCGCCACACCTGCTGCGGCCACCGCCGGCAGGTATCCCCAATCGCCTGCCCACAACATTTCCGTTACCTGGCTACCGGGGGCCCCGGCCCGCAACCGGGTTAGCGCATAGGCATAGGCTCCGATACCGTAGAAGGTCGCGTGGCAGAACACGATCAGCCCGCCGAAACCTGTCACAAAATTCAGCGAATATGCCAGTAGCAGATAGATCCCCAGCATCACAAGGAGATGGGAAATATAGCCCGGACTCCATGCGAACAGCAAAGCCGTCACCACTGCCGCCAGTCCCCACACCATCCACGGCGGTGCCATCCCGTCGTCCTTAGACGGCTGCTGCTTCTGTTCGTTGATGGCTGTCTCGAGGCTCATGTTTCTTCTGCGCGTTTACGAATCCCTAACAAGCCTTCCCGGCGGAACAACATCACCGCGAGCAGCAGCACGAAGGCGACCAGGTCCATCCATTTTGCCGAAAACTTCCACACTACCAGACTTTGTAGAATTGCCAGCGTCACGCCGCCCAGCACCCAGCCCTCCATTCGCGCGATTCCGCCGGCCAAAACTGCCACCGCCGCCAGCAGCAGATAGCTCATCCCCGCGTGAACATCCATCCCGACATCCACCATGATCAGACAGGCCGGCACTGCCGCCAACGCGCCGCTCAGTGCGAATACCCAGGCACGGTAGCGCGACAGCCTCCAACCGTGGACTTCAAGCAACTCGGGGTTTTCGCCCATCGCCCGCACTACCCGGAAAAATCTCAACCGGTTGGCCACCGCTAGTCCCGCCAGCACCGCTCCGCACAGTACAAACTGCCCCACTTGGATCGTCGTCAACCGCACTGTCCCGAGCGTTACCGCCCCAGCCAAATCCCGGGGGATCGCCCGGATCTCATTGCCATACACCATTGCCAGCAGGTTCTCGATCACGATCCCCAACCCCAGTGAAGCCACCATCACCGCCCCAGGTGCCGTTCCCCTGCGGAAGAACGGATGATAAAATCCCTTCTCCAATATCCACCCGAACGCAGCGCTCAGGCCCACGGCCATCACTCCTCCGGTCAACCAACCCAGCCCCACCACCGTCACCAGTGAGTGGAACAAATACGCCGCCAGCACGAACACCCCGCCGTATGCCACATGAAACACCCCGATGCTCCGATACACCAGGCCAAACCCCACCGCCAGCACCGCGAACATCGCGCCATTCACCACCCCGTACGCCAGCAATTGCAGCAGGAGATTCACTTCCTGCCTCCTTTCCTGAAAAGCCGCGCCACCGACGGATAGTCCGCCGCCAGATCCGGAAACTCAACCAGCGCCTTTTCCAGACGCCGCCCCAGCGTGAACCGGTCTGTGTAATTCAGCACCCGCGCCAAAGCCGTCTTCTGCGTGACTGTCTTCTCCCGCATCGCCCTCTCGGCCAGCGCCAGTTCCGCCCGTGCCACTTGAAACCGGTAGTCCCAGGTCCCATCGGTGATCACTGGTCCATCCCCGCTTCCCTGCCTTCCCGCCACCAGTGCACCCGGCAAATGCTCCGGGCCGATCTCATCCATCTCGGCCGCCGCCGCCTGCAAGGCCCCGTATTCCACCGCATTCCGCAGTTCCCTCACATTCCCAGGCCAGGAGTGCGCCTCCAGTCGCTCCATCGCATCGCTGCCGAAACTCCGCGCCGTCGTATGGCCTCCAGCCCGCTGACCTTGCAGAAAATGCGCCGCCAACAGCGGAATGTCTTCCCGCCGCTCCCGCAGCGGGGGCAATCGCACTGGCAGCAAATCTCCGGTACCCAACCACCGACCAGCCTTGCCCGCTCTCCGCGCTCCTTCATGTAGCAATAACACAACGCTTGGTACTAAAAAATCACCACGGACTGTCGCCGCCCGTTCTAGCACACCCCGTCCCGCCTTCTCGCTCATTACCTCCACTCCATCCAGTGCCAGCGTCCCGCCACCAGCCTGCGCCCAAGGAGAAAACCTCCCCTCGTAAAATGCCCGACCCTCCTCCGCCACCGCTCCGGCCACCTCCAGAAAGGGTCCGTCCGCCCGCTCGCCGGCACGGTGAACCAGGCGTGCCGCCAGGGTCATCCCCGTGCCGCGCTCGCCACTCACCAAGGGCATCCGACCACCACGCGCGGCCGCCCGCAGCATCTCTCCCGCCGCCCGAATCCCAGGCGAATTTCCCAGCAGCGAGTCCGGTTCGCCCGCCCACGCTGTCCGTCGCAGGCCCGCCACCTGCCTTTTCAAGCGCCCCTGCTCGATTACCGCCTCAGCCATCCGCCCCAGCAAGGCCGGGCTGAACTCGTGCTTGTGCAGGAACATCATCGCCCCTGCACCTACCGCCGCAATCGCCGATTCCGCATCCCCGTAAGCGGACACCATGATCACTGGCTGCAGCTCGTCCAAAGAAAACACTTCCCGTAGCACATCCAGACCCTCCCGGTCCACACGCAGTCGCATGTCCAGCAGCAGCAAATCAAAGGCCCGGGGCCGCCACTTCGCGCGAAATTCCGCCTCTGACCCTGCTTCTACCACCTCAAAAACTCCGCCAAGCCCCTCCCGAACCTGCGCCCGAAAGGCCGGATCGTCGTCTAAAACAAGAATTCTTGAATCTGAGCTTGCGGACACCGTGGTGTAAGTGTAACATTTGCGTGTGAAAAAGCAACACTTACTTTTAGCCCTTATTTTTCTTGTGATCACTGTTGGTTCCTTCGTTTACACGAAACACAATGGTTCAACACACGGACGGCAAACTTCTGAAATTCGTATTGGGCTGGCCATCGCATTGACAGGTTTTGCGGCGGATATGGGAAAGCCAGAGGCAAATGCCGTAGAAATACTTCGTCAGAAGTACCCCAACGCAAAGTTCTACATCGAAGATACAAAGTCCGATCCCCAGGCCGGCCTGAAAGCCGCACAAAAACTCCTCGAAATTGACAAGGTTAACGTGATGTATTGCGATCTTTCCAATGTCGCTAATGCGGTAGTACCGCTGACAGAGGATCACAACGCAATTTTCATGGCGACCGTATATCTTTCCGATTTCGTAACTCGTGGTCAATACACCATTAGGAACCTTCCTACTGGCAAATATGAAAGCCAATTGCTCTTGAGCGAGTTGGCGCGAATTAGGCCCACTTCAACCAAGATCGCCGCTATTGTGTCAAACGATGAGTTCGGAAGAAGCTCTTTGAGCGATTTCAAACAAGCCTTGAGCGAAACTCCAAACAAGCTTGTTTATGACGGCACTTTTGAGAACGATCCCGCTAAGATGAAAAGTGTCGCTCAAGTACTCATCAGCCAGAATGCAGACGCGATTTACATTTCAAGCTTGTCTCCGGCACTTGGCACACTAATCAGGAATCTGCGCGAAGCCCAGTATAGTGGTCAGATTATGACGACAGATGCATTTGCCCTTGACTACATTCGTGCCGCTGCGGGAGATGCGCAAAGAGGCGTGCTCTATCCCAAGTTTATGAACACTCCAAAGCTACAGGAATTGGACAGGGAATACCGGAAACGGTTTGGTGAACCTATACCCACCACCGCCACCCTTTGCCATGAGGGACTCTCTTTACTGCTTGACGCTTGGAAGTCAAGTCCACGATTGGCGTTCAGCGCGTTCATCAAGTCTCTCGGGAACATGGAATATGATTCGGCCTTTGGAAGGCTGACTGTTACCGGACGCGAGATCAAATACCCAATGATTCCCACCATTGTGGAGTAATTCTAAAACTTCCAAAATGCAGGAAAGAGAACATCCATACACTGGTCATTTCTATCAAACATGGCCAGTCGATAAAGACAATGTTACTGTTGGTTCCGTTGATGTCTTGATCACGAGTCCCCCGTACAATCTCGGAACCAAGACAGGAGATTCGGGGTCCGCAATTCTTAATGATCAAGCGTTTTTCGAATTGCTAAAGAGTGTATTTGTTCACGGAGAGAAGCTTCTCAAGGACGGGGGAATACTAGTTTTCGATATTGCGTTATGGATCAGGAAAGAACACGGTACAGGCGATAAATGGGAGGCTAGAGACGCGTGTTTGACATGGGCGAAAAAAGCGAGTCTGCAATTACTCAGCGATTTCAAATATTCGCTTCTTGATCTAACGAAGAGTGGCCAGACGCACAGCGGGGATGATGGAATGCACTCAGATGAGCAGCATATTCTCGTTTTCGGGAAGAAAAATCAATCACAACTGCTTTCACTACCTCCGTGTGATCCCGATAATCCTTTGTTCCCCTTCCCAAAAAGTTACCGTTCCGATGCTGAGTTCCGCCCAGAACCATTTTGGCCTTTGGAATTAGTCCGCGATCTTGTTTCGGTGTTTCAACTGGATCGTAAGAATATATGTGTGCTTGACCCATTTATGGGATCCGGTCAGATCGGGTTACATGTAGCAAGACACGGCGGAGTATTTATTGGATTCGAAGTTCAAAATAATTTGCGTGAAGAATTGGAGAAAATCTGGGATTTTGAGTTCTCAGTTGAGGAAGCTCAAGCAAAGCGTGATCTCGAAAAAACGGAAACAAAAAAGAATTTTTGGCCAAGTTACATCAAGTATGCTGGTCTGACACTCATTGATCATTTATCAAAAATAAGCCGCCTGCCAACTGGAGTCTTTATTGATAAAAAATACTTGAAAGCGGTTAAGGAAAAAGCGATATTCGAGGCATTGGAACACACGAAAACTTCTCTTGCCGCAATTCTAATCAAAAATGGGATTGCTGAGGACGTTCAACTCCAAAGTGGTTCTGATGGGCGAATCCTTTCGTTTCCAGGTCGCATTGCTCCAGAAAATATTCCAGAGAACAGAATAAATAATGAATGGAATCTTTTGGAACAAGAAAAGAGCGCACTTGATTTAAATTTTCAGTTTCTTGAGATAGAAGCTCATCGAGCTAACATGTGGTTTCTTCCGATTAAGATACCGCGGGGGCATGGGTCCGATGTTTTTTCCTATCTTGTACTTGTATTGAGTGGCACGGCTCAATTGCCACTTTATGAACGAAATCGGTTAATGGCACACATCCGGCGATTGCTCGCAGATGTTTTACTACGGCGTGCTGAGGTCTACGCGCAGTTGTCGTATGCCGAACAAGAGCGCTCGGCTCGTGTAGCCGTTTTCGCCCGCAACTTCTCCCACATTATCGGCAGCCATGTCATCAGCAATCCTGAGTTCAAAGCGGCGTTGGTGGGAGACAAGGTTTTAAGCGGGATCAGGCAGCAGTTGGACCGGGCTCATGGCGATTTCATCCGGGCGGAGAACGACTACCTGCGGGATGGGATCGACATGGACACGGAAGCGCTTTGGAGGGAGGGAACCAAGGTGCTAGAGGGAATGCGGCAGGGAC
>JBAXOP010000232.1:0-8925 GCA_037133195.1 Verrucomicrobiota bacterium | reverse complement strand
AGGCGAATGCAACATGCGCCCCGCATCCCTCCATTCACGCATCATGGGCAACCGGCATGACCGGCGGGATGTGAGCATTGTTGCTGGACATGCCGCTACAACGCGGCCAAATTGCCGCGACCCCCATGCGAATTTCTGACCGCTACATCGGACGACAGGTGCTATTCGGCACGCTGTTAGCGATTGTAGTATTAAGCATGGTGCTTTTGCTAGGCAATCTATTCAAGCAAATCCGCCCGCTGCTGGTGGACAAACACGCGCCGTTGTGGATGGTGTTGCGCTTCGTGCTTACGGTATTGCCTTTCTCCCTGATGTTTACCATCCCGTGGGGCTTCCTCTCGGCTGTGCTATTGGTTTTCGGCCGCCTTTCCTCGGACCAGGAAATCACCAGTTTCCGGGTTGCCGGGGTGAGTTTGGCACGCTTGGTGGCACCGGTGTTTGTGTTAGCCGGGCTGCTGTGCGGCGTTTGTCTGTGGCTCAATATCAACGTCGTGCCACTGGCCAGAAGTTCGCTCACTGATCTGCTCTATGAACAAGCCAAACGCGATCCGCGCTCCCTGCTCAACCCTGGCATGGTGCACGCCGGGTTGCAGGACGTTAAGTTTTTCGTGGAAAATCAATCCGGGGATTCTTTCAACGGGCTGCATTTATTCCGGGCCCCGGAAGACGCCGCGCCGGATGCCGCCCTGGATGCCTACCTGCATGCCGAGCGCTTCACCTTTGTAGTGGATGACGCAAAAAAGGAACTGCGCCTCAAGTTATACAACGCCAGCTTCGAGACGCGCAAGCCGGATGGCAGCATCGAAATGTTCTTTGCTGACGAGGCCGAGCCCTATCTGATTCCCTACGGTGTCGCCAGCATGGAGAAGAGCAAACCCACGGCGATGACCAATCAGGAAATTGCTGCCTATCTGGCCAGGCATCCAGAACTCACGGCAGAACAGTTGGTGAAATATCGCACTGAGATCACCGAGCGCTTTTCCTTCTCCCTGGCCTGTCTGGCATTCGCCTTTGTCGCCGTGCCGCTGGGAATGCAAGCGCGGCGCCGCGATTCCTCCAGCGGCTTGCTTATGAGTTTGTTGCTGGGCACCGGATACTTCCTGTTTATCATGGTAGCCAATGATAGCAAAACCACCGCCGGTGCCACGCTGGCGCTGTGGGCACCCAATCTGCTGTGCGTGGCGGTGGGTCTATGGCTGTTCCGGCGCGCCCAGTACAAATAGACCGCCTGCCGCCTCATTGCGGCATGACGCACAAAACGTATATCATCTGCGCTACCGCCAAAATACCAAATATCGTCGATACCACCCACAACGGCTTTTTCTTCACGATGAGCGCCGTTGCCCCCAGCGCAATGGCCACCTGAAACAACGTGATCGACAAGCCCATTTCCCGCGAGTGTTCCGCCGCGCTCGTCGCCTTCATGCGGGCCACATCACGCGCGGTTTCATATTCATTCGTTTTGACCGTGATATCCGCCTTATCCTTCTCGTATTTATCTACCTTGGCCTGCATCTTTGTCACCTCAACTGCCTCAGGTGCCAGCCCGGCTGCGAGGCGGTCCACCTCTATCTGGTAAAGGTTTTGTTTGATCGACTTCGCCTGATAGAACGCCCACTGGTCGGATGCTTTCGCTTGGTTGTATGTCGCCTCGTTCATCTCCTTCAGCGTGCGCGTCGAAAACGCCCCCCCCTTGAGTGTGGCTATGGCCGCCAACACCGCGATGACCACCATCGTCAGCGATACGTATTTCGTCCATTGCTCGCGCTTTTCCTTGGCCCGTTGCGCGGCGTGTTCCGCTCGCCATTCCGCCACCAATTGTTTTAAGTCATCCAATTCTGTCGTCTGCATGAGGTGTGAGGAAGTGCTATGCCGCATATGTCGGCTTCGTGCTGAAAACGCTGTATTTCTCCGCAATTGTCTAAAAAACCGCTTAAAAAGCCCGGGAAAAGAGGTAAAAAGGTTGCAAAAGGCTGGGAAAAAGCTTGCCGCGTGATGATTAACAGGTAGATTCCCTCCGTCAAGCATCTAACCACATACCAATAAGACCATGCAATCCATCAAGAACCTGACTCGTTTCACATATGACACCTCAGCCTTTCTCGGCTGGCGTTTATCCATCACCCGCGCCGGAGCGACCTTCACCAAGTATTTCTCCGACAAGAAATTTGGCGACGAGAAGGCATCGTTTGCTGCAGCGGAGGCCGCCTTGGCTGAGTTGAAGACATTCCTCGACGGTGCCAAGCGCGTCAACGGCAAGCACACTGCCACGACTATCCGCAAGGGCGAAAAATTGCTTGGGCAGGGGTAAGCCAGCCGCGTTCCTATACCTGCGGCTGCCTGCCGCAGGCCGTGCGTGCCGCGTCTTGCGGCACGCATTTTTTTTGCGAGCCTTCAACAAAATGACTCGTTGCAAGCGGTCGATTATAGGCCGCAGCCCGCAGAAAGAGGCCACTCATGCAAAAGGGTTGCCGCACGGCAACACTTGAGTTAGGTTGCACGCCTGCGACGCCGCCAACGGCCGTCAGTATCATGATAGATCTGCCCTCCAACCTGCGGCTCAAACAATTCCTGGCGGAAGCCGGGCGTTTCCCCCTTGGCGTCGAGTTGGTTTCCACGCGCGGCACCATGAGCCAACAACTCACGCGCAAAACCCGTGAGTTTTCGCAAGACCTGACGGACAGTCCGCGGGTGGACTGGGTGTCTATCACCGACAATGCAGGTGGTAACCCGCAACTTGCGCCCATCGCCCTGGGCACCCCGATATTATTTGCAGGCAAGGAGGTGGTGATCCATCTGACGTGCAAGGATTTGAATCGCTACGCATTGGAAAGCCAGCTTTGGCTGCTGGCCAGCCAAGGGTTTCACAATATTCTGGCACTAACCGGCGACTATCCGATCGAATGTTTTGAGGGCTGTGCCAAGCCGGTGTTCGACCTCGACTCAGTGGCGCTGCTCACGCTCATCGCGAAGATGAATGCCGGCCTGGAAGTCACATCAGGCAGCGCCAAGGTGCCAACCAAACTGGATGCAACGCATTTTTTCGCCGGGGCCGTGACCAGTAATTTTAAATGCCGCGAGAACACGTTGGTGCCGCAATATTACAAATTAGAAAAAAAAATCGCGGCCGGGGCGCAATTCATCATCAATCAAATCGGCTTTGATTCCCGCAAAGGCCATGAGCTGCTAGAATACCTGCGCCTGCGCCAACTCGGCCATACCCCGATCATCGGCAACGTCTATGTGCTGAGCCGCTTTGTGGCGCGGCTTTTCAACCAGATGAAGATTCCTGGGGTGATACTAACCGACGAGCTGGAGGCGCTTTGTCAGAAGCAGGGTGCCTCGCCGGACAAGGGCAAGCGGTTTTTCCATGAATTTGCGGCGAAGCAGCTGGCGATCTATCGAGGGCTGGGCTACCGAGCCGGCTATCTGGGTGGGGTGCACAGTTATGTGGAGATAGAGGCGATTCTAGACATAGAACGCTCCTTCGCCGTGGATGATTGGAAACTCTTCGCCAAAGAAATCTCCTTCTCCCGCCCCGGCGAATTCTTCCTCTTCGAACCCGACCCAAATACCGGCCTCTCCCTCCCTGGCACCGTCAACACCGATTGGAAAAATTCCCTGACAACCAAACGCTCTAATAAAAACGTAAGTTTGGGCTACCACCTCTCCAAAAGGTTCCACGCCCTGATGTTTGAACGTGGCAAGGGCCTCGCGCCGCTGGCCGCTTCCATCTGCCAAAACGCCAAAAATCCCTGCCAGGGGCCGCTATGGCTGCGCGGCATCGAGCACGTGGCTAAATCACTGTGGTTCGGCTGCCGCGATTGCGGCGATTGCTCACTGGGCGAGACCGCCTTTCTGTGCCCAGAGTCGCAGTGCGCCAAAAACCAACGCAACGGCCCGTGTGGCGGCACCCGCGACGGCAAGTGCGAGGTCTTCGACTACGAATGCATCTGGGCCCGCGCCTACGACCGGATGAAATACGAGGGCCGATCCCAACAATTGCTCGGGCACGTGCCGGTCGTCCAGAACCAGGGCCTTCGCGGCACCTCGAGTTGGGCGAATTATTGGTTGGGCAAAGATCACACCGCAAAAACAGCCACATCCCCCACCCCATGAACCCTCCTCCACTCCACATCATCGGCGAACTGATGAACCATTCCTATGCCCGCGCCCGCAATGCCTGGCAAACTCGCAATATCACCGGCTATCAGGAATTGGCTAAACTCCAGAGCGCGTTAGGTGTCTCCTATCTAACACTCAACATCGACGGCACCCAAAAACTGCCTGTGACCCTTCAGGAGATGCTCGATTTTCTACCGCGGATCATTCCAGCGATCCAGGAAGTAACGTCCGTGCCAATTAGTTTTGACAATCCAGACGTGGCGTTTCACCGCGAATGCCTCAAACACTACGATCCCGCCAAATCCACCGGGCACCCGATCCTCAATTCCATCGCAGTGTCGCGGCATGACATCGCCGCCATGATTCAACTCGCCAAGGACCACGATATGAATGTCATCGTCATGGCCTCTGAATGTGTGATGCCTGATGGCTCGCATGGCGCGGCTACCTGCGTCGATGATATCCTCAACACGACCCGCCATTTTGTTGCAATGCTCCATGAGCAGGCCGGCATCGCCCGTGAGCGCATCATTGTCGATCCGGGCTTGGCACCCATCGCCTCGGACACCAGTGGCTTGATCAACCTGTGCCTTGATTCCATAGCCGCGCTTCGGGCGGAACCGGGCTTGGAGGGAATTCACATATCGGTGGGACTATCCAATTTTGCGCTAGGCGCACCCAAAGCGATGCAAGTGTCTCTGGAACGGGCGTTTTTACGTTTGGCGATGGATGCGGGCATGGACTTTGCGCTCGCCAATCCCGAGAAAAATACCGTCCCCTTGGCTCGCGACGCCAAACTCGTCGGCGACCTCTCCCGCATCCTGGATGAGGGCCGCCTGCGCTCCGGTGAGTCAGCCGAAGACGCCGGCTACCGCCAACTCGACGCTTTGATGGAATTGTGGGACGATCCTAACTGATTCTGCCATGTCAGCTTTGTCGATGCCTCCAGACGTCCTGGCCTCCTTGCGCGTCACCCCAGATCATCCTACACGCTGGATCGCGGTTGGGAAATTGTTAGATACAACGAATCGCCGCGTCCTGACCCACGCGCACCTCATCTATAACTCAACCCAAATTCTTTATGTCGGTAACGAGCAACCCGCGGCGGCACTCACCGCTGGCCGCCAGGGGCCAGATTTGATGCTGGAGGGTTACACGGCGCTGCCCGGCCTGATCGAGGGGCACTCGCACACGTTTTTGGAGGGGGCTGAGTTGGCGGCCGGGAAGCGCGGCGACTATCAAAAACAAGATCCGGACACGCTCTATCAGATGGCCGCAAGCCGGTTGCACATACTGGCACGCCTCGGCATCATCGCGATGCGCGACGGCGGGGACAAAGACCGGGTGGGCCTGCGGCTGAGCCGGGACACAGCCCCGGAGCGCTGCCCGCCATTCACCGCGCGGGTTTTCAGTCCCGGGGCCGGCATCTATCGGCATGGGCGCTACGGCGGGTTTTTCGGCACGCCCGTGGAAGATCACGCATCTATCGAGAGTTGTGTGCGAGCACGGGTGGCAGAGGGGGCCGATCACATAAAAATCGTACCCACCGGCATCATTAATTTTTCGAAAGGAGCGGTGACGGCCAAGCCGCAATTTGAGGTAGCGGAGATTCGACAATTTCGGCAGGCCGCGCACGCGCACCAGCGGCATCTGATGGCCCATGCCTCGGGCGAGATAGGCGTAGGGCATGCCATCGACGGCGGAGTCGATACTCTTGAACACGGGTTTTTCATTAGTGATAGCCAATTGGCACAGATGCGCGACAAGGACATTGCGTGGGTGCCCACCTTCTCGCCGGTGCAAGAACAAGTGGATCATGCCGCCATCATGGGCTGGGATGCCCCCACCCTGGACCACCTCCGGCGCATCCTGGACAACCATGCCCGCAGTTTGCAAATTGCCTTGGCACTGGGCGTCACCGTGTTGGTCGGTAGTGATTCTGGTTCCTGTGGCGTGGCCCACGGCACGGGCTTGTTATATGAGATGGAATTGTTGGAAATGGCCGGCATGCCCACCCTCGACATTCTCTGCCAGGTAACCCGCGGCAATTCGCGCCGCTTGCTCGGCGGCGCTCGTTGCGGCTCGCTCGAAGCGGGCTATGAGCCGCGCTTCATCCTAACGGCAGCCGATCCGCTCGCCACGGTGCGCCACCTCCAGCACGAGCGACTGGTGGTGTTTGATGGTGCGGCGGATACCAGCGCCAACGTGTGCCTGGCGAATCTGTAACGGCCGCACGCTGAGTTACGATTCTAGGAAAAAGCCATCGCCTGAGGCTAAGGAGCCACCACATTCTTGTGGTGAAAGCAGAAGGGCGGCCCATAAATGACCACCGAAGGCTCGGCTCATGGACGGTCCTTCCTCACGACGACAGCAAAGTCGCGGCGCTAACGGCGCTTGCTCAGCGTACGACGCGTGCACCGCCGCCGGCGAGGAGTTTTTCGACTTCCTTGCGGGTGGCCATGGAGGTGTCGCCGGGAGTGGTGGAGGCGAGCGCGCCGTGGGCGGCACCATAATCGACGGCTTGCTGCGGATCATTGAACTCCAAAAAACCGAATTGCAGGCCGCTGGCAAAGCTGTCGCCACCACCCACCCGATCCAAAATCTCCAACTCAGGATAGTTGCGGCTCTCGTAAAACGCTCCACCGTGCCAGAGGATGGCGGCCCAGTCGTTGCGGGTGGCAGTGAGCACGCGGCGCAAGGTGGTGGCCGCTACCTTGAAATTGGGGAATTCGCGCACCGCTGTTTCGATCATCGCCTTGAAGGCGGCAGTATCGATAGTGGCAAGCGTGTGATCGGTCCCCCCGACCTCGAAGCCGAGCGATGCAGTGAAATCCTCTTCGTTGCCGATCATCACATCCACATAGCCCGCGATCTCGCGATTGACCTCCCGCGCTTTGGCCAGACCACCGATGGTTTTCCACAGTGACGGCCGGTAATTGAGGTCATAGGAAACAATGGTGCCATGCTTGTTGGCGGCTTTGACGGCTTCGAGGGTGAGTTCGGCGGTGGAGGGGGAGAGAGCGGCGAAGATCCCGCCAGTATGGAACCAACGCACGCCGAGGGAGCCGAAGAGGTGCTCCCAATCGATGTCGCCGGGTTTGAGTTGGGAGGCTGCTGTATTGCCGCGGTCGGGGTTGCCGACGGCACCCCGGATGCCGAAGCCCCGTTCGGTGAAATTCAGGCCGTTGCGCACGTGGCGACCGATGCCGTCATCGCCCCGCCATTGGATAAACTCAGTGGCCACTCCTCCCTGCATGATGAAATCTTCTATCAGATGACCGATTTCATTGTCCACCAATGCCGTACATACCGCGGTCTTGTAACCAAAACATTTGCGCAAACCACGCGACGTGTTGTACTCGCCGCCCCCCTCCCAGGCGCTAAAGTGCCGTGCCGTGCGGATGCGCCCCTCGCCCGGGTCCAAACGCAACATGATTTCTCCTAACGAAATTTGATCGAAGGCGCAAGCGGAGCGTGCTTTGAGTGGCAGGGACATGGTAATCTATGGTTCAAATATCGGTTTGCAGAATCTATCAAAATCCGCCGCCAGACCTGGTATCGGTGCGGTCGAAGCCAGTGGATGATGACTCCTTGATGAAACTCGGTGGGGTTGGGCGCGGATCAATCCCGAAGGACTTAATCCACGCCTCATTATCGGTCGCTTCCGCACCAGCAGCACGCAGCGTGACCGCCTCCCCACTGTGTCCTGCCCGCTCTGCCGTGGCTACCTCTTCCTTCAGGCGGCTGAGGTAAAACGCCCGGAGCTTGTCGGTTTCAGTTAGAAAGGCGCTGTCAAATTGCTCTTGTTTGGCGGCGCGGTCGGTGAGGATTTTGAGCATTTGTGGTGACGCGGAGAGGCCCTTGACGCGTGGGAACAACACCGGCACCCGCGAATCCCTAACAGAATCCTTGAACCTGGTGATGTGCGGTAGCCAAGTCGTTTGCACTCCGTTAGGTAAGGTGCGCAGCCACAGGTCCAGTTCCCAAGTGAAGGCTTTGGCGTTGGCGACAAGTAGCTCTGCGCGCTTTTTATCGGCCGCCATAATGAGGTCTTTAGCCTTAGCATTCAAGGTTGTGAGCGCGGCGGACTCCACCGGAGTGGTGTCAGCAGGATCCGCCGAGCTGCTGCCGGGGGACCCAGGGCGGGACGGTGGCGGCTCATTCCCAGGGATGCTCCCTTTGCCAGGCGTCGCGGGGGGCCTGTAGGGTGTCACGGGGGGAGCGAGCGGTTTAACCGTGCCGCCGCCGGAGGGGGTGCGGGGGGGGCTTGGCGTTCCCGCTTGGAGGCGTTTCCATTCCTCGAGGGTTTGGGTGTTTTTCTCGGCGATTTTCACCATCTCCCTGTCATGCTCCAAGCGGCCCTTCCACAGGTAGGCGGAGAGGCCGATCAATCCTGCGAGGAAAAAGAATTGGACTGATGTGGAAACGGCGGATTTCTGGCGGCGAGGCAATACCTGGGTGGCGATGTTGCCCATCGTCTTAGGGGAGCCGGCGGGTTGGGGGCCGGTAGGAGGCGCGCCTCTGCGTTTGGCCGGACTATCTTTGGCAACGAGCCATTCGGCAAGGGCGTTGCTGAAGTCTGCCGCACTCTGGAAGCGGCTGGCCGGATTCAAATGCGTGGCTCGCCGCCAGATTTCATCCAAGCCGATACTGCAGCCGCACAGGGTCGATGGTGGAGCCGCACCGGGTTCCTGGCGCTGGCCGGTCAATAGTTCGTAGAGAATCACGCCGACGGCAAACAGGTCCGAGCGATGGTCAGCCACATGCGGGTTGGCCAGTACCTCCGGAGCGGTGTAGCCG
>JBAXOP010000231.1:0-8930 GCA_037133195.1 Verrucomicrobiota bacterium | reverse complement strand
GGCGTCTCTATGAGCGCCACGGCCAAAGAGATGCGCTTTAGCCATTCTTGTAGCGGCGTCTCTATGAGCGCCACGGCCAAAGAGATGCGCTTTAGCCATTCTTGTAGCGGCGTCTCTATGAGCGCCACGGCCAAAGAGATGCGCTTTAGCCATTCGCAGCGACGGTCGCAGACCGCCTCTACAATTCTAAAAACCCGTCGCAAGAAATTCCGAAAATCCCTTAACTTGACGCACATGCCCGCCGGTGATTTGGCGCTGGCAATCCCCGGCGCGTGGGTTACGCTCACCTCATGAAGCAGTACCGCCCAGACGTGGAATTCCAAAAACTGCGCGACTCGATGATGAAGTCGCGCAACACGCTTCGCCGTCTCCAGGGGAAAACGGCCGCGCCCGATCCCAACCGCAAGCCCATCCCGGACAACTCAGAACCCTGGCTGCCAGACGGCGTCCGCTCGATCAAAGACGCCCTGTAGATTTCCGACCAAATCGCCAAAGACATCATGCTATGGAGAAGAAAATTGCAGCCAGTGAATTGATCGAACGATTCGCCCGCCGGACTCGGGTCCTTGTCTTGGGAGGCGTAGCCGTCATTTCCCACGGCCTGAGCAGAAACACCTACGATGCGGATGTTTGGATCGATCCCAGCGAGAATGCCGAATCATGGGCCAGTCTTGTGCTGGCGATCATCGCGGAATTCCCCCTGGGTTTCCCCTACCAAATTGACGCTCTGGACGCCGATAGCTCCCACTGACTTGGCAAATGCCATCCGCAAGCTCGGCTATGGCTATTTGCAGGAACACTCGCAGGCGACGGCGACCCTTATGCCGCAGAATATCTGCGCGAAGAACCCACACCGTACGAAACTGCGTTGAAAACCGGATAAATAGCCGGAATAAATGCTCTTTGTGAGTACTCCAATCCCCACCGATGAGTGAATTTGCAGAATTAGTCGATGCTCATTACCAGGCGCTTTTCCGCTTCGGCTTGTCCCTGACGCGTGACGCGGACCGGGCAGCAGATCTGGTGCAGGAGACGTTTTGTATCTGGGCAGCCAAGGGCGACCAGTTGCGTGACCGCTCAAAGGCGAAAACCTGGCTATTTACCACCTTGCACAGGGAATTTCTCGGACAGCGGCGCCGGGCGGAGCGTTTTCCAGAGCAAGAACTCGACGAGAGAACGGCGATGGCAGAGGCAGGCCCGGAAACGGACGCGGAGCGCCAGATGGACGCACAACGGGCCGTGGATCTGTTAGGAGCGCTCGATGAGGCCTACCGCGCGCCAATGAGCTTATTCTATTTGCAACAACACAGCTACAAGGAAATCGCGGAGATTTTGGATATACCGATTGGCACGGTCATGTCGCGGCTTTCGCGGGGCAAGGAAATCCTCCGCCGCCAAATGACGGCTCCCCCATCCAGCGTGCCAAAAAACATCCTGCAACTCGAACCGGAGGCCTTGCACCAGCGCCGTGGATAAGGAACAAGCCCGCTTCGTGCTGCGCAGTTGCCGCCCCGATGGCTCGGATTGCGCGGATCCGCAATTTGCCAAGGCCCTCAAACTGGCGCACGCAGACGCCGAGCTAGGCCAGTGGCTGGCCAATGAGCGCAGTTTCGACGCAGCCTTCGCCGCAGCCTTGGCCAAGGTCAAACTACCCGTTAGTCTGTGCCAAGATATTCTCACCGGCCTCTCCATTGAGCGTGGCGATATCCCGCAAGCCAGCGACGCGATGGATGCCGCGATGGTCGGCGCGCTCGCCTCCATCGAACCGCCAGCCGCGCTGCGTGGCGAGCTGCTCGCCGCCATGAACGGCACGAAGCGTGACGAGCGCCAGCAATGGAGGTTATGGCGGCGAGTGGGTATTTCGCTAGCTGCTGCCGCTGGCATTGTGCTGGCATTTGTGGTCACCCGGGGCGAGGCACCGCAGCCGTTGGCGCAGACGCGGCCGTTACCGCTGGAAGTGGTGGAGACGGGTTTCATCCGCACTTTTGAGTCACCGCTATTCAGTTTGGATGCGGAGCGCGGGGATCACCGCGTGCTTGTCGCGCACTTGCAGGAGCACAAACTCCCCTGCCCCTGTTGCCTGCCTCCAGGCTTCACCGACGTCAAAGGCATCGGCTGTCGCGAACTTGTCATCAACGGTAAATCCGGCTCACTCATTAGCTACGATGATCCGAAAAATGGCGTCGTCCATCTAGTGACATTCCACCGCCAAGACGTTTGTGGCGAGTTGCCGCAACGCGCGGCCCCCGGCATCAGCCAACACGGGATTTGGACCGTGGCGTGCTGGACACATGATGAGAAAGTGTTTATGCTGTTAGGCAATGGTACCAACGTCGCCAAGCTCGCCGCGCTGTTTTGAGGCGGGTCTTTCCGGAGTGGGCGGCCAAGGAGCGCCGGCTTGGTAAGCGGGGTCCGTAGCGCCGCATGAAAAATTCTAGCGACCCTCTATCATAGGCGTCATAGTTTGCCAATCTATGGTAAGCGTCCTAAATTCGTCCCGGCGTTTGCGCTGCCAGGCGATGAACGTCTGATAGCAGACACCGTGACCGCGGGCGAACGCCATGGCGGTCAGGCCGCTGCGGTCGAAGGCGTCCAACAGTTCCTGGCGTTGGGCCGGGGTGCATTTACATTTACAGGGTGACATACATTTACAGGGTGACAGATAAATAGTAGGGAATCTTGTGGAATGTGCTATTTTTGGTGGTAGGGTGGAAATATGCGTAAATCTCGATGGCTGGCGGGTTGGAAAGACTCGGCAACGAAGCCGGTGATTTACCATTGCATTAGCCGAGTGGTGGATCGGCGGTTTGTATTTGAGGAGCGGGAATGCGAGGCGTTCCGGATGTTTTTTCGAATGTATGAGAATTTTTCGGGCTGCCGGGTCTTGTCGTATTGCGTGATGTCTAACCACTTTCATATACTGCTGGAGGTGCCGCCGATGGAAGGAGGAGGACTGAGTGACGAGGAGTTGCTGCGACGTCTTGGCGGGCTATACACCGAGGTGGTGGTGGCGGGAGTGGCGGTGGAATTGGTGGAGGCGAGGAAGAGTTCTATCGGTGAGAATGATGGAGCGCCTGCCGCGCGAGTGGCGGCGATTCATGCCCGATTCACCTACCGGATGCATGATTTAAGTGAGTTTATGAAAGGCTTGTTGATCCGATTTACACGCTGGTTCAATCGGATGCATTCGCGGTCAGGAACATTGTGGGAAGAGCGGTTCAAGAGCGTGATCGTGGAAAGCGGGGTGGCCGCGCGGACGATGGCAGCCTACATCGACCTCAATCCAGTGCGTGCGGGGATGGTGAAAGACCCGGCGGATTACCGCTGGAGCAGTTATGGAGAAGCGGTGGGCGGCGGCAAGAAAGGGAACGGAAAAAAGGCTCGCGAGGGCTTGGTGCGAGCGTATTTTTGCGATCTGGGAGTGGGGTTTGAGGCGGAGCGATGGCTTGAGGTCTCGCGCCTATACCGCCGGTTGATGGGTATGGCCTTGGGGCGCAAGCCGGGACGGGCCGATGTGACCGGAACCAAAAATGGGGTGGCCCAAACCACGCTGAACACGGCCGAGATGTTGGAAAGTAAAGACAACGGCACGGTCTTGAAGGATCTTGGAATCGCGAAGATGTTGCATTGCCGGGTGAGGTATTTCACGGACGGGGCGGTGATCGGCAGCAAGGAGTTTGTGAACGAGGCGTTTGCACGGGCGCGGGAGCGCTTCAGCAGCAAGCGCAAGGATGGAGCACGGGCGATGAAGGGCTGCGGCAGCAGCGCGAAAGGGTTGCTGTGGTCTGCCAGGGATTTGCGCGTGGGCGTTCAATGTTCGGCGTTCGTATTCAGTGAACTTGCCACCCTGCCGCAGCGGGGCGGTCCGGCAGCCCGTCTGAAGAAAGATCCTTGCCAACAAGCGCGCCTAAAACCAAGCTTCTCCCCGTTAGCCAGCCCTGCGGGCTTCTAGCAGATTGACGGAATTCTGAACGCCTCCACTTACCCCTATGAAACGCCTCATCATCCCACTCATCTCGATTATTACATTACTGGCGCAGCCGCTGCGGGCGGCGGAGCCGGTGGATCTAGCCAAGCGCACGGAGGAACTCAAAAGCCTCAAGTGGGGCATGTTCATTTGCTGGTCGTTCAGCACGTTCTCCGGCAAGGAGTGGTCTCCAGGCGTCAAGGATGTCTCATTCTTCAAGGCGACCGGCTGCGACACCGACCAGTGGGCGCGCACCGCCAAGGAAGCCGGTATGGGCTATATCCTCTTTCTAACCAAACATCACGACGGTTTTTGCCTGTGGGATACCAAGACGACCGAGCGCAAGGTGACCAAGGCAGCGCTGGGCAAGGATGTGCTGGCCGAGCTGAAGAAGTCCTGCGACAAGTATGGCATCAAGCTGGCACTGTATTTTTCCGAGGGCGATTGGTCGTGGCCCGGGGCCAAGGACGGTGCCGTCGGCGGCACGGGCTCGGGCATTGAGATCCAGCGTGCGCAACTCAAGGAGTTATGCACCCAGTATGGACCCATCGAATACTTTTGGATGGACTGCGCCGCCGGCCATCCCGATGGCTCGACCCACCAACAACTCAGCGATTGGGTGAAAAGCTTCCAACCGCGGTGTTTAGTCGGCTGCAATGGCGGCAAGCCGGGCGACGGCACCGACCTGCGTGCCGGCGAGATGGCCCATCCCGGCAAAGTTCCCCCGCCCTATCTGGTTGGAGAGTTCACCTATCCGATCCTGCCGCCGCACCAGGGCGGAGCGCAATGGTTCTACTCGCTGCCCAAGCACGACGCGCTCTGCCTGTCAGCTGACTATATATACAAGGAATATCGCGGTGCCCTCAAACACGGCAACATCTTCTCGCTGGATCTGGGGCCGGACTACGCCGGCAAACTGCGGCAGATCGACGTCGAGACACTGCGCAAGGTCGGCGACATGATCAAGAACCCGCCGACAGCGCCCCAGCCGCCGCTGTCGTCAGGCAAACCCGCCAAGGCATCTAGCACTTGGCAGGCACCGGGATACGAGGCCGCCAAGGCGTTTGATGATGACGACGACACGCGCTGGGGGGCCGCCGAGGCCGAGCGCAGCGGCTGGCTTGAGGTGGACCTCGGAACAGGCAGCCGGATCAGCCGCGTGGTGGTCAAGGAGTTGGGATATCCTCGCACCGAGGAGTTTGCCATCGAGTATGAAGACGGCGGGACATGGAAGGAACTCGCCCGCGGCACCACCCTGGCCGGCGAGAAGGAATTCAAGTTCCCGCCCGTCTCCGCCCGCCATGTCCGCCTGCATATCCTTAAAGCCACCCAAACGCCAACCATCGAGGAGTTCCAGGTCTATCAGGATGGCAAGTGAATCTATTATATGCCAATGTCTTTGATGATCAGATCGGTCTTGGGTTTGACTGCACTGCTGAGCATGCAGGCGGTCGGTGTCGAGAATCTTGCCCGCCGCGCCGTCATCCGCGCCGATTCCGATCAGATGTCAGATCGGTTGGGTGAGGCATTGGCGTTATTGCGCCGAGCCGACAAGGATGCCATCGATGACGCGGGATTGGCCTCGGCTGCGGCCATGCTCGGCGACACCGACCTGTTCGTGCAGGGCGTCGCAGAATGGGCCATTGCCACCCGGGTGGGGCGAGATAACAAGGATTTCACCGTGGTGTGGCCCAAGACTCCTTCACCGGCTTGGTATCAGACTTGGAATGACGTGACTCAGCAGCGACGGGCTGAGATGGATTGGGTACGGCAGGCCGTGTCCCTGGGGCTACACCTGGATGGAAAGAAATTGCGCGCTTCAGCGGACGACCTCCTGCGTCGGGCTAAGGTGTTGTCCACCGCGAGTGGAAGCGACGGAGCCGCGCGGCACAGGGCGGAAGCGTCGCACGAGCAGATTCAGTCTCTGATCAAGGCCATGGATGTCCCCGGCATGGCTGTGGACGATATGCGCGCCTTATGGCTCAAGGC
This sequence comes from Verrucomicrobiota bacterium, assembly GCA_037133195.1. GTDB lineage: Bacteria > Verrucomicrobiota > Verrucomicrobiia > Verrucomicrobiales > Akkermansiaceae > Luteolibacter. The sequence continues at coordinate 2,974 of JBAXOP010000231.1, read as the reverse complement.
CCGGCGGGCTCTGCGGCCAGCAGTTCTCGCATCGGTACCGGCGACCTGCGATCAGGTGCTGTTCAGTACGGTGTTCGCAGCGCACAATACACCGAATGTGGTGGGGACCCATACGTCCTTCACCTACAAGCCCGGCGGCGACCTGCAGGTCCTCTCAGGCCTGCGTTCGGGAACGATCCAGGTCCGCCCCATCCTGGCTGGCAAACTCGGCAAGGGCCATGTGCATGGACTCGACCTGTGGTTCGATGCCGACCGCGTGGTGTTCGCCTGGGCAAAACAGGAAGGCTGGCCCTTTCCCAAGGGCTGCGACAAACCGCCGTCCATGGGTGTATGGGGCGGGGCAAAGACTGCCCAGCATGAATTGCGCCTAAGCCACGAACCGCCGCATCTGTTCGAGGTCCGCCTTGATGGCTCAGGCCTCAAGCAGCTCACCGACGATCCCTACTGGTCCGATGTCGAACCCATCTGGCTGCCGGATGGCGGGGTGGCGTTCACCTCCGACCGCTGCGGCCACGGCGTGATCTGTGACTGTTTCTGCAATGACCTGCTCAACCTGAACCTTTATGCCCGGGCACCGGACGGAGGCATACGCCTCTTGTCCAACAACAAGGATATCGATCGCCATCCGGCCCTGCTCGACAATGGACTCATCGTCTACACGCGTTGGGAATACCAGGAGCGGAATTTCTTTGACATCCATTCCCTGTGGACGGTGCGCCCAGACGGCACCATGGCCAATGCTTTCTTCAAACAGCACCTGCCGCGCCCAATGGGACTGCGGGACGCGCACTCAGTGCCTGGCAGCAACCGCCAGGTGGCCATAGCCACCGGTCATCACACATACGCCTACGGCCCCTTAGTGCTGATCGATGCCTCGGCGGGCATGAACAGCGCCGATGCCATACGTACGGTCACGCCCGGTGTCAGGCCGCAGGAGGCTCCCACCGAGTTCACGCCGGTGGCGGAGGGGGGCGTCAGGGATGCGGGCGGGTTCTACCAGACACCCTGCGCCCTGTCGCCGACCTGTTTTCTTGCGCCTTATGCCTATCCGGTCATTCCGGATCCCATCGGCTATCTGCCGCAGGGCGGGGTTGAGGCAAACGGCTTCGGCCTGTACCTCATTGATGTCCATGGGAACAAGGAATTGATCCATCGCGATCCCGTGCTAGGCGTGGCCTATCCCATGCCGCTCCGCAAACGGCTACGCCCGCCGGTATTGCCTGCTCCCACCCACCCAACGCAAACCTGGGCCACCTGCGTACTCAACGACGTCTATGCGGGAATGGGGCCTGAGGTGCCACCAGGCACGGTGAAATGGCTGCGTATCAGCGAAGCCCTGCCTTGGCCGATGGATGCCCTACACGGCTCGTATAAATGGGCCTGGGGCAATGCCTGGGAGGCGAATCCCGCGCAGACCTCCTGGAATCCGGTACGGGTTATCGGTCTGGTACCAGTTGAAGCGGACGGCTCGGCTCATTTTCAGGTACCGACAGTCCAAGCTGCATCAGTCTATTTTCAAGCACTGGATGCGAATTACTGCGAAGTCCGGCGCATGCGCTCCAATGTTTCCTTCCAACCGGGCGAGACGCGCAGTTGCTACGGCTGCCACGAGACGCAGGCCGTCTCGTCCTCTGTACACACGATAGGCAGCGCCGCTGCCAAGCCGGCCGTCCGGCCCGTTGCGCCGTCGTGGGGTGCTGATCGTGCGCTGGGTTACGAATGGCTGGTCCAGCCCGTGCTCGACCGGCACTGCATGCCCTGCCACGACGGCACCGACAAGCGCACCACCTGCGATCTCACCGCACGCAAGGTGAAGACGGCTGAGCGTGAATTGAACCAGTCATATATGTCCCTCATGGGCGGGAATATCTACGGCGACGGCCGGGGCAACGGCAAGAATGCCTTCGTCTGGATCAGCAACCGCTTCTCCGACGGTACGGTGACCAAGCCCTACGAGTTCGGATCGACGCGCAGTACGCTCATTCAGATTCTCAAGAAGGGCCACTATGAGGTGAAGCTCGATCCTGACGAATGGCTGCGCCTGGTGACGTGGGTGGATGCCAACGGCATCTACCACGACCGGTTCATCGACAAGCGACCTGTCGATGGTGGTGAGCCCCGGCGCGATGCCGAATTTCGCTGGCCCGATCCCTTCTCCCCAACGGGCGATAAACCGTGGATACGCATGGCTGACGGAGCGAAAGCCGCGCCTCTGCCAGCAACGGGGCACGCCTTCATCGGCAGCGGATTGTGATCATCGAACATCCAACGCTGAACATCCAACGTCGAACCGAAGAGAGAACCATACTTTTTGTCTGTCACTCTGTAATGATGGTTTCATGCTATTTCAGGTCCGACTTTCTGAGGCCCTCGATGCAGAGGTCCATCTGGCCGCAGGGAGTCTGGTCCTTTTTGTTGTATTCCACGTTGCCATAGGCAGCGAGCACATTGGTGCCGGTCTTGAGGTGCTTGATCTGCCCGGCACCCAGGACGATGGGGCGGTAGTGCGGCATGTCCTTCCACCAGCCATAGGACTCGATCTCGTGACCATTGAGGAAAACGCGGAAACCCTGCCGGGCGAGGATACTCAGGCGGTAGGAATCGTAATCCAGGGCATCCACATCGAAGGTCGTGCGCATCACCAGAAACTCGCCCTTGCCCCACGAGGATTTGTTAGGAAAGAAGGTGCTGCCTTGTTTGCATTCGCCGATGCCGATGGGCGCGGGGCCCTGACTCCATCGACTGTCGTCGTAGCCGGGTGTCTGCCAGCCTTTCAGGTTGTCGGCCAGGGCGATGTCCCGGAAGCGTTTCTTCTCGCGGGGGTGCAGCCGGTCTTTTTCGGTGAGTGGATCAAACGATAAGAAGTGCCAAGTGCGATCCGCGGGCGCAACCTTGCCGAGCGGTTTCCATCCGGCGGCGGGATTCCTGAGTTTGGATAGATCGATGATCGTGTCCACCAGTGGCTGGTTTTCGC
>JBAXOP010000230.1:0-8936 GCA_037133195.1 Verrucomicrobiota bacterium | reverse complement strand
TCCAGATATCACTGACAAATGGCCCACCATCCTCACTGAGACATTGACCGGATACTCGATCCCCTTGCCAGTACTCAAGAAGTGCACCACACCAAATGTTTATGCCTACTACTATGATAAAGGCCGCACGGACATTGCTTATAGGCGGCAGGAGTACCCACAAATGGGCAAACCGTACATGAGCGGGATCGGCGGCGCTGCCAATTGGCACAATTACATGAATCCGGTTGACTGGGCCCTAGGCCTTTGGGTTATCGATCAATCAAAAAAGCCCAATGGAGCATCGCCATTGCAACAACAGTACGACTATGTGCAGCTTTGGCTCGACCACACCTGGGGCTTTAAGAAAACCGATTCCGGATTATTCCCGGACTACAACTTCCTCTACCTCCCTGACAACCGATATGAAATCTTCAGCTACTGCGCCCAGGCCCGCAGCTATCCCGCCGGTAGACAGACTAACGTCGGTGGCGCCTTCGTGGACCAGCAAATCTTCTCTACATACGGCGACAAACACCCGGGACACTCTGCCCAGTTCCTAGAATCCATTAGTGAACGTTGGCTGTATTGGACTCATTTATTAACTGACTGCGAAATTAGATGTATGAATATTTCTGGAGGTTCAACTGTACCATGAAAGTGAAACAACCAATCTATTTGGCAACTATTCTTTTGGCGCTTGCCGGAACCTCTTTGACTTTATATTATTTATGTCCGAAGGCAATTCGCTGCACTTCTTCTGAACGAGAAGAGACGCGGACACAATTATTGCCACATACCGCAATACGTCAGTCTATAAAGTCACCCGCGCCTGAGGAGAATCCCTGGACGCAGCACAATGCGATCGCCTCCCATTTTGATGCTCGTGTGCGATTTTGGGGAAAAGTGGTGGACCAAGGCGGAATCCCACTGGAGGGAGTGAAGATCGTTGCATCCGTAACCACCCTTAGGATGATCAAGACCAAGAACGGCTACCGGGAATATGAGGTACTGCGGGCGACAACTGCTGCCAACGGAACTTTTCAGTTTGATGGATCTGCGGGGATGTATTTGGATATTGATGCCCTAAGTAAGGAGGGTTACGTGCTGCCCTCTGCCTATCAATTTGGGATGAGTTGTGTCATTGGTGCTAAATTCCGCTACCGGTACAGTTCAATTGGAAACCAGGAAAAACTATTCACCCCAAATCTATCCCTCCCCGAGATCTTTCACCTGTGGAAACTCAACAAGCCTGAACCACTGGAGATCGGCGGCAATAGCGATGGCCGCAACGGGCCGGGATTCAAAGTTGGAGCCCCGCCGGACCCATTGCGCAGCATCAGCATCATGGTTAGCGACGTTGGAACCGTCCAGACCCCCCAGTGGGAGGTGACCGTGTCGGCTCTTGAGGCCGATGGGGGAGTCGTCATGGCCGATTCTTCCGATATTTTCATGTTTCGAGCTCCGGAAGCTGGCTACACGCACTCCATCAAGCTCAGGTATGGACTGGAAGGGGCCGACGAATCACAGGATGATCCAGGAGCATCACTGAGGTTTTATGTTCAAAGTAACAAGGGCCACTGGCACTCAGCATGTGAATTCTCGTTTTTCTCACCAAATAGGAAAGGGATAGTCGAAACAAAGATGCGGTTTTGGCTGAATCCGAGCGGCAGCCGCAATCTTGAGCATGATGGGGGACATCCTTTGCCAGAGCCGATTTTGAGTAATTGATTTTCAAAATGTCATGATCACCACTTTGCGAGAATTGATCTGGAGATTGCGAGATGCCCCGTGGTTCCTTGCGGGACTTGTGGCGTTTAGTCTAGTGTATCTTCCAGGCGTCCAACGCCATGCTTTGGGCGAGGAGGTACCAGAGACGGAGGCAAGCCCATGGGTACAGCACAATGCGATCGCATCCCGTTTCGACACCCGGGTGCGATTTTGGGGAAAAGTGGTGGATCAGGCGGGAATCCCATTGGAGGGAGTTAAAATCATTGCAACGGTAACGACTTTAAGAATGATCAAGACCGCGAACGGATACCGGGAGTATGAGATATTGAAGGCGACGACCAATGCCGCCGGAGCCTTCATGTTTGATGGATCCGAAGGCATGTATCTGGACATCGAGAAACTTGGTAAGGATGGCTATGTTCTGCCTTCCGCTTATCAAGCCGGAACTCGTTGGGAAGGGGCTAAGTATCGTTATCAGTATTTGTCTATCGGAAACCATGAGAAGGTGTTTACTCCTGTGCAGTCTAGTCCAGAGGTTTTCCATCTGTGGAAGCTCAATAAGCCAGAACCCATCGTGATCGGTGGCGACACCTCCGGCCTGAATGGCCCTAATCTCAAATTGAACGCGCCACCAGAGATGTACAGTGATATAAGCATGATGGTTACTGACATTGGAACTCTTCAAGCTCCCCAGTGGGAGTTGACGGTGACGGCCATCGAACCCGATGGCGGAGTCGTCAAGGCAGATCCGTCCGATATATTTATGTTTAACGCCCCCGAATCCGGTTACGCCCACTCAATCAAGTTTAGGTATGGACCGGATGGGACCGACCAAGGCCTTGGCGATCCAGGCGCTCCGATCCGATTCTTTGCGCGAAGCCGTGGTGGCCGTTGGCATACCGCAAGTGAATATTCCTTTTTTTCTCCTGATCAAGAAGGAAGCATCACATCAAAAATGCGCTATTGGCGGAATCCGAGTGGCAGCCGCAATCTCGAACATGATGGGGCAAATCCGTTGCCTCAGCCGAGTTTGAGAAACTGATTTTCAAATGATCATGACCGCCACATTCCGAGAATCGATCTTGAGATTCCGAGGCACCTTGTGGTTCCTTGCGGGACTGATGGCGTTCAGCTTCGTGTATCTTCCAGGCGTCCAACGCCATGCTTTGGGCGAGGAGGTACCAGAGACGGAGGCAAGCCCATGGGTACAGCACAATGCGATCGCATCCCGTTTCGACACCCGGGTGCGATTTTGGGGAAAAGTGGTGGATCAGGCGGGAATCCCATTGGAGGGAGTTAAAATCATTGCAACGGTAACGACTTTAAGAATGATCAAGACCGCGAACGGATACCGGGAGTATGAGATATTGAAGGCGACGACCAATGCCGCCGGAGCCTTCATGTTTGATGGATCCGAAGGCATGTATCTGGACATCGAGAAACTTGGTAAGGATGGCTATGTTCTGCCTTCCGCTTATCAAGCCGGAACTCGTTGGGAAGGGGCTAAGTATCGTTATCAGTATTTGTCTATCGGAAACCATGAGAAGGTGTTTACTCCTGTGCAGTCTAGTCCAGAGGTTTTCCATCTGTGGAAGCTCAATAAGCCAGAACCCATCGTGATCGGTGGCGACACCTCCGGCCTGAATGGCCCTAATCTCAAATTGAACGCGCCACCAGAGATGTACAGTGATATAAGCATGATGGTTACTGACATTGGAACTCTTCAAGCTCCCCAGTGGGAGTTGACGGTGACGGCCATCGAACCCGATGGCGGAGTCGTCAAGGCAGATCCGTCCGATATATTTATGTTTAACGCCCCCGAATCCGGTTACGCCCACTCAATCAAGTTTAGGTATGGACCGGATGGGACCGACCAAGGCCTTGGCGATCCAGGCGCTCCGATCCGATTCTTTGCGCGAAGCCGTGGTGGCCGTTGGCATACCGCAAGTGAATATTCCTTTTTTTCTCCTGATCAAGAAGGAAGCATCACATCAAAAATGCGCTATTGGCGGAATCCGAGCGGCAGCCGCAATCTTGAGCATGATGCGGCACATCCTTTGCCTGAGCCGAGTTTGAGAAACTGATTTTCAAATGATCATGACCGCTACATTCCGAGAATCGATCTTGAGATTGCGGAGTTCCTCATGGTTTCTCACGGGGTTGGTGGTCGTCGTCTGTCTCGGGTTCATGCTGGACATACGCGATCTTTTTGCGAAGGCATGGCAAATGGCACAGTACAACAGGTACGCGGCAGGTTACGACACCCATGTGCATTTTTGGGGGAAAGTCGTGGATCAGAACGGATATCCGGTGGAGGGCGCGGCGATAGTGGCCAGCGTCACAACCATGCGCTTGGTCAAGGTCAAGGGAAAGTACCGGGAATACGGCATTCTGACGACGCGTTCGGCGGCTGACGGATCTTTCAAGCTTGACGGTGCCGAAGGCTTCGCGCTTACCATCGAGCAGTTCTACAAGGATGGCTATGTGCTGCCGTCCGCCTATCAGGCGGGCACGCGCTGGCCGGGGGCGAAGTACCATTACCGCTATAAGGACATGGGCACAGACCAAGTAATTTTCACACCCAGTCGGTCGCATCCCGAGGTTTTCACCTGTGGAAGCTCAACAAGCCAGAGCCATTGACTATCAGTGGGGATGGCTTCGGCCACAGTTGCATTCATTTCAAGGTTGGTGCGCCGCCAGAGGTATTCCGATCCTACAGCGTGGGGATTTGCGACGTTGGAACCCAAGATCTGCCGCAGTGGGAGGTTACAGTGACGGCCAACGACCCCGATGGTGGAGTGGTTATGGCGGACCAGACGGATATTTTTATGTTTGAGGCGCCAGAGACCGGTTACACACCCTCTATCAAATTGAGATACGGACCGGATGGTTGCGACGAATTTCATGGCGACCTAGGAGCTTCGCTACGGTTCTTTAGCCGCAGCCATAACAGTCGTTGGTACGCCGCAAACCAATATGCATTTTTCATTCCAGATCAGGATGGCTCGGTTACAACCACGATGCGCTTTTGGCGAAATCCGGGCGGTAGCCGCAATCTCGAGCATGATGGAGCCCATCCGCTCCCCGAGCCGAGGCTAACTGAAGCCCCCAAAGACAAGCGGCTTCGTTCGGGTTTCATTTCGGAGTATCTGAGACCTCTGCGTTGGCAATTAGCGCCGATGCCCTTGAAAGCAGTGCCCGTTTTGGGAGATTACGGAACGGTGGACAATCCATCACGATCCAGGCACCCATTTGATTCGCGCCACGCAAGGACGAAGGCTGAATAAACACGCAACCGAAGCAACACGCGCGGTCAGATCTGGATCTCCTGGTCGCCTGCGCCTGCCCAACTCAAGTCCCTGGCATACCTTCTCAGGGTTCTTCTCTCACAGGCAGGATGTCCGTTTTCCGGTCCAAGGCCGCTAAGCGGACAGTGGCGCGAGAGAGGAAATGCGTCTGGAGCAAGCATTGGCTTGCCAGGGTGGCGAGTGCTGCCTAGGTTAATCCCCGCCGTGCCGACACCAGCCCTATTAGCCCTTGAAGACGGACGTTGTTTTACAGGAACAGCCTTCGGAGCCAGCGGATCCACCACCGGTGAAATCTGCTTCAATACCTCCATGACCGGATACCAGGAGGTCATCACCGACCCATCGTATCGCGGCCAAATCGTCGCCATGACCTACCCGCAAATCGGTAATTACGGCGTCAACCCAGAAGACGCCGAATCCGCCGCACCTCATATCCGGGCATTCGTCATCGGCGAATTGTGTGAGGTGCCGTCCAATTGGCGCTCCACCCAATCGCTGGCCGATTACCTCGCCGCACACGAAATTTTAGGCATCGAGGGCATCGACACGCGTGCGCTGACGAAGCACCTACGCTCGCTAGGAGCGATGCGTGCCTGCGTGACCACCGAGCTAGACCGCGAGGCGGCGATAGCTGCGGCACTGGCCTCGCCGTCGATGGCGGGCATGGACTACGTGCACGAGGTGTCCACGCCGCAGGGGTACCACTGGGAGGAGGAGTCGCGGCGCTGGCGCCTGCCCAATGCGTCCACCGGGGAAACCACCAACTACGGCGAATTACCACCCGTGCGCCACAGGATCGTCGCGTACGATTTCGGCCTGAAATTCAATATTTTGCGGCGACTGCGGCAAGCTGGCTTTGCGGTGGAGGTGGTCAATTCCCGCTGCAGTGCCGCCGAGGTATTGGCGAAAAATCCGGACGGGGTATTTCTCTCGAACGGTCCCGGTGATCCCGCGGCGCTCAGCTACATTCACCACGAGATTCGCCAATTGCTCGGCAGGTTGCCCATTTTCGGTATCTGTCTGGGCAACCAAATCCTCGCCCACGCATTTGGCGGCAGCACCTTCAAACTCAAGTTCGGCCATCGCGGCGGTAACCAACCGGTCAAGGACCTGCGCAGCGGCAAGGTCGCCATCACCGCTCAAAATCACGGTTTTGCCGTCGATCCAGCCTCGCTACCGCCGGAGATCGAAGTCACCCACATCAATCTCAACGACGGCACCGTCGAAGGCATGCGCCACCGCGAATTGCCGGTTTTCAGCGTCCAATATCACCCGGAAGCCGCCCCCGGCCCGCACGACGCCGCGTATTTTTTCCAGGAGTTTTCGGACTTGATCGAAAATAAAAGTTTATCATGAACACCATCATCGCAGGTCTCCAGTGGGGAGACGAAGGCAAAGGCAAAATCGTCGATTATCTAACTGAATCAGCGGACGTTGTCATTCGCAGCCAAGGCGGCAACAACGCCGGCCACACCGTCATCACCAACGGTACCAAGTACATCCTCCATCTGCTGCCCTCCGGCATTTTGTGGGATGACAAAATCAACGTGATCGGCAACGGCGTGGTCATCGACCCAGTGGGCCTGGTCGAGGAAATCCGGCGCGTCGAGGCGCAGGGAGTCGCCATTACCCCGGAAAAATTGCTTATTTCCGACCGCGCCCACATTGTGTTGCCGATCCACAAGGAACTCGACGCTGCTCGGGAAGCCGCGCTGGGCTCGCACAAAATCGGCACCACCAAACGCGGCATCGGTCCCACCTACGCCGATAAAATCAACCGTTGCGGCCTGCGGGTGGCCGATTTCCATGATGCGGCATTTGTCACCGAGCGGATCACCCTGCGGGTCGCCGAGGCCAGCGAAATTCTCGCCCGCTACGAATTGCCCACCTATGAGGCAGCGGCGGTTTGCGCCGAGGTGTTCACCGCCTTTGAGCGCCTGAGGCCGCATGTGACCAACACCATTCCCGTGCTTCACACGGCGTGGAAAGCCGGGCAATCCCTCCTGTTTGAAGGTGCCCAGGGTGCCCTGCTGGATGTGGATTTCGGCACCTATCCGTTTGTCACCTCCTCCAACACCACCGCCGGCGGTGCCTGCACCGGTTCCGGCCTGCCGCCCATGGCAATCCAGCGCGTCATCGGCGTCTGCAAAGCCTACACCACACGCGTCGGATCCGGCCCGTTCCCCACCGGCGATGAGGGGCTCTCCGACTACCTCCACGGCCTCGGTCGCGAATTCGGTGCCACCACCGGCCGCCCTCGCGGCTGCGGGTGGCTCGACACCGTGCTGCTGCGCTTGGCCTGCATGGTCAACGGCGTCACCGGTCTGGCCGTCACCAACCTAGACGGCCTCGACGCCTACGAAACACTGCAAATTTGCACCGCATACGATATCGACGGCCACCTTCACCCGCTGCCACCCGCCGAGCGCGATGCTTGGGAACGAGCCGTGCCTGTTTATGAATCGTTGCCTGGCTGGAATTGCGATACCACTGCTTGCACCCGCTTTGCCGACTTGCCGCACCAGGCCCATACCTACCTCGCCCGCCTCGCCCAACTGTGTGACGCTCCCATCGCTTTCGTCGGCGTCGGCCCCGACCGCGCCCAAACACTCGCAGTCTAACATACTACCCGCCCCACCAAAAAACCCAGCGCCGTGCCTGAATTTCCAACCATTCCGCGCCATATCGCCGTCATAATGGATGGCAACGGACGCTGGGCCAAGGAACGCGGCCTGCCGCGTCGCGAAGGCCACCGTGCCGGTGCCGAGTCGGTGCGCGAAATCATGGAAGCCTGCAAGGAACTCGGCGTTGAGTACCTAACACTCTTCGCTTTCTCATCGGAAAATTGGAGTCGACCCGCAGCCGAGGTCCATGCCCTCATGGCCCTGCTCGAACGTTTTCTGCGCGACAAGGCCAAGGACCTCGACCGGCAGGACGTCCGCCTGCTGGCCATTGGCCAACTCGAGCGCCTGCCCGCCAAGACCCGCGCGCTATTGGATTCGATCATCGCACGCACCGCCTCGCACAGTTCCATGACGATGGTGCTGGCTCTTTCATACGGCGCACGCGAGGAAATCGTCGCCGCCGCCCGCTCGCTCGCGGCCGATGCTGCCGACGGGCACTTACTACCTGAGGCGATTGATGCGGATCTATTCGCCTCGCGGCTGCAAACCACCGGCATACCGGATCCCGATCTGCTCATTCGCACCTCTGGCGAAATGCGTATCTCTAATTTCCTCCTCTGGCAGATCAGCTATGCGGAGATCGTCATTGTCAAAAAAAATTGGCCGGACTTCCGCGAAGGCGACCTGTTTGAGGCTGTCGAAGAGTACCAGCGCCGCCACCGCCGCTTCGGTGCACTGTGAGAGCTGCGGGGAGCTTGTTGATGGAGGGTGGCAGGGGGTCGTCTGAGCCGTCTCAAGCATTAGGGGATCTATGGGTTTGTGACCACTGCCGATGGGTTTAGGGGACTGACAAATAGTCCGAGAAATTTCCAATAAACTCCTTGGCAATGCTGACCGCTTGACTATCCTGCGCTCAGGAATTTCTCATGTTTCTGACTAAAGCCGCAGTTTTCCTGCATGATCCAGCCAGCCCGACGCCTTGGTCGGCTCCGGTTCGGAAAGATTTGCGCGCTTTCAGATTTCAACATTTCAGCTTTACCGCCCCTCTCATTTTTCTGCCCTCCGGACTGGCCACTGGCTCTAGCAACAGTCGCCCCCCTCCAACGCAATTCCCGGGATCTGTATGAATTACGGACTGATAAATCGGCGAGGTGCGGCGGTTGGCGTGGCCGTTGTTTTGATCGCTATCTGCTGGATCAGGGGGACGGAAACGGCAAAGCCGATAAATTCGTTAGATTCTCGCACCTCAAACCTGGTCACTGCCGAATCCCGCCACGTTGAAAGGATTTCCCGG
>JBAXOP010000229.1:0-9043 GCA_037133195.1 Verrucomicrobiota bacterium | reverse complement strand
GCCACCACCGCCACCAGTGCCGGCCCACTGCGCGATGGCGATAGTTTCAACTGCCAGTTAGCGGCCCCGGTGAAGGTGTTCGGTGTCCGGGTCGTGGGCAAACCGGCGTGCGGCCAAAATCCAAAACAGGCATTCTCGTCGTGTGGCGACATACAGGCGTTTGAAAAGTAGTATCAAGATGCACGAATTCCCATAAACACTTTGAAACACCTGTTCACAATCCTCGCCGCCTTGCTGCTGGCTTTGCCGGCAACGCTGGGCGCGGCTGACGCGCGAATTCAAAAACCTAACATTCTCATCATTCTCGCGGATGATCTGGGTTTCTCGGATCTCGGTTGTTACGGGTCGGACATTGCCACACCGAACCTCGACCGGTTGGCGTCCAGGGGGCTGCGCTTTACCCAATTCTACAACACCGCGCGCTGCTGGCCGACACGCAGCGCATTGCTAACCGGTTGTTATCCGCAACAAATCCACATGGACCCGCCGCAAGGCCTGCTGCCGGTGTGGACGCGCACGCTGCCGCAACTGCTCAAGCCGGCCGGCTATCGCAGTTATCAATCCGGCAAGTGGCACGTCTTCGGTGCCCCGCAACCGGTCGCCGACGGCGGGTTCGATCATTCGTATCAACTGGATGATCACGACCGGAATTTCAATCCGCAGAAAATTCTCGAAGACGACCGTCCTTTGCCGCCGGTGGCCAAGGATAGCGGTTACTACACGACGACCGCATTCGCCGATCATGCGATCCGTTGCCTGAAGGAACACGCGGAAAAGTATGCATCGCAACCGTTCTTCTCATATCTGGCCTTTACCGTGCCGCACTTTCCGTTGCAGGCGCCGCCGGAGGACATCGCCCGCTACCGCGACCATTATCTCAAAGGTTGGGACAAGGTGCGCGAGGAACGTTGGCAGAATCTGCGCAAGATGGGGATCGTCAACTGTGGCCTGGCACCGCTCGAACCAGCCCTCGCGCCGCGTAACTTCAAGCCGGGTGTGCTCACCAAGCTCGGCCCCGGCGAGATCGAACATGCTGTTCCCTGGGTGCAATTGACCGACGAACAACAGCACTATCAGGCCACGAAGATGGCGATCCACGCCGCGATGATTGACCGCATGGATCGGGAAATCGGCAGGGTGTTGGATCAGGTGCGTGCCATGAGCGCGTGGGACAACACAGTGATTTTTTTCCTCTCCGACAACGGCACCGATGCCACCGTCATGGTGCGCGGCGACGGCCATGACCGAACCGCTGCAGCCGGCTCTGCGGGTTCATTCCTCTGCCTCGGCCCGGGTTGGTCGAGCGCGGGCAACTCCCCGTTCCGCCGTCACAAAATCTGGACAAATGAAGGCGGTATCTCCACTCCGATGATCGTGCATTGGCCCCAGGGCATCGCTGCGCGGGGCGAACTGCGGCATAATGTCGGCCACGTCATTGATTTCGTCCCAACACTGCTAGAACTCGCCCGCGTCAAACCGGCGCTGACGGCGGGTGCGCCGGCGTTGCCCGGCCGCAGCTTGGTGCCAGTGTTTGTTAGGGACGGCAGCGTTACACGTGATGATCTGTTTTTCAAGCACGAGGGCAATCGTGCCCTACGAATGGGCGACTACAAACTGGTTTCCGCCCCCGAAGATCAGAATGCCTGGCAACTCTTCAACCTGGCGACCGATCGTTGCGAGCAGGACAATCTGGCACCCAAACAGCCCGACCGCGTGCGCGACATGGCAGCCCGCTGGAAGCAATTGCAGGACCGCTTTACCCAGGATGCAGGCCCGGTCCTGCCCATCCCTAAGAAGATCGATTGAAAGAAAGTGATTTAACGTAAAGAAATAACCATGACGACAAAATTAACGACCACGAAACTCGTCTTTCTGGCGCTGCTTCAAACAGCTTCGGCCCAATACACGGGCTGGCAGCATTCGGGTTCAATGTACATCCTGACCACGCCCGAGGGAGCGAACCTGCCGGCCACGGCGGTGGAAGAAGGTTTTCCTCTGCTGGTGCGGCTCAATACCGACGGGTTCGATTTTTCCCAATCGAAGGCCAATGGAGAGGATATCCGCTTCGCTGACGCCTCTGGCAAGCCGCTGGCATATCAGATCGAGGAGTGGGACGCAGCCGCCGGAACTGCGAGCATCTGGCTGCGCATGCCCACTATCACGGGCAATGCCCACCAGGCTATCAAGATGTTCTGGGGCAAGCCCGACGCGGCCAGCGAGTCCAGTGGTGCGGCGGTGTTCAACGAGTCCAACGGATACCTCTGCGTCTTTCACATGGCAGATCCGGTCAAGGACGAGGTCGGCGCGCTCACGGCCAAGGATACGGGTACCACAGCCTCCGCCGGTATGATCGGCAAGTGTCGGCGCTTCAACGAGGGCAAGGGCATCAACTGCGGGGAGAATATCACCACCTTTCCCACCGGTTCCAATCCCCACTCGTCCGAGGTTTGGTTCAAGGCTGAGAAACCTAACACCCACCCGTTCGTCTGGGGCAATGAACAGGCTCAGGGGAAAGTCGCGATGGTATTCAAGAGTCCGCCGCATGTCCGGATGGATTGTTATAATTCAGCCGGCAACGTTGAAAACACTGCACCGCTAGCGATGTCCCAGTGGATTCATGTGGTCCACACCTTCAACGACGGCCAATCCAAACTCTACGTCAACGGCGTGCTCGATGGGGAGAGTAAGGGCGGCATCCCTCTCAACATCCGCAACCCGGCCAGGATGTATATCGGCGGCTGGTATGGTAATTACAAGTTTGTCGGCGATATCGATGAAGTGCACGTTTCAAAAGTCGCACGCTCCGCTGACTGGGTCAGGCTGTCATACGAAAATCAGAAACCCATGCAGACGCTGGTGGGTCCGCTGGTTCAGCCTGGTTCGGCCTTCGACGTTTCCGCGAAAAATATCACCGTGGCGGAAGGTAAGATTGCCACGGTGACTGCCAAGGCTGGCGGCGCGCAGAAGATTTACTGGATTGTGAAACAAAACGGGGTTGAAACCATAGTTGCAGTGGATAAGTCCTCGTTTACGATCGATGCGGGCCGGGTGACTGGAGACCAGAGAATGCCCCTGATATTCAAGGCAGTCTATGCCGATACCGTGAGGAAGCTCGAGATACCGGTAACCATCAAGGAGGAGATTCCCGATCCGGTCTTTACCTTGAATGCGCAGACGTCGTGGGACGGTCGCACGACTATCGAGTTCGTGCCGCAGATTTCCAATTTGAAAGACATGCAGGCGAAAATGGCCGGCGAGTTGAAGTATGAGTGGAAAGTTGCAGGTTTGGCCGTGATCAAGGAGATCCAGCCCGGCAAATTGATTCTCAAGCGAGCCCAGAATAGCGGCACGATGACCGTCACAGCGAGCATCAGCAATGGCGGCAGTCTGATCACCCGGACGGTTCAGGTCGCCGTCAAAGAGCCTGCCAAGGATGCCTGGGTTCAGAGGATGCCTCAGAAGGATGAAAAACCGGTGGACGGCCAGTTTTATGCGCGTGACGACAAGAATGAAGGCACGCTGTTTTATAATGGAATGCTGGATGCCGCCGCTGACTCGGTCTTCTTGAAGTTGTATGCCGACGATAAGCTCATTCAAACCGTAATGCAAAAGCCCGCCGCAGACAAGAGTTATGCATTGTCAGCCAAGCTCAAGCCGGGATTGATCAAATATAAAGTTGAGTTCGGCACGAAGGCCGCCAGCACAGAAAAACTCCTCGAGACAGTGACTAATCTGGTGTGCGGTGATGCCTATCTGATTGACGGACAGTCCAACGCGCTGGCGACCGACACCGGCGAGAAAGCACCCGCGGATACCAGCGAGTGGATCCGCAGTTATGGCGGTCCCGCCGGCGAACCGAAAGGCGCGCCGCAAAACCTGTGGTGCTATCCTGTATGGAAAATTACGCAAGGTGAGAAAGCACAGCTGGGCTGGTGGGGCATGGATCTGGCTAGGCGGTTGGTGGAACGCCAGAAGATGCCCATCTTCATCGTGAATGGAGCGGTGGGCGGCACCCGCATCGACGTGCACCTGCGTAACGAGGCCAATCCTGACGACCTGAGTACGATTTATGGACGGATGTTGTTGCGGGTGAAGCAGGCCAAGCTGACCCACGGTATCCGGGGGATTCTCTGGCACCAGGGTGAGAACAACCAGGGGTCCGCTTCGCCCACCGGCGACTTCGACTGGAAGTCCTACCAAGAGTATTTCCTCGAAATGTCCGCCGCCTGGAAACAGGATTTTCCTAATATCCAGCACTACTATATCTTCCAGATCTGGCCGAACTCATGCAGCATGGGCGGAAAAACCGGCGGCGGCGACATGATCCGCGAAAAGCAAAGGACCTTGCCGCGCCTGTTTTCTAACATGGATTGCATGTCCACCCTGGGCATCAAGCCGGCCGGGCCCTGCCATTATCCGCTGGTCGGCTGGTCGGAATTCGCCCGTCTGATGCAGCCGCTGATCGAGCGGGATAACTATGGCAAAACACCCACGGTTTCCATCACTGCACCCAACCTCAAGCAGGCATCTTTCGTGGGCAGCACAAAGGATACCATCGCGCTTGTGTTTGACCAGCCGGTGGTCTGGACAGATTCGCTTATCAGTGAGTTCTATCTGGATAGTGTCAAGGGGCTGGTTGTATCCGGCTCAGTGGCGGGCAATGTGGTGACACTCAAACTCAAGGAGCCTTCCACTGCCAAGAAAATCACCTATGTCAAGGAAACCAATTGGAGCCAGGACCGGCTGCTCATGGGGGCTAACGGTATTGCCGCGCTTACCTTTGCGGAAGTTGAGATCGGCCCAGCCAGCTAAGATGACAAAAATGAACCTACGAGTGAATCTATATCTCCTGGCCTCACTATGGCTCGCGCCGCTAGCGGTCCTGTACGCTGCTGATGCACCGAAGACGTCACCTAAGAAACCCAACATCGTGGTGTTTCTGGTAGATGACATGAACAGGGATTACCCCGGGTTCAATGGCGGACCATGCGAAACTCCCAATCTCGACCTGCTCGCCAAGGGCGGCACACGGCTCACCCAGTTCTATGTGCATTCGGTTTGCTCGCCGACCCGCGCGGCTTTCCTCACTGGCCGCTATCCGTTCCGCAACGGTATGGAGGAGCGCTCCCACGGCAATGACACTGCGGGGATGCTGCCAGACGAGCGCACGCTCGCCCAGGCCCTCAAGCAAACCGGCTACGACACGGCGATCATCGGCAAATGGCACCTTGGCAATTGGTATCAGCGTCAACTGCCGCTGCAACGGGGGTTTGATCATCAATACGGTTTTTACGGTGCCCTGGTATCATATAACGGCAAGACCCGTAACCAGTGGTATGACTGGCATCGCGACGGTGAAACAATCCGTGAGGACGGCTACACCACGGATTTGTTAGCTCGCGAGTTCGAACGCCTGATGGCCGCCCGCAACACGGATCGCCCGTTCTTCTACTATGTGCCGTTCAACGCCATGCACTCGCCGTACGATGCGCCGTCCGCTCTGTTGGCAAAATATCGCAAGCTGGCTGCCACGGCCACTGGCACCGGCAAAAAGCCAGGTTTGCAAGAGTTGGCGACGCTGGATTCGATGGACACGGCTATTGGAAGGATGATTGCTGCCATGAAGGCCCAGGGCGTGTTGGATAATACGTTGATCGTCTTCTTCAACGACAATGGCGGTTCCAATGAAAATCCGCCTTTCCGCAACGGTAAAGGCACCACCTACGAAGGCGGCGTGCGGGTGCCATGTATCATTTATTGGCCGGGCCGTGTGCCAGCAGACAAGATGGTCGGCGGCATGGTGCATGTAACAGACCTTTATCCCACGTTGCTGAAGTTGGCGGGTGGTTCGCTAGTGCAACCATTGCCCCTCGACGGCATGGACATGTGGGACGTGTTTACCGGGAAAAAGCCGTCACCGCGCACGGAAGTGGTGCACAATCTTCCCGGCGGAGGCACCGGCGAGATGGGCGAAATGTCCATCTGCCAGGGGGCCTGGAAACTCGTCGGCAAGGAACTTTATGACCTATCTAACGACCCTGGCGAGCAAACGGATCTGGCCGCCAATCACTCGGATGTTTACAAGAAACTGAATGACAGAATCCATCAACTCGTCGCCGAGCGCCGCCCGCCGGAAAAACACCTGAACATTCCCGACAAGCCGTTGCTCGTTCTTGGTGAGAAAGAGAACGCCCATCCGCCATCGTGGCTGCAACCGTATCTTGACTCACTCCCGGGCGCCTCCAAAGCCAAAAAGTAACAGTAGTAGGGCGCGACCGAAGCGATCAAACGAACTTAACACATCCGCCAACCATGAAACACCCTCACCGCATTAGCCGCGACTGGCATGAGTGCCGGGAACGCCGAGCCCCAGCTCGGCGTATGAATGAATTGAAGCATGCCAAGCTGGGGCTTGGCGTTCCCAGGGGGATGCCAGCGCTGAATTGAATCTGATACATCATCCAACCATGAAACATACGCTCCTACTCTACGCGGCCCTGCTGCTCGCTCCGCTGGCCGCGCTGCATGCCAGCGAATCAGGCACCGCCGAGCCTATGATACTTCCGGCAATGGTGGACGTATTAACCGAAACCTGGCGGGCGGCTGAGATCACATTCGAGAGCGCCAATACATATACCGACCCGCTGAATGCCGCGGAGTTGAATGTCGTTTTCACGTCGCCGTCCGGGAAACAGTACGCGGTGCCGGGGTTCTGGGACGGCGGCAGGACGTGGAGAGCACGCTTTGCACCAACCGAGTGCGGTGTCTGGAAATATGTCTCGACCTGCACGAATAGCTCAGACGCAGGATTGCATGGCAAACGCGGAACGCTAGGGGCGAATCGCTATCAGGGAGCACTCGAAATTTTCCGGCGCGGCTTCCTCAGGACCGCGCCAGGTGTGCGATATTTCATGTATGCGGACGGCACGCCGTTTTTTTACCTGGGCGATACGCATTGGAGCATGCCGCAGGAACCGTTTGATGAGATGTTTAAACCTATTGTCAACAAACGAGTCGCGCAGGGGTTCACGGTTTACCAGTCGGAACCACTTGGCGCTAAATACAATTTCGCGGATGGATTTAGCGAAGCGGATCTGCCAGGCCTGCAGGACCTCGATCGGCGGTTTAAATTCATTGCTGACGCCGGTATGGTGCATGCCAATGCCGAGTTGTTCTTCTCGCGGGAAATCACCAAGCCATGCTATACCGATGAGTATCTTAAGAAGTTGTGTCGCTTGTGGGTAGCGCGTTTTGGCGCGTACCCGGTGATGTGGACCAGCGGACAGGAAGTGGACAACGATTTTTATTTTGACCGTGGTGACCAGCGCCAGTTCGATGCCAGCACAAATCCATGGAAGAAGGTGCTGGCGTGGGTTCATGAATATGATACCTACCCGCATCCCGGAACCGCGCACATGGAGTTCATGGGCTACAAACCGGAACCCAAAGAATTCCCCCTTAAGAATGAACGTCGGAAGTGGGGCTACGGCGTGCTGGCATCCACATCAAGTTTTCGAGATGTGCCGGGGCATACCTGGTATGCTGTTCAGTGGACACCGCCCCACGAGTCAGGAATCCGCTGGTCGCCGGTGAAAGATTTTTGGGAAAACGGCCAAGGCAAGCCAGTTGTAAGTTACGAAGGCAGTTACGACCATCTTTGGACGTTGGGCGATGGAGCACGGCAACAAGGCTGGACAGCTTATCTAAACGGCATGTTGGGTCATGGCTACGGTGCCATCGACATTTGGCTTTACAACAGCAAGTTCGATATGGACAAGGACACCGTGAGAGGCTCTGTGACTGTCACGGTTGAGCAGAAGCGAACCAAGTGGACCACCAGCGTCGATTTTCCGTCAGCTACGGAGTTGGGCATTCACATGAAGGACTTTTTCAAGACCATGGAGTGGTGGAAGTTGACGCCTCGCTTCGACGACAATAATTGGTTTCAGGCCGAAAGCTCCGCGTGGTATTCGTTGGCCAGTCTCGACTCGGATGTGTATGTGCTTTACCTGTACAATCGAGCGACTACTGCCAGCGGCACATTGCGCCATATGCGCAATACATTGTACGCCGCACAATGGTTCAACACCAGGACAGGTGTGTACATGAATTTAGGAACGTTCACCCCGGAGAAGGATGCGCAAAGTGGAGGATACCAGTGGAAGATCCCAGCAAAGCCAACTGCGGCAGATTGGGTGCTGGTGGTAAAGGCCTCTGCAAATGGAAGTGCCGATCAGGAATCTAAATAGTAAACAATATGAAGACAAGTAAGTATAGCTATCTATCGTTGAGTCTCGCACTCATGCTCGCGACCATGCCGGTATGGGGAGCGAACGGCAGTCTGCCCGTTGCCGCCGAAAGCCGTTCCCGTCAAGGCAACGTGCAAGGGTCGCTGATGGAAGGCAGGGTGGTCACGACCTTTGACGGCACCAAGCAGGAACAGGATTGGTATGCGCTGACCCTCGCCAAACTCTCTCCCGTGGGCTGGGTGGTATTCACCCACGGCGCAATCTTTCATGACGGCGGGTGGTTCGATACCTCGAAGGGAAAACCCCAAGTGCAGGTTCAGGCCGCGAAAGATGGCCCTTGGACCACTGTGGGTGAACTAACGGACTACCCCGCCACCACCGCCACCGATAGCAAGAGTATCCAGAACGATAGCCGGTTCGCCTGCACCCTCGCGTCGCCGGTGACCGCACTGGCGGTGCGCGTCATCGGACGGCCTGCTTGTGGTGACAATCCGGAGCAGTCATTTTCGTCCAGCGCTGGATTAACGGTTTACCGCTCGCCCGTCGCCGGCGGGGTCAAGGCCCTGACATCTTCGCCCAACCCGGCCGAAAGCCCGCTGTCGCCGTTGGAAAGCAAACTCAAGATGGCAGCCCAGACGATCCCGGGACCTAACCAGGACAATGCCTCGATCACCAGTTGGCTCGCGGACATGAAAAAGTGGCGCGAACTGAAGCTGGTGGACATCCAGTATTACGGCACCGAATATGATCGGCCGGAACTCCAGTGGTGCCATAGCGCCTTTGTCCAGCCTCAG
>JBAXOP010000228.1:0-9138 GCA_037133195.1 Verrucomicrobiota bacterium | reverse complement strand
CGGTCAGAATGTCGAAGTAGGAGATATGGCAGGGGCACATGATGCGGCCGTTGGCGTCGAGCGTGCTGCTCACGGTGCAGCCGAGGTGGGTGCATTTGGCGGACAGCACGATGGGCACGCCATCCTTGCCCTTGAACGCCAAGCCCGGAGCCATGGCATAATCAATGAAATAGTGGCCCTTGACCGGATCGAGCTCGGCATAACGGGCTACCAGAATCATCGTATTGCGCTGCCTTTCCAATTCGTAGGCACGCTCCTCAGCGGTGAGCTGCAGGCGTTGGAGTTTTTTCTCTAACAACGCGGACTCCGCCTCCGGGTCATGGCTGGCACCTTTGAAAAAGTTGACCGCTTGCGACGACACGCCCAGCGCCAACAAACCGGTGGCACCGGTCACGCCGGCGGCGCCCTTGATGAATTCGCGACGGCTTTCCGCCCGAATGGTGGCAGCCACCGCGTGTTGGCGGCGGCGGGTGGTGTTCCAGATCACCTGTTGCGGGGCGCGCCAGAGATATTGGAAGGGGACGGCCAGAATATGCATCAGGCGGGTGAAGGGCAGTAGCAGGATGAACAACCACGCGCCGATCAGGTGGAGCTTGAAGAGCATCGGGAAACCCGTCACGTAGGTCATGTCCGGTTGCAAGCACAGCAGACTCCACAGGTAGGGCACCACCGTGCCGGTGCTCCACGCCGCACCATAGCGGAAATGAATGGCCGAGAGCATTCCTAACAACACCTGCGCGAACAACAGGGTCACCACCAGCAGGTCGGCGGTGGTGGTCACCGCCTGGATGCGCGCCGAGGTCAGGCGGCGGTAGATGAGGGTGCCCAGTCCGGCCAGCGCCAGCAGCGAGCAGGCCACGCCGATCGTTTCGATAGTGAAGATGGCAAATGGCACGGTCAGGATGCTGGACCAGACCCTGGGCAGCAGGAATGCGACCAGGTGGCCGAGCAACACCATGAGGATGCCGATGTGCCACGGGGTGGAACCCCACAGCAACTGGCGGTCCTCCAAAAACTGTGAGGACCGCGCCGACATCGTGAACTTGTCGAGACGGGCCCGGCGGTAGCAGCCGATCACGGCAACCATCAGGGCAATATACGGGAGACCGATGAACAGGAATAAGTCGGGCATGGCGGTTAGAGAGTTGGGGCAGGCGTGGTGGCGATTGGAGCGCGGACGTCCGGCGCAATGAGGTCATCCGGTCCGTCGATGATGCGGGCTGAAGAGTGCGCCGCGTTATCCACGGGGCCGCAATTGCAACCGTCGGCAACAACGGGGCAGGCACCGCCGTGTTGGCGCATTTGCTCCAGCGGGCTGAGCGGTGGTTGCAGCCCGGGGTAGCCGGTGAGCAGGGTTTCCACGACCGCATCCAACACAAAGTGATACGGATGTTCCCCAGGCAGCGCCGCGGTGATTTTAACCAGCGGCCCGAGCAGACAGAACTCGACGAGCTCGCGCCGGGCGGGCTCGCCGAGGGTGGCGGCGTAGCGCAGCAGAACGGCGATATGATCCGGCAATTCGTCGAAGGTTTCGAAGCCGCTTTGTGCGTATTGACTGTGCAGAGCGGCCATGAACTCACCGCGCTTGAAGTTTTCCTCACCAAACAGGTGAATGCTCACATAAGGCACGCAACTCGGCGTCACATCGAAGGTGGCAGTGTATAACTCCTCACGCGCGTCGTGGCTGAGCGCGCCGAACGCGCTTCCAAACGCGATGAGCGGCAGGCTGTCCATGGTTGCCAGCGCCTGATCCATCAGCGCGTCGAAATCCGCGTCCGGATAGCTTAACAGGCGGGCGAGCAGCGCGAGGCTGGTGGCCAGCGGCACAGTGGGAGCGGGGGTGGTCATCAGGCGCGTGGCTGGAAGGTGGGATCAAGGCTGAAGCCGGTGCAGCCTTTGCAAGCTTCGGGACTGCAGGTGGACTCAATGGCCTCTTCGCGTTGCAACGGTGGCAGCACGAAGCGTTGGAAATGGGTCGGGATGGCGGTCATGGCATAGATCTGTTCGACTTCCTCCGGGGTGGTTTTCGCCTCGCGAAGAATCTGTTGGACGTCTTTTTCATCCATGTCGCGCACGCTTTGCCAGCGTTTGTAGTAGCGCACGGCCATGAGTTTGCGCATCACCTCCTCGACGATTTGCTCGTTGCCGGCGCTGAACAGGCTGGCCAGATACTTGACGGGCAGGCGTGACTCGGCCAGCGAGGTGAAAAAATTCTTGGCATCGTGGGTGTAGGTGCCACTGGTGGATTTGCCCATGACAGGCAGCAATGGCGGCACATAGAATAGCATCGGCATCGTGCGGTATTCGATGTGCAGCGGCAGCGCCAGCTTCCATTCCATGATGTACTTGTAGGCCGGGGAGTTTTTGGCGGAATCCAGGAATTCCTCGCTGATGCCGTTCTTGCGGGCGGCGGCAATGACCTCCGGATCGTTGGGATCGAGGAAGGTCATGCGTTGGGATTCCACCAGCGCTCGGTCCGGCACTTTCATCGCATCCGGCACGCGGTCCGCATCATAAAGCATCACTCCCAAATAGCGGATCCGCCCGACACATGAGTGAAAGCACGCCGGGGCCTGGCCGGTTTCCAAGCGCGGGAAACACAGCACGCATTTCTCGGATTTGCCGGTCTTCCAGTTGTAATAGATTTTCTTATACGGGCAGGCCGCCACGCAGGCGCGCCAGCCGCGGCATTTTTCCTGATTGATGAGCACGATGCCGTCTTCGCCGCGCTTATAGATGGCGCCGGACGGGCAGCCCGCGACGCAGGTCGGATTGGCGCAGTGGTTGCAGATGCGCGGCAGATAGAACATGGTCAACCGCTCGACCTCGAACAATTGGTTGCGCTCTTCCTCGGTCAACTTGTCGAGGTTGAGGTCATTCTCCGCATAGATCGGCGAGCCGGACAGGTCATCGTCCCAGTTGGGTCCGCTCTTGATTTCAATCGGCTCGCCGGTGATCAGCGACACCGGAATGGCCGTCGGCTGGTCATCGCCCTGCTTGGCCGTGAACAAATCCTCGTATTTGTAGGTGAACGGCTCGTAGTAGTCGTCGAGGTTCGGCTGGTTGGGGTTATAGAACAACTTGAGGAATGAATCCGCCTTGCTCTGGCAGCGCATTTCAATCTTGTCGCGGCCATCCCATTTCCAACCGCCGTTGAATTTATTCTGATCCTCCCAGCGGGTTGGATAGCCGGTGCCGGGTTTGGTTTCGACGTTGTTCCACCACATGTATTCGGCACCGGGCCGGTCGGTCCAGATGTTCTTGCAGGCCACGCTGCAGGTGTGGCAGCCGATGCACTTGTCGAGGTGGAAGATGACGGATATGTGAGCTCTAACGTCCATGGGATTGATGCTTAGTAGACGACTTGTTGCAGTTTGCGTACGACCACAAAGGTGTCGCGGTTGACGCCCTGGGGACCCCAGTAATTGAAGGCGTAGGTGAATTGGGCGTAGCCGCCGATCATGAACAACGGTTTCATGCGGGTGCGGGTGAGGCTGTTGTGGACGCCGGCGCGTTTCATGCCGCGCTCGGGGGATTTGGGCACCCCCAGCGTGCGTTCCGGCGCATGATAGAGCAGGCAGATGCCGGTGGGGATGCGCGCGCTGACGATGGCGCGGGTGCACACGACGCCGTGGTCGTTGAACACTTCCACCCAATCGTTGTCCTCGATGCCGATGATGTCGGCATCCTTGTCATTGACCCATACCGGATAACACCCGCGTGAGAGGGTTTTCATCCGCAGGGTGTCCCCATAGGTCGAGTGAATGTGCCACTTGCCGTGTGGGGTGAGGTAGTTGAGCACCATGCCTCCCTGGCCCTTGGGAGTATGGATCAAATCGCGGGTTTGGCGCAGTTCGCCACGCGGCTTGAAGGTCGGCAGATTTTCCCCGAAGGCGACATAGGTCTCGTGGTCGAGGTAGAGGTGCTGGCGGCCGGTGAGAGTGCGGAACGGGATTTGTTCCTCGATGTTCTGGCAATAGGCGGCGTAGGTGCGCTTGCCATTGGTGATGCCGGTCCAGAACGGAGTGGTCAGGGTGCGCCGCGGCTGGATGGTTAGATCCTCGAAGGTGTAGCGCACCGCGCGGGTGTCGCGGGCCAGATGGCTGTGATCGATGCCTGTCTTGATCGACTCGCTCTGATAGGCGCGCCAGGCCATTTCGCCGTTGGTTTCCGGCGCGAAGTGCAGGATCACGTTGCAGGCGTCCTTGTCCACCTTGAGGCTCGGGTATTCCTTGCCATCCCATTTTTCGGTGGGGTGGGTGGTCATGTAGGCGTCGTAGGCGTCGTCCACATCGTAGTGGGTGCCGTGCATGGAGAGACCGTTGTTGCGGAAATTGGGACCCAGCGAGATAAACTTCTGATAGACCTTGGTGTAATCGCGGACGACGACCTTGATGTTGGGAGCGGTTTTGCCGGGGATGAGTTCGCACTCGCCCTTGGCCCAATCCTTGACGGTGGGCTGAGCCATTTCCGCCGGGGTATCGTGCATCAACGGCGAGACCAGGATATCCTTGACCGGTTGGGGAAAGTATTGTTCCGCCATGGTCGAGGTGGCGGCGGCGATGGTCTTGAAAATATCCCAATCGCTCTTGGACTCCCAGCACGGCGGCACCGCCGCCTGCAGCGGATGGATGAAGCTGTGCATATCCGTCGAGTTGAGGTCGTTCTTCTCGTAGAAAGTGGCCGCCGGCAGCACGATGTCCGAATAGAGCGCGGAGGTGTCCATGCGGAAATTGAGGTCCACGACCAGGTCCATTTTCCCGAGTTCCACCTTGTCATGCCAGGTGACGTCCTCGATATCGGGCTTGGCGCATTCCTCGGCGATCGAGTTATGGTGGGTTCCCAGATAGTGTTTGAGGAAATATTCGTGGCCCTTGGCCGAAGAGCTCAGCGCGTTGCCGCGCCAGATATAAAACAAGCGCGGGAAGCACTCCGGATTGTCAGGATCCTCGAGCGCGAACTTGACCTTGCGCTCCTTCAATTGGGCGACGACCCAAGCAACGATTTCGTCGTCGGTTGTGGCGCCTGCGGCCTGAGCTTCCTCGATCAAGGCGAAATTGCTGCGGGTGAACTGCGGATAGCATGGCAGCCAGCCGAGGCGCACCGCCAGAGCGTTCTTGTCCGCGGTGTGGCCGTGGGCCATGGCGTGCTGCGAGTCATTCACCGGGCACATCTCGCTGAACGAGCGGTCATAGCGCCACTGGTCGGAGTTCATGTAGTGGAACGATGGCGAATTCATCTGGCGCGGTGGGCCGGCCCAGTCACCACCGAAGGCGACAGGTGCCCACGACGTTTGCGGCACGAGTTTTTCCTGGCCGACGTAATGGTTGAGACCGCCGCCGCTCTTGCCGATGCAACCGCAGAAGATCAACGAGTTGATGACCGCCCGATAGATCAGGTTGTTGTGATACCAGTGGTTCACTCCGGCACCGATGATCACGCTGCATTTGCCGCCGGTGAATTCCGCGGTGCGCGCCCATTCGCGGGCGAAGTTCACCGCCACTCCGGCGGCCACCCCGGTGAATTTCTCCTGCCATGCCGGCGTGAACGGCTGGCTGGCATCGTCATAACTGCCAGGCCATTCGCCCTCAAAGCCGCGGTTGATTCCGTACTGGGCGAAGTACAGCTCCATGGCGGTGGTGGTGAAAACCGGTCCGTCCACGGTATCGATGCGGCGCACCGGCACGTGGCGGGTGATGGTCCGGGAGTTGGTGCCATCCGAGAAATCCGTGACTTCGATCGGGATGGTGGTGTCGTGGGCATGGAGCAGTTCCAACATCGGGCGGATTGGCTCATGGGTGTTGCAATCCTCGAGCTTGAGGTTCCATTCGCCTTTCTGTTTCTGCCAGCGGTGACCGACGGTGCCCTTGGGCATTTTCAGACTGTTGGTGGTCTCATCCACCACAAAGAATTTCCACTCGGCGTTTTCCTGGTCGCAGGTGGCGGCGAGGTGGCTGGCGCGCAGCAATTTGCCGGGGCGGTAATTGCCGTTAGCCTGCGGGTCGAGAGTGACCAGGAAGGCGGCGTCGGTGAATTGGCGCATGTAGTCCTGGAACGCCGGCACCTGGCGAGTGGCATAATTTTCCTGGAGAATGACATGGCCGACGGCCATCCAGAACGCGCCGTCGGTGCCCTGGTGCAGCGGCACCCATTCATCAGCGACTTTCGAGGTTTGGCTGAAGTCCGGCGAGAACACCACCACCTTGGCGCCGCCGTGGCGGGCTTCAACGAGGAAATGGGCGTCGGGCGTGCGGGTCATCAACACGTTGGATCCGACGGTGGCGATGAATTTCGAGTGATACCAGTCGGCGCTCTCGTTGACGTCGGTTTGTTCGCCCCAGATTTCCGGCGAGGCCGGCGGCAAGTCGCAATACCAATCGTAGAACGACAGGGAAACGCCCCCCATCAACTGGCAGAAGCGCGCGCCAGCGGCATAGCTGAGCATCGACATCGCGGGGATCGGCGAGAAGCCGACGATGCGGTCCGGGCCGTGGCGTTGCACGGTGTGCAGGTTGGCCGCGGCCATCAATTCATTGACCTCGGCCCAGGCGGCGCGGCGGAAGCCGCCCTTGCCGCGGGCGGTTTGATAGGATTGGCGGGACTCCGGGTTGCCGACGATCGAGGCGTAGGCGGCGACCGGGTCGCCGGGGAATTGTTTTTTCGCCTTGCGCCAGAGGTCGATGAGGACGCCGCGGACATAGGGATATTTGACCCGCAGCGGGCTATAGATATACCAAGAATAACTGATTCCGCGTTGGCAACCGCGGGGCTCGTAGGGCGGGATTTCCTTGTCGATGATGGGATAATCGAGGGCCTGCAACTCCCACACGACGACGCCGTTCTTGACGAAAATTTCCCAGCTGCAGGAACCGGTGCAATTGACGCCATGGGTGCTGCGCACCTTTTTGTCATAACTCCAGCGGTTGCGATAGAATGCTTCCCAGGTCCGGTCCTCCGGCGCGAAAATGTCTTGGATCCAGCTCATGCGATTATTTTCTCCTTCTTGTCAGTGGATTGTCGCGGCGGCGGGTGGCCCGCATCCCACGCAGATAAAAAGTCAGACCCGCCAGCAGCAGCGCCGCGATGCCGGCACCGGCCTGGGCAAAGGCCGGCGGGGCGGCCACGGGGGCGTTGGCATCCAGCTTGGAAAAATATTCGGTGAGGTGAATGGCTTCCTGGGTGGTGATCGGATGGCGCTGGTAATGCGCGGCCATGATCTTGAAATTCGCCTTGGTGATGGCGGAGATCAGCGGAGCTTTGCCGCCCATTTTGGTGAAAATGCCGGTGAGGTCGGGGCCCAAATTGCCGCCGCGGCCGCTGATGCTGTGACAGGCAGCGCAGGCAAGCCCGCCCTGCCGCAACCCTAGCGAACCAGCAAACAACGCGGCCCCCAGCGCGGCATCCGCCGGAGCCATCTTGGCCATGAAGCGGGCCTGCATTTTTTCCTGCTCGGCAGCGAGCCGTTCCTTGGCCTTGCCATCCTTGATGAAATCCGCCAGCGCCAGCAATTCGTCATCTTTCAACGGGCCGACTTTTTCCTCCATCCGCTTGATCGCGGTCTGCAGCTGAGGCAAGGGCCAAGTGGCGGCTGTTACCAACCCCGGACCCGTGATCTTCACCTCGGTGAGGGTGTGACAGCCCGCACATGTGGTTAGAAAGCGGGTGGCAACCGGGTCCTCCGGCGCGGCTTCCTTGGCTGGCGCAGCCGGGGCGGGGGTCGGTGGTGCCGGAGTGGCCGGTGGTGGGGTTTGGCTCTGTGCGGCGGAAACGCAAGCGAACAGGATGGCGGCCATGGCACCGAGGTGGTGCCGGAGTGGCTGGCCGGTCTGGTACGCAAGCGGGTGTTTTCCGGTGGCGGCGTGGAATGAAGAATGGGGATTGGTGAGCATCGCAATGGCTGGATAGAGGATGGTCAGGAACGCTTCGCCCGCGCTTTGATGGCGGTCTTCTTGGCGGTTTTAGCCACCCGCGTTCGGGGTTTCGTGGCGGGTACCGAGGCCTGCTGGAAAACCGACAGCCGGGTATCTTCCAAAAAACTGCGATTCCTGTCGACCAAGTCGATGATGGTGTGGTGCAGCGGACAGGTCTCGCCGTGGCCACACCAGCCAGAGCCAAACGGACAGCGCGAACTTTGATCGATCTGCTCAAACAACGCCACAATCTCGATGAGACGAATTTCAGCGGGATCTTTGAGCAGCGCGTAGCCGCCTCCCGGTCCGGGTTGGCTGCTCAGAAAACCGGCTCTGGCAAGCTGACTAAGCAACTTGGCGGTGAACACTTTCGAGATACCACGTTCCTTCCCGATCACTTCCGACCCGACACGGTGGGGAGCATTTGCCACAAGATAACTCATCACCGCAATCGCGTTGGAGGCCGTTTTTCCGTAGGTGAGCATAAGAGGTGCAGCGCTTCTCGCAGGAGAAGGTTTTATATCTGGCATAGCGCAACCTGCGCGTGCAGGTGCCGGGGGGACTTTTTCGAAATCCGCGGGCAAATCAAGAATAAACACACGTGAATTGTTTTTTTCTTGTGAAATGATGGCCGCGCTGCGTTTTTCGCCTTGTCGGCAGCCTGAACAGGCTGCCATGGTTCCTCTCTAATTAAACCACCATGGATCCCTACGGACGTCACATCGATTACCTGCGCATCTCGGTCACCGACCGCTGCAACGAGCGTTGTCTCTACTGCATGCCAGAGGGTTACAAAGGCTGGGCGCAGCGGGCCGACCATCTCACGGCGGATGAGATCGTGCGCATCGCGGCAGCGGCGACGGAGTTGGGCTTCCGCAAATTCCGTCTCACCGGCGGCGAACCGTTGGTGCGCGCCGACATCGTTGAGATCGCGCGGCGCATCTGGGATCTGCCCGGAGTTCAGACGCTGGGCCTCTCGACCAACGGGCTGCGCCTCAAGGAG
Source organism: Verrucomicrobiota bacterium (assembly GCA_037133195.1). Lineage (GTDB taxonomy): Bacteria > Verrucomicrobiota > Verrucomicrobiia > Verrucomicrobiales > Akkermansiaceae > Luteolibacter. Next base: position 225 of record JBAXOP010000228.1, on the reverse strand, counting down.
TTGGCGTTGCCGCTCAAACAAGTCGGCGTCCGCTCAGTCAACATCAGCCTCGATACCCTCGACCCCGCGGCCTATCAGAAACTCACCGGCGGCACTCTCGCCGTCGCGCTCGAGGGCATACACGCCGCTGCCGCCGCCGGTTTCGAATGCGTGAAGCTCAATTGCGTATTGCTGCGCGGCATCAACGAACACCAAATCCTCCCGCTGGTCGAATTTGGCGCCCGT
>JBAXOP010000227.1:0-9148 GCA_037133195.1 Verrucomicrobiota bacterium | reverse complement strand
GCTGAAATGCTGAAATGCTGAAATGCTGAAATGCTGAAATGCTGAAATGCTGAAAAGCTGAAATGTGGAAAGATGAACTGAGAAAAGCCCTGAGGCCGGATTTAGAATTTAGGATTTCACCTAACGAGCGCGTGGAAGAGGATATTGACGCCGATGGCGGAGGAGTCTGCGGCTTCGTAGCCGATGGCGTAGGGAGCGGGTGCCTGTTCCCAACCGGCGGATAGATCGCGTGGGCAATAGATGACGGCGGTGGCTCCGTTGATCTGCGCAGCGAACAACTCAGGGGCGGCAGTGGCTTTCTTGTCGAGTTGCGCGGCGAGAGCTGGCCGTAGCTTGACCGTGCTAATTTCGTTAGGTTGGTGAAAGAGCGAGGCGGAGGCAGCCACCGGCAGCAGCGGGTGATCGGGCAGCAGCTTGGCCATTTCCGTGCGCAAGGCCGTATCAAAGGTGGAGCGACCGTCGCCGGCCTCGGCAAACAGAACGCCACCTTTCAAGAGGAATTGGCGCAAGTTGGCGCGTTCATTCTCGCCGAGCGAAAAATCGGTGGTGCCAGTTAGATATAGCAACGGCGTTTCAAACATCGAGGCGTCGGACAAGGCAACCTCGCGCCATTCGAAGGACACCGGCGCGCCGGTTTGCTCATTGAATTTGCGCAATAACATCGGCAACGCCGCAGGCCGCGTTTTCCACGGACCGGCATGCGCGACCCACCCGACGCGCAGGCTGCCTGCCTTCGAGCCGCCGGCATCAGCGAGTTCCACGCTTTTACCGGCGCTGCGGCCAGCCTCCTGCATGGCGGTGACGTAGGATAACAAGTTGGCACCGAGGCGGCGGGCGTCGGCATCCTCGTAGCCCCAACTATCGTGGCGGTTTTTTTCCCAGCCCATGGCGATGTCGAAGCGCGAGATGAGGATAGCGCTGCGGTTGTCGATATCCACGGCGTCGATCCATGGATAGGCGTCACTGACCACGCCGTCGGTGATAGCGCGGGCGCGGTATTTCACTTGCTTGATATCATTGTAGGCGTGGAACAATGGATGGTCGAGGCGGAGCCGATAGACCGGGCTTTCCGGCAATACCTGCCGCGCAGCTTCCAGTGCGGATTGATAGAAATCGGGGTGGCCGACGAGTGCGTTGAAGATGACGGTGCCGCCGTTGCGCAAGTACTCGCGGAGGCGGGCTGCTTCCTTCGGTTCGAGAGTGAACGGTTTGTAACCGGAACGGTAGAGGACCGGATTTTCGCGTGGATTGGTGGAAATTTCAGCCCAGGTCTTAATGTTAGACGTAAAGCTCGCGCCCATTTCGCCGCTCATCCACTCCAAGAGTTTTTTCAAATCGTGGGGTGTGCGGGCCCAGTCACCGGCGTCGGCGGTGCGGATTTTGGTCAGTAGCACCGGCGGTTGTGGCGGGTTTTTGCGTTCCTGTCGTTTTTGCGGCACCACCGGATAAGGCAGCGGTGGCATCCCCTCCGATGACGATACCTGCGCCGGCGGCGGTTTGGGTTCCTCCAAGGGCGGGGGATCCGGCGGCTTGGGTCCGGCGACGGCCGCCACCGTAAGGATCGCGGCTAAAAATGCGGCTAGATAATGCATTTTGAACCCAGGCGTTGAGGTGGCGAAAATAATTGGATCAATCGCGGATTGAACGGATTGGGCTTTCGGTTCCATGGCTGGGGCAATGGTGGACTGGATTGCGGAAAATGAAAGGCCGGACTTCCTGAGCTAGGCATTGAATTGTCGGGGAATTGGTGAAGTCTCAAGATTTCCCCGGTCTAACGCAGCAATTTCTCAAAGTCCGTCCATGCGGGGATACCGGTGCGGGGCCGCACGACTTGGCCGGCGGCCTGCTCGGCGGTGTGGTCGTAGGCACCAAAGAAATTACTGTTGCAGTCTAGCCAGAGGGTGAGGCGGCGGAGTTCTTCGGGGGTGAGTTGGACGGCATGATGGCCTTTGGCGAGCATGGGATAGAGCAGGGACGCTTGGGCGCCGACTTTGCCGGGTATCGAGTATTGGAGTTCGCGGTTTTTGATCATGATGCCGTTGCCACCGGACATGCCCCAGGCGAATTTACGCAAACTCTCAAAGGATTTGCTCCACCCGGATTTGCTTGTTATATCTCCATGTAAGTTCGCGCGCTTGGGATCCTTGTCGTGGCAGGCGACACACTTGGCATCGAGCACCGGTTGCACCAACCGCGGGTACGACAGCGGGTAGCTGCCCGGGACCTCGGGTTTGAGTTCGGAGGGCGGACGCTTGAAGGCTGCCAGCCCGGATAACGGAGGAACAGTTAGAGCCGTGTGCTTATCCTCGTGGCAGCCGATGCAGGTCATCCGCTCGCCGGGGTGCAGATAGGTGTCGGAGCGCATCGTCTGGATAGCGAGTCCACGCGAATCTAGCAATTGAAAATAGACCCCGGCTCCGGTGGGCATTTTGAAATATACGCTGCCGTCGTCTTCCACCGGCACGGTACCGAGCACGCCGCGGGCGAGGGCTTGGTCGGCATGGCCGATATGCGGAACATCAAGGAAAGTATTATCTTTGGGAAAAATATTGACGACTCGCAATTCCTTGATTTTCACACCTTTCGGCATCGGCAATTCGCTCTCGTAAACATTCATTACAGCGACGGTTGCTGTGGCAAGCTCGGCGGCCCGATCCACACGCTCTGCTTGCGCTTGGGTGGTGGCGCTTGGGATGAGCGGCGGCCGGGGGCGCGGCTTGAGGGGGATGGGGTCGAGGCAGGAGAGTTTCGCATCGCGATAGAGCAACTCGCGGTTGCCGAAGCTATCAATCAGATAGATGCCATAGTGGCGGCCATCGGGATCATAGACGCAGAGGCTATAGTCTTCGCTCAAGGGCCAGGCACTGCCAAAAATTTCCGCAGGAGGCAATCGCTTAGGGGCCGCGGTCGTTTGATCCGCTAGGGACTTATCGCGTGGAAATGGCACGCCGGGGGTGATTTCCGCTTCAGGAAACCGCGCTTCCGGGGTGAGGCGGCGGATCTGCGAAGTGCGGCGGTCGTCTTGGATACTCAGATCGATTTGGACCAGCGAGCCGTAAGCATTGCCGTGGTGCGGGGCGGCGGTGGCGAGGTATTTGCTAGAGCCGGGGATGGCGCGGACCGACATTTCCATCCACGGTCGGGACTCGCGCTGGTGGGGATAATTACCGTGGAGGCTGCGTGGGTCGCGGCCATCGGGGGAGCACAGCCAGAGGTGATGGGCCACATCGGAATCGCGGTCCACATAATCCCAGCGAGTATAGACGAGCATGCCGCTGTGGTCCACGCTGGGTTGCCATTCGTTGGTATCGTGCCAACTCAACTGAATGATATCATGGCCGTCGGGCATCATCGCGTGAAGTGTGGCGCTGGGCAGGGGGCGTACGCCGCAACGCTCGTTGCCGCCGGCGCGTTCAGAGATGAAAGCGATGCGACCGTTAGGCAGAAAGCACGGGTCGTAATCGTCCCATATACCATCGGTGAGTTGGCTCAGACCGGACCCGTCGGTGGCGGCCTTGAAGATATGGAATGTACTTTCGGGGCGGAAAAAATAATGGTCGCGGCCCTTGAGTGTGGCCAGTTCAGCCGCAGTGATATGTTGGTCGGCGAATGAGGCGTTAGGCGGGATCGTATGCTCCGCCTCGGTGAAGGCGAAGAGCAGGGTGTGGGCGTCGTAATCGAGGTCCAGTCCGATGAATGACCCGTGATCAACCAGCGTTCGCCCGGCCAGACGACCGGTGCAAACCGGCGTGCTGGCTAACAAGCTGGTCACGCTTGGTTGCCCGCTGAACGGGTGTTCGAGCACATAAACGCCGCCCGCCTGGTCCTGGTTGAAGCCCAAGTACTGGTCCACCATGTGCCGCTCGCCGCGGACTTGCGGGTTGTGTTTGAGAAATACGATCCGCTCAAAATCCAGCAACGGGTTTTTGAAGGCAATCTGACGGCGCAGTTTAGCAATTGCTAGGAACAGTTCGCGTTGGCTGGCATCGTCGGTGGTTTCCTGGCATTGCAGGGCGAGCACTGCCGGACGCAAGTCCTCCAAGGCGCTGGCTTCGTGCTGCAAGTCGGGTGGCGAAGCCATCGCTTGTAGGTCGGCTAACAATGCATGGGTCCGCCGCCAAATCACATCGAGCGGATTGCGGTCGGTTTCCAGCAAACAAGCATCCGGCCGCAGCGCCTCGCGCAGCAAGCGTTGGCGATCCCACTGCTTACTGGAATCAAGCTGGCCCTTGAGAACCCCGAACTCATCCGGTTCTCTGGTTAGAGATAAGTCTCTTGCCCTGCACGTCGTTGCTATGGCCAACAGCATCAGCGCGGTGGTGATTCTTGATCGTTGGTTGGTGGATTGCATTTGGTGAGCAGTGATGTGAGCACGCTTATGGTTGATGTGACAAGGCGAGCGAGGGGCGGAAAGACAGCTTTGGCAATGACCCGGAGTTTACGCGGAGGCAGCGGAAATGCTTTCACCCTAGTGTTCTGGGCGATTTATAGCTATACAAACAGGTGGGGCCTGCAGAATTCTCGCATGGCTCCCGTGGGCTTGGGCCTTGCCGGCGCAGGTGCCGCCAATGGTTTGTTGGCAGGCCGCCTGGCGAGCGGCGCGTTCGGCATCAGATTGGGGCGTGCCGCCGAGACCATTGCCGCGGCAGCCTTGTCCACCCGGGCCACGTTGGGCCAGCGCGGTGCCAGCGGTTAATAATGCGGCCACTGTGGCGAGTTACAATTCTGTTATGTTTTAGGAAATTCCGCTTGCATTATTTTGGTATTTGGCAAACTTTCAAACCATGAACATCACCTGCAAGGCAACCAAGCGCAAGAAGCCAGCTGATTTCCGCAAGGCTGCGGATGTCTTCAAGGCGCTGGGCAATCCGAACCGCCTGCTCATTGTCGATGCGCTCGGCAAAGGAGAAAAATGCGTGGCGGATCTAACCGAACTCGTCGGGCGGGATATGTCCACGGTATCCAGTCATCTTGCGGTCCTACGCAACGTCGGTCTTTTGGTGGATGAGCGCCGTGGAACACAGATATTTTATACTCTTAAAAATCCCTGCGTCCTGAAAATCTTCTGTTGCCTGGACGAATTCCATGCGAACCCAGGCGCATGAAACCCGTGCCCTATGACGACATGACATGCCGCCGGTTTGTAACTTTTTCGGCCGTCATGGCTCAATCCTCAATGCAACCAATGAAATCAGTCCCTACCTTATTGCTAGCAGTGTTGCTGGCTTCTTCGTGTCACAAAAAATATGCATCTGCTCCGCCCGAGGCTCTCACTCCGGCAATCGCGGTGAAATCCGCCCCCGCCACTCTCGAAGCCCACCAGGCCACCGAGGACGTGGTCGGCACCGTCCGGTCGAAACTTCGCGCCGTGATCGAGGCCAAAGTCAGCGGACGCCTCGTCCAATACCTCGTCGCGCCGGGCCAAATTGTGAAATCCGGCGAACTGCTTGCCGAGTTGGATGTACAGGAAATCCGCGCCAAGCGGGAGCAAGCCAAGGCGATGTTGGATCAGGCGCAGCGCGATTTGGGCCGTCAAGAAAGCCTCATTGCCAGCAAGGCCACCAGCCAACAGGAACTCGATGCCGCCGCCGCCCGCGTCAAGGTGACCACCGCCGGACTTAACGAAGCGGAAACCATGCTCGGCTATGCCAAAGTCACCGCACCCTTTGATGGCGTCATCACCCGCAAGCTCGCCGATGTGGGCGACCTCGCCATGCCCGGCAAGCCATTGATGGAAATGGAAGCCCCGGCAAATTTGCGGTTCGAAACGGACCTGCCGGAAAGCTTGCTAGAAGATATCAAGTTAGGAGTGTCCCTTCCAGTCACTATTCCGACATTGCCAAAACCCCTTCCTGCCACTGTCTCGGAAATCTCTCCAGTGGCCGATGCCCTCAGCCGCACGTTTCTCGTGAAGCTGGACCTGCCCTCAGCCGCCGGCCTGCGCCCCGGCCAGTTCGGCCGTGTCGCCGTGCCAGTGGCACAAACCAAGTTGTTGTTAGTTCCTCACCTGTCCGTCATCAGGCGCGGACAGATGGAGGCTGTCTTCGTTGTTAGGGAGGCTCGTGCCACACTGCGCCTCGTCAAAACCGGCAAACTGTTGGATGATAGAATCGAAATTCTCTCAGGTCTTGAGCCCGGTGATCCGGTCGTGACCAGCGACGCCTCCCACCTCACCGACGGCCAACCCGTGACTGCACAGCCATGAGCGATTCCCCACCTAAAACGCATTCACTTGGCATAGCGGGCCGCATTGCCTCCGCCTTTATCGACTCCAAACTCACACCGCTGATCATCGTCGCCGCTGTTTTGCTAGGTGGTGCTGCCATCGTGTTGTTGCCGCGTGAAGAGGAGCCGCAAATCAAGGTGCCCATGGTTGATGTGATGGTGGCCATGCCTGGTTCCAGCTCCAAGGAAGTCGAGGAACGGGCGACCCGTCCGATGGAAAAATTGCTCTGGGAACTGCCCGGGGTTGAATACATCTATTCCACCTCCCGGGATAGTGAGAGCATGATCATTGTGCGCTTCAAGGTCGGTGAAGATCCGCAAGCCAGCTTGGTCAAGCTTACCGAGAAACTCCGCTCTAACTTTGATCGCATCCCGCCCGGAGTGGCTTGGCCGTTGATCAAACCCAAGAGCATTGATGACGTGCCAATTCTCGGACTTACCTTCCACAGCGCCCGTTATGATCATCTTATGTTGCGGCGACTCGCCGCGCAAGTCGAGGAATCCATCAAGCAAGTACCGTTAGTGGCAGAGACCACGCTTATCGGCGGTGCTCGCAAGGCCGTCCGCGTGATACTCGATCCAGTTAAATTGGCATCCCGCAGTCTCAGCCCGGCAGGTATCGTGCCGATGCTGCAGCAATCGAACCGGCAGTACCGCGCTGGCGGCCTCACCACAGCCAACCGCGAAGTCCTTGTGGAGACGGGTGCTTTTTTGAAAACATCCGAAGATGTTGGCAATGTGGTCATCGGTGTGTTCAGTGGGCGGCCTGTCTATCTGCGAGAAGTGGCGCAAATCCTCGATGGCAGTGAGGAAACCAATCAATATGTGTTATTTGGTTCGGGAAATCACATGGAAGAACCCGCCGTGACCCTCAGCATTGCAAAGCGCCCCGGTGCCAATGCCATTGCCGTCGCCGATGATGTGCTCCGCAAGGTAGAGTTGCTCAAAGGCAATCTCATTCCTGCTGATGTGACGGTTGACGTGACCCGCAACTATGGCGAGACCGCAGCGGAAAAATCCAATGAGTTATTGTTTCACATGGGCATCGCTATCTTCAGTGTCACGTTGCTCATTTGGCTCACCCTCGGTTGGCGCGAGTCCGGTATCGTGGCGGTGGCCATCCCCGCCACCCTAGCACTTACTTTGTTGATTTTTTATCTATATGGTTTCACGCTCAATCGCATCACGCTTTTCGCGCTGATCTTCAGCATCGGCATCCTCGTCGATGATGCCATCGTGGTGGTGGAAAACATTGTCCGACATTTCCACTTGCCGGGCAACCAAGGGCGGAATGGGTCGGTCATCGCCGTGGAGGCTGTCAACGAAGTGGGTAATCCCACGATTCTAGCCACCTTTGCGGTGATAGCCGCGGTGCTGCCGATGGCCTTTGTTGGCGGTCTGATGGGGCCCTACATGCGGCCGATTCCCATTGGGGCGAGTGCTGCCATGTTCTGGTCGTTGCTCATTGCATTCATCGTCACTCCGTGGGCGTCTATTCGCATTCTCGGCTGGGGCAAGCGCCGGCTCTCTGATGGGGAGCGCCGGCATCCCGCCGAACACTCTTCAGACGCAGCCGATGTTTCTCCCTCGCCAGCCGAGCCCTCTTCATCTTCTGCCGCCGCCTCTCCATCTCCTACCGGCCATGCGTCAGACCATGCTGAGGATTTCTTTACCAAGCTATACCGCCGCATGATGGGACCGTTGATTCATCATGCTGGCTGGCGGTGGGCATTCCTAGCTGGTATTACGCTACTGTTGTTAGCTTCCTTTGCCACCGTCGGCCTCGGTTGGGTTAAAGTGAAAATGTTGCCGTTCGATAATAAGAGTGAATTCCAGGTCATTCTCAACATGCCGGAGGGTGCCTCGCTTGAGCAAACCACCGCGGTCGCCCGTGAGATGGCGGCCGCCATCCACAATGAACCGGAAGTGACTAACTGGCAGATCTATGGCGGCGTGGCCTCGCCCTTCAATTTCAGTGGTTTGGTCCGCCACTATTTCATGCGGCGCGGGGCAAATATCGCGGATATCCAGGTCAACCTTGTTCCCAAGAATGAACGCAAGGCCCAAAGCCACGACATCGCCAAGCGCATCCGCCCACGCTTGGCGGCCATTGCCGAGCGCTATCAAGCGCGCATCGCGATTGCCGAGGTGCCGCCCGGCCCGCCTGTGCTGCAAACTCTGGTCGCGGAAATCTACGGACCCGACGAAACGTCCCGGCTTAAACTGGCGGAAAAGGTCAAGACCATCTTCAAGCAAACCCCCGGCGTGGTGGATGTCGATTGGTATCACGAAGCGGATCAACAAAAGGACCGCTTCATCATCGACAAGGAAAAGGCCGCGCTCCACGGCATCAGTGCCGCCACCATTTCCCAGACCCTCAAAATCGCCGTGGATGGCGAGACGGTCGATCTCCTCCATCAACCTGCAGAGAAAGAAGATGTAGGTATCCGCCTCGAAATCCCACGCTCCTCCAAGACCACCACCGATGAACTGTTGGCCATGCGGGTGCGTTCGGGCGATGCCAACGCCCTGCCCGAACCGGGTGCTTCCGGCGCTCCGCTGGTGCCATTGCGCGAACTCGTCAAAATCGAGCACGGCACCGTCGAAAAAAGCCTCTATCACAAGAACCTGATGCCGGTGACGTATGTCATTGGAGACGTTGCAGGTGTTGTGGAAAGCCCGGTTTATGCGATCCTTGGCATGAACAAGGCATTGAAAGCCCTCGATACCCGGGAGTTTGGTGGAAGTGGTGCGGAGTTGAAGATTCACAATGCAAGCATGCCATTTTCCGATGCCGAACCATCCATGAAATGGGACGGCGAATGGCATATCACCATCGAGGTTTTCCGTGATCTCGGCAGCGCCTTCGCCGCCTGTTTGGTGTTGATCTATGTGCTGATGGTCGGCTGGTTCCGCAGCTTCA
>JBAXOP010000226.1:0-9233 GCA_037133195.1 Verrucomicrobiota bacterium | reverse complement strand
ACGTGGCGCGGGCATGTTGCCCGCATGGCCCATGCGATGCGAATGAAGAGGCGGCGAATTGTGATGGTGCAAAAAAAACTCGCATTTCCTCACACTGGCGGATTGACAAGCAGGTTTCTGTAGCTAGGCTGCGCGTCCGTACGGATCTGCCGGCGGACAACCAACTCTTCACCCACAGGCATAAGCCATGAGCAAACGCACCTATCAGCCATCCAAACGCACCCGCAAACAACAATTCGGTTTCCGTGCCCGCATGGCCTCAAAATCCGGCCGCGACATCCTTCGCCGGCGCCGCCAAAAAGGCCGTAAGCGCCTTATTCCCAAAGGCGTGGAGATTCAATTCGCTCGCCACACGCAGCAGCACTCCTGAGCGTGTGCTCAGCTGCCGCCACGGATGCCCCTTGCATCCCCGTCATGCGCCTACCGCGGAAATGCAGCATCACCCGGCGGGCCGATTTTGCTCGCGTCAAGACGCTCGGCCAAGCCAAGGCCGGGCGCTTCGTCATTGTCAGCACGCTCGCCGATGCGTCCTTGGCATCTTTGCGAACCGGTTTCATCACCACGCGCCGCAGCGGCAAGGCCCACGATCGCGTGCTATTGCGCCGCCATTTCCGGGTGTTGGTGCAAGCGCACGCCCCGGAGTTTGCTGATATGCGCCGTTTTCTCATCACTATTGCCCGGCCCGGTGCTTCGAAGGCGACCTTCGCAGAACTCAAGGCCGATTGGTTCAAACAGGCGAAGCGTTTGGGCCTCTTCCCCCGCCCCGCGGAAAAATCGTGATCTCCAACCTGTTCGCCGCCGCCATCCGTATTGCCATCCGCTTTTACCAGCGCGTGCTCAATCCCATGCTCAAAGTGCTCGCTGGACCGGCTGCAGGTTGCCGCTTCGAGCCGACTTGCTCGAACTTTTTCCTCGAGGCCGTGGTAGTTCACGGCCCGCTGCGTGGTTCGTGGCTTGGCATTTGCCGGATTTTGCGCTGTCATCCTTGGGGTGGTTGTGGTTATGACCCGGTGCCGCCGTTACCAAACAGCGCCGGCGATCACGCCGCAGATTCCCATCATTGCTCTCACCTTCATCATTAATCCCATTTCCATCTCCACTTATGTATGACCGAAAAACTTGGGTTGTTCTAGCTGTCTGCGGCTCATTGTTAGCCTACGGCATGTATCAATCTAACCAAAACGCCCTAGCCAAGGCTAACTTGGAACGTGCCCGAATGGAAGCCCAGCCAACGTCACCACCGGATCCGGGTGGCACGCCCGCTGATCCTGCTGCAGCCCCGGTCACCCCCGGCCTAGTGGTTGATCCGCCGCCGCCGCCATTGGAGGAGGAATTCATCACGCTGGCATCTGACAAGGTATTGTTCACATTTTCCAATATAGGTGGCGGCATTAAATTCGCCGATTTCAAAACCGAGTTTCAGGTCGGTAAAAAATCTGATTTGGTGCGTGTCAATGAGCGGGGTGGGGGACCTATCGGCGGGCTTGCGGGAACCGACGAAACCTTGGAGAACCTCAGCTACACATACCTTGAAGCGGAATCAGTTCCCGGACAGAAAGTCGTTTATTGCGCCACGCTCGCTGATGGCCTGCGGGTCACCAAGGCGTTCAGTCTTGTCGCCTCCGACGAGCCGGGTGCCCCCTATCTGCTGGATTTTGAACTCACTTGCGTGAATACCGCGACCGGCCCACTTAACCTCCAAAAATACAGCATTTACGCTGGCGAGGCAGCCCCACTCTATCAATCCGAGATGCCGGATTGGACCGGCATGTTTTGGCTTGAAAACAATTCGATGAGCTTTACCAAGGCATCCAGCTTTAAGGGCGGTATGTTGTCGTCGGAGACGTCCGTATTCAACAGCCCGGCAGGCAAGAAAATCCAATATGCCGGGGTGACTAACCAATTTTTTGCTACAGCCATCCGTCCCAAAGAGCCGCTTGAGACCACGGTCTGGGCGAAGCCGTCCCAAATCAAGCTCAAGGACGGAGCGCCGTTGCTCAAAGCGATCCGGGCGGGGCTGCGATTACCGGAGAGCACGCTTGAAGCAAAGGCGAAGAAATCATTCGCTTGCCGCATCTTCATCGGTCCCAAAAATAACCCGGTACTTCAAAAAATGGGCAATGGCTGGGGCGAATTGATGCAATACGGATGGTTCTGGCCGGTCTCCGTCACCCTCAACCGGACACTCAATTTCTTCCACGATTGCCTCGATGGTATTGCCAAGAAATGGTCGTGGGGATTGGCCATCATTTTCCTAACCATTGTCGTGCGTCTGGTCATTTGGCCGCTGCATGCCAAGTCCACCCGCACCATGAAGCGCATGAGCAAGCTGCAACCGGAAATGGCCAAGCTCAAGGAGAAATTTGCCGACGACCCCGGCAAGCTCAACACAGAGACGATGGGGCTCTATCGGAAGTACGGGATCAATCCGCTAGGTGGCTGTCTGCCGATGTTCATTCAAATTCCGATCTTTTTCGGGTTTTACAAGATGTTGCAATATGCGGTGGAATTGCGAGGGCAAGGGTTTTTATGGGTACCCGATCTTTCCCAACCGGATACTTTCACCACACTGGCGGGTGTGCCTATCAATATCTTACCCGTCGTGATGGCTATCTCCAGCTTTTTCCAAATTCGCATGACTCCCAAGACCGGCGACGCCATGCAGCAGCGCATCATCATGTTCATGCCCTTCATGTTCTTGTTTTTCTGCTATAACTTTGCCTCTGCCCTCGCCCTCTATTGGACGACCCAGAATATCTTCTCCATCGGCCAAACCTGGTTGATGAGCCGTATCCCCGAACCTGAACTCAAACCCCGCAAGGACTCCGGAAAAAAATCCTGGGTCCAACGCATGGCCGAGCAGCAGGCCGCCGTGCAAAAACAGCGCCAGCAGGGGAATTCCAGTTCCTCAAGTGCCACCGATTCCCAGAAAAAGCGTCCCCCCCGCACCGGCGGTTAGCAGTATCACCCATCCGGCCAGCGCCACCAGGCCTATCAGGATATATAGAACGTATGCCTGCACCCGGCCGTGCTGCAGGCGCCGGACCCACGACGATACCCGCAGTACGGCGCGGCCAGCTGGTTCGACCACTCGCTCCAACACGGTTTCCGGTGTATGCACGGAGCGGCTCGCACCACTCGGGAACCATCCCTCGGGCGCTTGCTCATGGCGTATTGGCCGCAGGATGGTGGCAAACCACCCGGTGATAACCCCCGCGAACGAACCTGCCGTGTATTGCATGCGTGGCGTAGGTGCCGCATAACCGCAGTCCCAGGTTGGCCCACGGGTCATTCCGCGCTGGCGGACCCGCCGCCATAGCCAGCCGCCAGCCACTACCGCCATCATGGCGATGGCCACTTGTGCCCGCCCCAACTGGAGCAACGGAGCTGGGGAGTCGGTGCTGGCCCAAGCCGGATTCCAGGTGCCAACCGCCCGCGCAATGGCCGGCCAAAATACCAGCGGGGCCAAGCCGATGGCCACGCACAAGCTGGCTAGTATTCCCATCGCGCCACGCATGGACGGTCCGCATTCATGGGCGATGGCTGCCTCGTTAGATCGAGGCGCACCCAGGAATACCACGCCACACACTTTTACAAAGCACGCCAGCGCCATCGCACCGGCCGAAGCTAATAAAATAACCGAGCCCAGCGCCGCCCACGCCGACGGACCGTGCGCCAGCGTGGCGTCGAACAGACCGAGATACACCAGCCACTCGCTGACAAATCCATTGAGCGGCGGGAGCCCGCAGATGGCGACCGCCCCGAGTGCGAAGCCGCCGGTCGTCCAGGGCATGGTTCGCCACAGGCCGCCCAAGCGGCTCATGGTGGCGGTGCCGGTGACGTGCAACACCGAGCCCGCGCCGCAAAATAACAGCGCCTTGAACAAGCCGTGATTCCATACGTGCAGCAAAGCGCCCGCCAGTGCTAGACGCCCCCACGCCGGATTGTCCTGCCCGGCGGCCACCAGTGCGAAGCCGAAGCCGAGCAAAATGATGCCGATGTTCTCGACGCTGTGATAGGCTAACAGGCGTTTGAGATCGTGTTGCCCCAACGCGAAAGCCACGCCCAGCACGGCGCTGATTCCCCCCAGGGCAGCCACCACAGTGCCGGCTGCGGGCGGAACCGCCAGCCAGCCGCTGAAGCGCAGCAACCCGTAGATGCCGAGCTTGAGGGACACTCCGGAGAGCATCGCCGAGACATGACTTGGAGCATTGGCATGTGCTGAAGGCAACCAGACATGGAGCGGAAACATCCCCGCTTTGAGTCCGAAGCCAAAGAGTGCCAGCCAAAACAACGGTGCCAGGTCGCTGCGTCCGCGCATCGGTCCGAGTTCCCAAGTGCCGCTGCGCAGTGCCAGCAGGGTGAAAAATGCGAATAGGGCGAGCACCGCCGCGTGTGAGGCCCCCAGATATAACCATCCCGCCGCGCGAGCATTCCGGCCTTGCCGGTTGAGCGTGATGAGAAAATACGCAGCTACCGTGAATGCCTCCCAGCCCATGAGAAAATGAATACCGTTGGATGCGAGCAACACCCAGCCGAGGCTCAGCAAGAGCAAGCTCCACCACATCCGTCCCGTCCTCACCGAGCGCGGGTGCCGCTCCGCCGTCCAGTATTCGTGTGCATAGATGCTGGCGGCAGCTCCCACCACACACAGCAACACCAAAAATAGCGCACTTAGCGCGTCGAGTCGCAACAACAAGTGTTCGCCGCCCACTGCAAAATCACTGCGCCACAGCCAATCCGCCCCGCCGCCTAACACCCTCAGCGCGGCCACCAGCGCCGCCGCCAGCCCGCTCAGGGTCGCGCCCAGCCACAGCCGCGGCACGTTCCACCCGGCTCCGATGCCGGTAAGCACCGCTGCGGTGGCGATTAACAATAGAAGACCCGTGTTCATATGCATTCCGCCGGACCCCGAACCCTGCCCGCGCTGCCAGAGCAACCAACCGCGCGTGGCAGGCACCCCCCAGCCCTAGCCGAACACCGGATGCCACACAAGGAGAATCTGTGGCGGGCGGTCGCTAGGCAGGGCGGATTTTGGCACGGAGTCTCGTCGCTTGGTTCCATCTTTCCAGAACCGAGGACTGCAAGCGACCATCCGCATTCTTGTCAGAAACGGTGATTATCCTAGAAAGGGAAATAGAAACCACGGATTGCACGGAATGCTCTGATAATGAATTAGTTATGAATTTTAGAACATTCACCATTTGGGTGAGCCTGAGATTTGATAGGTCAGGACCCTCTTATCCGTGTAAAGTCGTGCGGTACCACCGGGGGCCGGTGTTGGCCGAACGCCGCATGCCCAAACTCGCAGCACGAGACAATCCTTACGCATTTGGGTTTTGCAAGCGGGCGCGGACATGTATCCTGCGTCCGCCATGCTCCCGGACTCCTTCCTCGCCTCGCTCCACTCCACGCTTGATGAAATCACCGCCGCCGGTCTTTACAAGCGCGAGCGGCCCATCGCCTCGTCACAGCATGCCAGCGTGCGCCTCCACGACGGCCGCAACGTCATCAACCTGTGCGCCAACAATTACCTCGGCCTCGCCGATCACCCGGATGTGGTGGCGGCCGCCCGCGCGGCCCTCGAGCGCTGGGGGTTCGGGATGGCTTCGGTGCGTTTCATCTGCGGCACCCAGACGCTTCACAAGCAACTCGAAGAAAAACTCTCGGCCTTCCTCGGCACCGAGGATACCATCCTCTATCCGAGTTGCTTCGATGCCAACGGCGGTCTGTTCGAGGTGCTCCTAACTGAAGACGACGCCGTCATCTCAGACGCCCTCAATCACGCCTCCATCATCGACGGCGTGCGCCTGTGCAAAGCCCAACGCTTCCGTTACGCCAATAACGACATGGCCGACCTCGAAGCCCAATTGCAAGCTGCCGATGCCGCCGGTGTCCGCTTCAAGCTCATCACCACCGACGGGGTGTTCTCGATGGATGGCATCATCGCGCAGCTCGACAAAATTCACGCGCTGGCGGAAAAATACCACGCCATCGTGCATTTCGACGATTGCCACGCCACCGGTTTCCTCGGTGCCCGCGGCCGCGGCACCCACGAGCATTGCGGACTGTTTGGTAAAATCGACCTCACCACCGGCACCCTCGGCAAAGCCCTCGGCGGTGCCTCCGGCGGCTACACGTCCGGCAAAAAAGAAATCATCGAGCTGCTGCGCCAGCGCTCACGCCCCTACCTTTTCTCCAACAGCGTCGCGCCGCCCATCGCCGCCGCCGCCATTCAGGTCCTCGACATGCTCGAGGCGTCCACCGCCCTGGCCGAGCGCGTCAAGGACAACACCGCCTATTTCCGCAATGCCATGGCCGGCACCGGTTTCACCATCAGTGGTGCCGCTCACCCGATCTCCCCGGTTATGTTAGGCGATGCCGCCCTCGCCCAGCGCTTCGCCGACCAACTCCTCGAGCGCGGCGTCTATGCCGTTGGTTTCTTCTATCCGGTCGTGCCGCAGGGTAAGGCACGCATCCGCACTCAGATTAGCGCCGCCCATTCCCGCGAGCAACTCGACCACGGTATCGACGCCTTCATCCAAACCGGCAAACACCTCGGCGTAATCCATTAATTTGTAGGTGTCGCTGGGGTGTCCAACATAGAGTAACTCGGGCTAAGGAGATACCTGAGGTTAAGGAGTCACCACATTCTTGTGGTGGTAGCGGAAGGGGGGGGCCATGAATGAGCGCCGAAGGATCCTCACATGGACGGTCGCTCCACACGACGACAGCAAAGTCGTGGCTCCCTATCAGGCGGTATCGGCCGGGGCTTGGAGTTTAGGAGCGGTGGCATACTTATCGATGCCAATGAAGCGGATGGTGCTGACAAATTCTTCGACGGCGCGATCGAACTCACCGGTATTGTTCTGGATAATGCGCAATAGGCAACTGCTGCGCGCGGAAAATGCCGCGGCGTAGGCACGGTTGATGAGTTTGTGCTCGAGGATGTCGTCGTTGCTCTCGATGGTTCGTAAGGGGCGCAACTTATCCAGGCGGCGGCGCCCGCGGATCTCGGCTTCATGCGCATCGACAAGTATGATGGCCTTGGGCGACATGCGTTCTAACATGCGCGGGGTGAAACCTGGCAGATAACTGCCGGACCCGGTCTTGATCGTGCAGTGGGTGTCGAGCAGGATGTTTTCCGGTCGCTCGACGATGCGTTTGGTGGTGCGCCATTGCATTTCCTCCTGCGCATCGGCGCTGAGGTTGCGCATTTCGTCGCGATCGGCCACCAAGCCCGCCTCCAAGCAGAGGTTGAGCATTTCGGTGCCGAACGAGACAATCGAATAATGAAGGTCTTGTTCCACTTGTTTCCATGCCTCGACCAAAACGGTGGATTTGCCCGCCCCCGGTACGCCTGCGACGATGATTAACTTAGCCATAAGTAGAGGTTGCGCTGTGGAGCGCCACGCCGTCAAGGCTCAATGCAAGGGCCTGGAAAAAATTCCGATAAAATCCGATATATTTCTTGGCTTAGTGGATTCGCCGGGTATGTTGCGCGCAACCCAATAGCACATGAAAAATCAATCGCCATTATTGCTCGCGGCCGCCTTGGTGGCTGCTATTTGTGTGAGTGATGCGCAGGAAGCACGCCCCGCTGCGGCGGAGGGAGCAAGTAGGGGCCGCAGTGGTGGGCAACGCGCGGTTGCGGCCTTGCGTTACAATCCGCTGTTTATAGCACTCGACACCAATGGCGACGGAGTGATCGACGAGAATGAGATAGCCAGCGCTGCGGAATCACTGAAGAAACTCGACAAGAACCACGACGGCAAAGTCACCCCGGATGAGGTTCAGCCTGCCCCGCACGGCGAACGCAGGCCAAACGTCAATCCCAACTCCAAGCCCGATGGCACCGACTCAATGGTGGCGCTGCTGATGCAATTCGATAAAAATGGCGACGGCAAACTCTCAAAAGATGAGATTCCCGAACGCCTGCAAGCGGTTTTTGAGAAAGGCGATCTCGACAAGGATGGCTTTCTCAGCAAGGAGGAAATCGCCAAACTCGCCGCTAGCCAAGCCGCCGCAAGTGCCGCTTCGACGGGTCGCACGGGCGGTACGGGCCGAACGGGCGGCAAGGGCCGCAAGAGCGGCGAGGACGATGACGACGACGATGACGATTGAGCCGCAGCAGTGATTTTTATCCCCCCTCCGATGTTCTGCCGATTGCGTTTATTTCAAATGAAGACCCTTCCCTTGGCCGTTGGCGGCTTGTTGACTTGCTTCGCGTTGCCTGCCATCGCCGCTGATGTCTCGGCCACTGACCATTTGCATGTTTTTCATCATGAGAACGTGTTGGGCACTTCGCTCGAAATGAAAGTGCTCGCCGCTGCACCGCGCGATGCCGAGCGTGCCGAAACTATCGCGTTGGCCGAAATTGACCGCCTGGCGCACATTCTTAGTTGTTACGAAACCACTAGCGAAGTGAGCCGCTGGCTGCGTACGTCGGGCACTCCGGTGGCGGTTTCGGTGGAACTTTACGAGCTGCTTGGTTTGTTTGACCAGTGGCGTGAGCGCAGCAATGGTGCCTTGGACGCCGCCGCCGCCAAGGTCTGCCATGTGTGGCAAACCGCCGCCGCCCAAGACCGCTTGCCGGAGCCCGCCACCATCGCCGACGCCGTGGCTGCCGTCAAACAGTTGCATTGGTCGTTAGACCCCGTCGCGCACACCGCAACTCATCTAACCGATGTTCCGCTGGTGTTCAATTCCTTTGCTAAAAGTTATATTGCCAGTCATGCCTGCGATGTTGCCATGGCGGCTGCCAATGTTGATGCGCTGGTGGTCAATATCGGCGGCGATCTGGTAGTGCGTGGTGATCTAACCGAAACGGTGGATATCGCCAACCCGCAGGCCGATGCTGAAAACGACCCGCCGCTGGCCCGGGTGCGGGTCCGCGATGTAGCGGTGGCCACCAGTGGTAATTACCGTCGCGGAGTGGCCATTGGCGGTAAGGGGTTTTCGCACATCGTTGATCCGCGCAATGGCCAACCCGTCGCCCACGTCCTCAGCGCCACCGTCGTCGCGCCCAATGCAGCGGACGCCGGCGCGCTGGCCACCGCGTGTTGCGTGTTGCAACCTGAGGCGAGCCTGCGCCTAGTGGCGTCACGGCCTGCTGCCGAGTGTCTGTTGCTCACAGCAGACGGCCGACGCCTCGCCAGCAAGGGCTGGCAAGCACTGGAAAACTCGCCGCAGCAGTTGGCTTCGGGTGACGATATCCGGGGATTGCTTACGGC
>JBAXOP010000225.1:0-9261 GCA_037133195.1 Verrucomicrobiota bacterium | reverse complement strand
GCCCGGAGGACCATGGAGAGAGAATGCGTCGGCGCTTGGCGCACGTTCTATTCGCATCTCATGGGCGCTTGCGGGCAGGATGCCCGCGCCACGTGGTCCGGGCATCCTGCCCGGAGGACCATGGAGAGAGAATGCGTCGGCGCTTGGCGCACGTTCTATTCGCTTCTCATGGGCGCTTGCGGGCAAGATGCCCGCGCCACGTGGTCCGGGCATCCTGCCCGGAGTCTCTAAACAAAAGTTACTCGGGACGTTCACACGACACTTCGCAAGTGTCGTGTGGAAGCGCGCCCCTTCCCCGGCGTCACGCTGCGCCACAGCTATGAGTGAGCCACAACGCGTAACCCAACTTGCAAGACAAATGCAGCAATTGGTCACTGATGATACCGAATTTTCGTTCCCCTTTGACCAGATCAATGAAGGTATGAAGGACCAACTCGATGCCGCCAAACACCAGCGACCCGGAAACCAGCCAGACCCCGCCGGCCTGAATGATGCAATGGGCCAGCAGGGCGACAATCCACTCGCTGCGGCTACTGGAACTGCCGCGGGTTTTCTGGCGGGCAAGGTAGTTACCCTGCAAGGGGAAATCCGCCAGCACGTGGACGACGACGAATGCGGCAAAAAGGGCCAACGGTCCCTGGTGAACGAGCGTAGTCACGGTGTTCCGGGTTTCCAGCGATCACTGATCCACATCTCGGCTGTGACTAGTTTCTCGTTCATGCGGCGCAACCGCCGGGACAACTGTCCGAGCAGCCCTTTCATCACGCTCAGTCCGATGATCGGGTCCGCTTGTAAGAGACCATCGAGTTCATGGCGGGTGATCGACCAGATCAGGCAATCGCTGCGCGCGATGACCGTGGCGCTCGCTGCGGCCGGGTCGAAGAGATTGATTTCCCCAAGCGAGTCGCCTTTGCCGAGGGCCGCAAGCAGAATGCGACGCTCATCCGCGTTGGAAATAATGTGAAGAGTACCGGACAACACCAAATTGAGGGATTCCTGGGGGGACCCCTCGGCGATGACGATCTCGTCTTTGCTACAACGGCGGAATTTCCCGAAACCGGTGAGGAATGCGCGATGTTCGGAGGGAATCTGCGCAAGGAAACCGATGTCTGGAAGTTCGGGCCAGGGTGAGGATGGATGATTCATGTTGGGATTTGGCTGGTGGTTTGCCGCACGGGTGGTCTGCGTTGCTAAGAGAAACGGGTTTGGGGCATTGAACAAGACGAAAATGCGGTAGAACCACAAGATAATGATCATTATCTCTCACCCCATCCATATCTCTAAATCCACCATCGCCGCCCTCACGTTGCCCTTGGCCCCCTCTAGCATTAGGGATATAGCAATCACCTGAGGCCAAGGGAGTCACCACCTAACATTCCTTGTCATTGTCCACCCCCATGGCCAAGCGGTGGCAATCAGCGGCGGGAAGGGTGACGGCTGCCGGATCGTTCCAGGCGAGTTCCAGCACATGGAAACGGCCGCCAAGTTGCGCGGGGTGGGTGAGGGTCGTAAATTGGCGCAGCAGGCCGGCGTCGGGCTTGCCTTCCATGGCGAGCAACCAGTCGCGACCGACTGCGGTGAGCCACGCCGCTTGGTTGCGGAAAGCGAGCGGTCGGCAGCCAATGGCGATGGCGGCTTCGGCCACAGCGGTAAAATCGACGTGTGCGGAGATATCGGTCTGGCCGGGATCGAGCAGAGGATTATCGCCGGCGCGGTGGTGGGAAAACGTCCGCAGCGTTCCCTGGTGGCGGGCCGGGTGGTAGTAATCGGGCCGCGCAAAGCCGTAGTCGACCCACAGCAGCATGCCGGATGACAACCCGGCAAGCAGCGGCGTGAAAAACCCAGCGTAGTTGGTCCGCAGTTCGCTGCGATAGCCGATGGGAAACTCGCGGCCTAGCGGGGCTAGCGCCGCGAGTTGCGCCGGGTCGCTCACCGGCAACTGGGAGTCCCAGCAAAATTGGCTGTCTGCGGTGCCGCCGACGTGGTCCATACGAACCGTTGTGTCGGTACCGGATGGCAAAGGAAAAATGGCGGTGGGCAGGATGTCCGCGCCACGGTCGCCCGGGCATCCTGCCCGGAGCCGCCTTGTGCCAACCTCTGAGCTAACCGAACAATCCAGGCCGACCCGGCACAGGTGCCAGCCATCGGCCTGCCACTCGACCACCTGGCACGGCAGGGCGTCGAGCACCTCATTGCCGAAAGCGATGCCGGGCAACGGCTGTGAAGCCAGTTCCGCCGGATCCGCCAGGAAGCGGACGCGTTCGGCGAAAGGTCGGAGGGTTTGGCGTTGGGCGGCTTGCAGGCGTGGCAGGGGTTCGGGAATGGCATATTCGAGCGCGGCAAAGGCCGCTGGTTCCAGCAGACTCAGCGCCGCGAGAATATCCGCGGCTAGCCTGCCATCGTGGGCACCACTCTCAATGAGCCGCCAATTTCGCGGATTTCCAGCCTCCCGCCACCAACGCCCAAAACGCCGCGCCAACAACTCCCCAAACAGCGGCCCCACACTCACGCTAGTGAAAAAATCCCCGCCACGGCCGACCTGACGGGCGGTGCGCGCATAGTAGCCGAATTCCGGGTGGTACAAGGCGGCGGCCATAAATTCAGCAAAATCCAGCGGCCCGAGCGCCGCGATGCGCTCCCGCAGTCCCCCCTGCAACGTGGGGGTTGCGGAATGGGCCACGCTCGTATAAACGTCGTCGCGTGTTGCCGCAGCAAAATGCGGTGATGAGTCGGAATCAGGCATGGCGAATTATCCAAACAGACCCCGGAATATCCGCAAGAAGCACCGTTTCTACAAGCGCAAAGGCTTTTGGCTGGGCTTGGTGCTCGGCGGCTTGATCCTCAGCGCGGCGACGGCTGGCATCGGCTACGTATTCGCCGAGCGCTACACCCGCGAGTATCGCCAGCGCGCCACCACCTACGACCTCGAACGCATCAACGTGCTGGAAGTGCCCAGCATCATCCTCGACCGCAACGACAAGGAAATCGGCCGCATCTTCGTCCAAAACCGCAGCATCATCCCTATCAGCGAGGTCCCCCAAATCCTTATCGACGCCCTCTGCGCCGGCGAGGATTCGCGCTTTTTCACCCACAAAGGCGTGGACTGGATCGGTATCGTGCGGGCCGCAAAACTCAACCTGCAAGGCTCCAAACAAGGGGCGAGCACCATCACCCAACAACTTGCCCGCAATGCTTACAACCTCAAGGAGGAAGCCATCCAGCGCAATGAGTCAACCACCCAGCGCAAGCTCGTCGAGGCATTCCTCGCCATGCGCATCGAACACCGCTACAGCAAGCTCGAAATTCTCGAGTTCTACCTTAACCGGATCTACTTCGGCAGTGGTTTCCACGGTATCCGCTCCGCCTCATTAGGTTACTTCGGCAAGGAACCCAAGGATCTAACGGTCAGCGAATGCGCCTCCCTGGTGACCCTCATAAAGAACCCCACGGGTCGCTCGCCCATCAACCATCCGGAAGTCAACCGCGAGCACCGTAATTATGTGTTAACCCGGATGGTCGAGGAAAAATCCCTCAGCTCCAAGGACGCCGAACACTACAAATCGTTGCCGCTAACACTCAATCCGCAACCGCTGCGCCGCGGCACCTCCCACCTCTACGAACGCATCGCCGAAGCCGTGGCGCAAGCCCTCAAGGTCGATGAAATGCTCGACGAAGATGCGCTGGCGGCTGGTGGTTGCAAGATCCACACCACTATTTTGAAGGAGGCACAGGATGCGGCTGAGCAGGTATTGTCAGAGTCGCTGGCGCGTGCCGAAGCCCAACCCGCCTACGCGCACCCGAAATATGCCGACTACCACAAGGGCTCCAGCGAGGCAGCGGAATACCTGCAAGGAGCCGTGCTGATGGTGGAACACGACTCCGGCGAAGTGCTCGCACACGTCGGCGGCCGCGATTACGCTCAAGTTCCTTACGACTTTATCGAATCTGGAAAACGCCCGCTTGGCACCGCGTTTTTCCCGTTTTTGTATGCCGCGGGTTTCAGCGGCAGCCAGACGCCGGTCACATTGGTGGAGGATGAGGCAATGGACAACCGCACCGTGATGGTTGGCGGCCGCGAGGGGATTTTGGGCGAATGGGGGATGGAGGTGGCCGCACCGACATATGATGGCAAAATCACCGCTCGCCGCGCCTTCGAAAATTCAAAAATAGCCGCCACCGTGCGCTTTGGCAGCTTGGTCGGCCTGCAACGCATCGCCCGGACCGGGGCGGCCTTTGGTTTCCCCATGGAACACGCCGAGTTGCTCCAGCGCCTGTGTGTCGGCTGGGAGGAGGCGTCGATGAAACAAGCCCTGCGCGCTATCGCCGCCTTCGGTCGCGGCGGCAAACTCGGCCCCGCCAAGCTCATCTATCTGGACCGCGTGGAAAATGCCCAGGGCCACGTCATCTATCGCCGCGACTACCCGCCGTTGATGGCGCGGCAGGCGCTAGATGCGGCCACCGCATGGCAAATCCACAGCATGCTGGTCGGCGGGTGCCAGCGCGGCAGCGCCACCGGTGCCTTCGATAAATTGCTCGAAAAGCCATTTTCCGGGGCGGGCAAAGGCGGCAGCACCCACGATTTCTCTGATACCTGGTTTTTGGGCTACAACAAGCGCGTCGTCTGTGGTGTGTGGACTGGGTTTCTGCAAGCCGGGGCGGGCCCGATCTATCCGGGGGCGTTCAGCCGCGACTTGGCACTGCCCGTCTGGCAGGCGACGATGAATGCGGCGGCTCCAGCATTTGGCGGCGGTGAAATCGAGGGTCCCGACAATCTAGTGGAGGTAGCGGTGTGCAGTGTGTCGGGCCAGCGGGCCACCCAATTCTGCCAGGAAATGGCCGAAGACAAAGCCAGCGGCAAACTGCGCTCCCGCTCCACAACCGTCACCGAATGCTTCCGTCGCGGCACCGAATCGCCCGCCTATTGCAGCGTTCATTCCGGCACTACCAGTGAAGGTCTAACCACTCTCACCTCCCTGCCCGCCCTCGACGTGGTGCCAGTGGTGCCCAAGGAACCTTTCGTCATAGGCGACGACCCTTATCACGCGGAAGTTCCCAGCTCTGCCGCCGTCTCCAGGGATGCCGGACTGATGCGCCGCCGCACCAATGTGTTGGATAGCCTCGACGTGGGCGACAGCGATGAGAAAATCAGCCTGCCTCCGCCTGCACGCCTGCGCATCGAGGAGGATTAGATCACAAAGACGACAGTAAAGTCGTCGCTCCCTACCATGCCGCATCCGGGCCTAGTTAGTGGGGAGGTTAAAGCCAGCGGCCCGCTGGAAAAAATTGCTGATTTAGGGATTGCGCCGGGGCGGGATGGGTTTACTCTCCGCGCATGGCCGAAGAACCTATTGTCTGTGATACCAAACCGTTAGCCCTTGAAGTCGAAGCCGGTACCTATTGGTGGTGTGCTTGCGGGCGGGCTGCGGCTCAACCGTTTTGTGATGGTTCCCACAAAGGCACCGGCCTGCAGCCGGTGAAATACGAAGTCGCCGAGAAAACCACCGTCTGGTGGTGCCAGTGCAAGCAAACCGCTGGCGCACCGCTGTGTGATGGCGCGCACAAGCAACTGCCCAGGCCGTAAGCCGGGGTCCGCGCTCTGCCACTGTGGCCGAGCGTGCCTCAAACATTGGTTGGAAAGGCGCCGGGCGTGAAAGATGCGCTGCGGCGCTGGCGTTTTAGGGGGCCAATAGCATCCCGCTTGGCGGGTGCTAGCAACCACCCCAGCCATGAGCTTACACCTCCACCTATATCTAACATCCGCCGCCAGCCTCCTCGCCGCTCACGCTGTGATGAGTGCGCCACTCACTGCCGTCCCGGCACCCATGCGTGGCTTGCTCGAAGTCGATCACGCCCAAGTGGAATTGCGCGGCGGTTTCTGGGGGCCGCGCCTGCAAGCCCATCAGAAGTTGACGTTGCCACACGCACTCGATTGCCTGGAGAAAGATGGACACGTCACAAATTTCGACAAGGCAGCCGGCAAATTCACAGGTGAGTTGGCGGGTCATCCCGCGTTCGACTCGGATTTGCACAAGGCCCTCGAAGGGGCGCTCATCTCCTTGCAGCACTTCGACGACAGCGCCTTGCGCCAGCGCGTTGATGCCATCATTGAGCGCATTCTAGCGGCTCAACAGCCGGATGGTTTTCTCATCGCTTATTATATCGTCAAGGATCAGGACAAACGCTGGGAAGACCTGCGCCTTTGCCACCAAATGTATAACGCCGGCCACTTCTTTGAAATGGCCGTCGCACAGCACCAACTCAGCTCCCAACCCAAGGTGCTCGCCGCCGCCACGCGCTTCGCCGACCATATCGACGGTATCTTCGGACCTAATAAGCGCTACGACGTCGATGGCCACGAGGAAGTGGAATTAGCCCTCATCAGGTTGTACCGCGCCACCGGCGAACGCCGATATCTCGAACTAGCAAAATTTTTCCTCGATGAGCGCGGCTACGTCCATGGCACTGAGCACAAGTTATTTGATCCGGCGTCAGTTGTGCCACCGGTCAAGCCGGAAGGCAAACTCGCCCCTGAGCAACAACGCGAGTTTTGGCACGCCCAGTTACGTACCCGCAACGGCCGCATGCAGGATCACAAACCCGTCATCGACCAGCACGAGGCAGTCGGTCACGCCGTGCGTGCCGGTTACTTGTATAGCGCCATGACCGATATCGTGCGCCTGATGGAGGCACCCGGCTATGCGCAGGCGCTCGACGACCTGTGGCGTGATGTGGTGGACCACAAAATGTATCTGACAGGCTCACTGGGCACCGGGCAATACGATGACGAGGGATTTGGTGACGCCTACCTTCTTCCTAATGAATCTGCATATTGCGAATCCTGCGCCGCCATCACGCATGTTTTCTGGCAATACCGTATGGCCTTGCTCAAAGCCAAAACCCAGTACGCCGACCTGATGGAACTGACACTCTACAACGGATTGCTGGCGGGCATATCCGTAGCCGGTGATAAGTTCTTCTACCAAAACCCGCTGGCCAGCAAGGGGGGGACCAGCCGCCGCCCGTGGATCGGCCTGTCGTGCTGCCCGACGAACATGGCCCGTCTCATTCCTCAAATCGGCGGCTTCGTTTATGCTCAGGGACCACGCCAAATTTTCGTCAACCTGTACGCCGCCGGCGAGGCCAAGCTCAAGTTGGAGGATGGCACGCCGCTCAAGCTCGCCCAGCAAACGCAGTACCCGTGGGACGGCCGCGTGGCCCTAAGCATCACGCCGGAATCGGCGCGTGCCTTCGATCTGTGCCTGCGCATCCCGGGGTGGGCGCGAGGCCGCCCGGTACCTAGCGATTTGTATCACTTCACCAATTCCGAGGTGGCACCCGTGACCCTCAAGCTCAATGGCGAGGCCGTGGCCGCCACCCCTGGTGCTGATGGTTACGTGCACCTGCAGCGCACATGGCAAGCTGGCGACAGGGTCGAATTGAACATGCCGATGCCAGTCCAACGGGTTGTGGCCCACGAGAAAGTCGCCGCCGACCGGGGCAAGGTGGCGTTGATGCGCGGCCCACTGGTGTATTGCCTTGAGGCGGTCGATCAGCCCGGCACGAAGATTTCGCAATGGGTGTTGCCCAAGACCGCTGTTTTGCGTGCCGAACACCGCAACGATTTGCTAGGCGGAGTCACCGTCATAACTAGCCAAGCGTTGGCCGGTGACCAGCAGTCACTTGCCATCACCGCCGTGCCCTACTACGCTTGGGCCAATCGCGACAAGGGGGCTATGAGTGTATGGCTCGATCAAGCTGACTGACATCATCACTCATCAATCAAATTGCTGAGTGCATGGTTTTCAGATGACTCCGTTCTGAGTCTTGCTTAGTTAAGTGAGCGCTCAAGGGGCTAAGGAGCCACCACATTCCGAGCTTAGGCGGCGTCCTGGTTTTCTCGGCGGCGGCGAATCAGTGGTGGGCGGGTGCCATTAACCACCGGGCGGTTGATAGTGACGGCTTCGATATCGCCGCGTGAAGGCACATCGAACATGATATCCAACATCAAGCGCTCGAAGATTGAGCGCAAGGCGCGGGCACCCGTGCCCCGGCGCACAGCCTCTTCGGCCAGGGCGCGCAAAGCATCACGGGTGACACGCAATTTGACGCCGTTCATGGCGAGTTGCTTCGAGTATTGCTTGATGAGCGAGTTTTTGGGCTCGGTGAGGATGCTGATGAGTTCGTCCTCAGTGAGTTTGCGCAAGGCGGAAATGACCGGCAGGCGACCGATGAATTCCGGGATCAAGCCGAAATGCAGCAAATCCTCGGGCTGCACGCGTTCGAGAATGTTGATGGTCGGGTCGTCCAGTTGCTGGGTGTTTACATCCGAGTGGAAACCCAGGGTGTTGCGGCCGAGCCGGCGCTTGACCAAATCCTCCAAGCCGATAAACGCACCCCCACAAATGAAGAGGATTTTCTCGGTGTTGACTTGAATATACTCCTGTTGCGGGTGCTTGCGTCCGCCTTGGGGCGGCACATTGCAGATGGTGCCTTCGAGGATTTTGAGCAACGCTTGTTGGACACCTTCACCCGAGACGTCGCGGGTGATGGAAACATTCTCAGTCTTGCGGCCAATCTTGTCGATCTCATCGACGTAGATGATGCCACGCTCGGCGCGGGCGACATCAAAGTCGGCTGCCTGCAGTAATCGCAGGATGATATTTTCCACATCCTCGCCGACGTAGCCAGCTTCCGTCAGAGTGGTGGCGTCAACGATGCAAAACGGCACATCCAAGGTGCGGGCAAGAGTGCGAGCTAGCAGGGTTTTGCCAGAACCGGTCGGACCTAACAGCAAAATGTTGGATTTTTCTATCTCCACATCCTTGTACTCATCCCCCAGTTTGGCGTGGTCCTGACGCAACCTCTGATAGTGGTTGTACACCGCCACCGCGAGGACTTTCTTGGCGTTCTCCTGGCCAATGACAAACTCGTTGAGCTGGTCGCGCAGCGCGACCGGGGTGGGCACTTTGAAGCTGGTTTTCTCCGCCGCAGTCCGGCCTTTCTGAGGACCGCCGCCGAGTTCCTTTTCGAGAATGCTGGCGCATACGTCGATGCACTCGTTGCAGATATACACACCCGGGCCGGCGATAAGCTTCTTAACGTCGGAGTGGCCCTTGCCACAGAACGAGCACATTGTTAGGTTGGAGGAACGGGCCATAAAGAGAAAGCTTTAAATCCTAAGTATGAAATTCTAAACGAAGAGGGGGAAGCACTAAATTATAAGCATGAAACGGAAAGCACTAAATCCTAAATCATAAATTC
>JBAXOP010000224.1:0-9271 GCA_037133195.1 Verrucomicrobiota bacterium | reverse complement strand
CTGAAATGCTGAAATGCTGAAATGCTGAAATGCTGAAATGCTGAAATGCTGAAAATTGGGAAGATTGCACCGCCGCGAGTTTACAGCGCAATGAACAGCACGCAAGGGGCCAGGCTCTGGGGGCCTGGTGCTCAGGCGAGCGAGAGGCGTGTATCGCTGGCGAGAATGTCGGAGAGATCCGACCAGCCGCCGGGCACCTGCAGGTTGAAGCAATGCAGGTAAAGGGTGAGCAACTTCGGCTCAAACACCCCGAGCAGGCGCTCAACCGTCTCCGTCAAGCGCTCCGGATCGAGGCGTTTTGGTAACTCACCCACCACCGAGCCCTTGCCATCGTGGGGAATGCCCATGCCATCGCAGAACATTCCGAGCAACGATTGCTGCCCGGCCATCAGATAAGCTTGCAGCAAATGCTCGCCGATGGTGTCGCAGGCATTGATTTTCATCGTCTTGTGGATCCATGCGTACTGCTCGGGCAGGGATTTTTTCTGGATGAAGATAGGGCGCAGCTTGCGGTTGCCTGCCAAGGTGGCTATCGCCGATTTGTACACATTGCGATCATTGGCGCGAAACCAATCGAGCATTTGGTTGACAATGGCGGGATCGACGGCGGAGTAAATTTCGTGGGCTTTCACGGTGGGGAAAATTGGGGGGAAGCGCAGTCAAGCCGTTGAAACGTCCGCTGACAAGGGTGAAGACGCCGACGGCGCATGTTTTCTCGGAAACGCTTTCTTAAGGAGCGCCGGCTTGAGCCGGCCAGCCCATGGAACGCGCAAAAGCGAGCCGTCAAGCGACCGCCCTCGCTCTGCGCATGGGCCATGGCGGCCAGAGGCCACCTCTCCTTGATGGCAAAGCAGCCAGCCTGGAAAAATCGCGAGGATGGGAGCTAGACTCCGCAGGGATTGGCGGTTAAACATGGGCCATGACCGTACGCACCCGTTTTGCGCCCTCGCCCACCGGCTATTTGCACGTTGGTGGGGCCCGCACCGCCTTGTTCAATGGGTTGTTTGCCCGCAGCCACGGTGGCACCTTCGTGTTGCGGGTGGAGGATACTGATGAAGCCCGCAACACCGACGCTGCCCGGCAGGCAATTTTCGACGGCATGCGCTGGCTCGGCCTCGATTGGGACGAGGGGCCGGACGCGGGCGGCGCTTACGGGCCGTATTTTCAAAGTGAGCGCAAGGGGATTTACGATGCTTGGTTTGCCAAGCTGGAGGCTACCGGGCGGGTGTACGAGGACGGCGGGGCATGGCGTTTTCGCTTTGAGCGGCGGCCGGTGACGATGCGGGATTTGGTGTGTGGCGAGGTGACCATTGATTATTGTGAGGAAAGCAACACGCCGGACATGGTGATCCGGCGTTCGGATGGCTCGTATGTGTTTCACTTTGTCAATGTGGTGGATGATTTGGAAATGGCCATCACGCATGTGATTCGCGGCGAGGATCATCTGATGAACACGCCCAAGCACCTGCAATTGATCGAAGCGTTGGGCGGGGAGGCCCCGCAGTACGCGCACATTCCGCTCATTCTCAATCCTGACGGCTCGAAGATGTCGAAGCGCGATGCGGGGGCGGCGGTGGGGGATTATCCGCGGCAGGGGTTTTTAGCGACGGCGGTGGTCAATTTCATCGCCTTGCTCGGCTGGTCCCCCAAAACCGCAGAGGAAATCTTTACCATGGACGAACTCGCCACACGCTTCTCGCTTGAGGCCGTTAACCGCGCCCCAGCCAGATTCGATATGGAAAAATGCCGCTGGGTCAATCAGCAGCACCTGGCAAAATTGAGTGATACCGTCTTCGCCAGTCAGGCCGAACCGTTCGTGCGGGAGGCCGGCCTGCCGTTGCCGGAGAATTTCACCGCAGTGGCCACCGCGGTCAGGGACAAGGTCCGCGTGCTGGGCGAGGTGCCCGACGCGGTGGCCTTCCTGTTGACGGATGCCATCGAGTTGGATGCGGAGGTGGTGGCCAAGGTCCGCGCAAATGCCGCCGCCGCTGGGTTGTTGGAAAAGCTGGCGCTGGCGTTCGACGGCATCGGCGAGTGGTCGGGCGATGCCGCCAAGGCCGCTTTGAACGAGGTGGCGATCGGCGCTGGTGCCAAGCCGGGCCAATTGATGTTTCCATTGCGTGCGGCGCTGTCGGGCCGCGCCCACGGCCCGGATCTGGGCGATATTCTGGGCTTGCTAGGCAAGGACCGCAGCCGCGCCCGCATCGCCGGATTTATCCAGGCGCTTGCGGACCCATAACCCACATCTCATACCTCCCATGGCCGAAGTTTACACATTGCATGATCTCACGTCGCGCGAGCTGTTGGATGCCGGGGAGGACAAACCCGCACGCTTGGCGGTCATCGGTTCGCCCATCGCCCACTCGGCCTCGCCGCGCATGCAGCAGGCGGCGTTGGATGCGGCGGGCATCGCGGCACGCTATGTGCGGTTGGAGGTGGCACCGGGGCGGGTGGGCGAGGCGTTGGGGCGGATGCGTGAGTTGGGGTTTATCGGTTGCAATGTAACGGTACCGCACAAATTTGAGGTGATGGCGTGCTGCGACGTGGTGGACGCCTCCGCGCAGGCCTTGGGCGCAGTTAATACGGTGTGCTTCGAGGCCGGACAAACGCGCGGCAGCAACACCGATGGTCCGGGATTTGTTAGAGCCATCGCGGATGAGTTCCGCGTCGCGCTGGGCGAACTCAAGGTGGTCATCCTCGGGGCGGGCGGTGGCGCCGGTCAGGCGTTGGCGGCGCAATGCGTGATGGAGGGGGTCAAAAGTTTGGCGCTGGTCAATCGGACGTTAGAGAAACTATCGCCGGTGGTGGCTAGGTTGCAGGAACTGGCAGCGGATTGTGAAATGGCGGCGCTGGCGCTGGCCGATCCGGCGCTGGAGGCGGCCTGCGCCGCCGCGGATTTAATCGTCAACGCCTCCTCGGTCGGTCTCAAGCCCGGAGAAGCGCCTGTGGTGCCGGCGGCGTGGCTGAGGCCGGGGCAGCTGGTGTACGACTGTGTCTATCAACCGAAACCGACCCCGCTGTTGGAGCAAGCGGCGGCGCGGGGTTGCCGCACGGCCAACGGGAGGCCGATGCTCATTCATCAAGGCGCGCTGGCATTTCAGCAGTGGTTCCCTGGCAGCACGCCGCTGGCGGTGATGCGTGCCGCCTTGGCCGGCCCCTGCTAGAGTCCTTGAAAAGCCAAGGTTGTTGCTGTTAGCCTAGAAAGAATAATGAACCGCAGATGATCGCAGATTTCGGCTTCGGAGTTCGGGTTCAGCGGGTCATACGCGCCGGCTGAAGCCAGCGCTCCGTTAACGGTCTCTCCTAAGGCGCGGCGGGCGGCAGCGCCACGCCGGGGTCGTCTAGGGTCATCCAGTGACAGGCCAGAACCTTGACCAATTGGAAAGTGAAAGCGGAATCGGAATCGGGAGCGGTTGGCAGGCGCCGCAGCCGCACGCGGACCCGGAGCATGTCTGGGGACTCGAGGTATGGGAGCTTGGAAGCGTACAACGGCTCGCCTTTGTCATGTTTCTTGAAAGCGGCGGTGAGCAAGCGGCCATCGGGGCTGTCGCGTCTGACGAGAAACTCCGGAGATGCGGAGGTCGTTTGGTCCGGATAACCGAAGCGTGGCTGATAGAACACCAAGCTCATGAGGCTCGACTCGTTGCGTTGTTTGACCAAACGCTCGCGGACCAGCAGGCGGAATTCCAGCTCCGGTTCCCCGGCACCGGTGAGAAAGAGTTGCCACGGATAATCGCTGTAGCGGACAAAATGTTCCCAATCGAGGCGCCACTCACCATTTTGTTGGACAAACACGCAGTCGAGTGTGCGCCCGTCTGGCGCGCTCCAACGGCTTTCCACTGCCCGCCCCGATGGCAATTCCAGCAATGAATTGGCCGTGCTTGTAACGGTCTTGGGATTTATTTTGACGGATGGATTCAGATCGTAATAGCGGGCCATGCGCCCGGCGGTGGCCACCGGATTGAGCACGAATTGGTTGCGTTGCTCTGGAGTGTTGGCGATAAAAAACCCGCCAAGTGCCGCGTGGCAAGCCGGCAGTGCTTGGTTGAGGTTGACGACGGCTTCGTCGCCACTGGTGCCTGCCACTTCGGTGATAGCGGACTTGGCGGTATTTCGGGTCGTGTCGTCTCGCCAGAAGTAGCGCACGGCGAGCACCATGAGCACAACCGTGAGCGCCCAACCGAGCAATATTTTGGTCAGCAGGAAATTGTGCTTATGCCGGTGTGGGCCAGCACTTTTCCCTTGTTGTGGGGGCGTTGATTGGCTGGCGGGGGCTGGCAGCGATGTGCCCATCTGCGGGGTTGGCGGCAGCGTTTCCACGCCGAGCGCAGGGACGCGTCCGCATTTAGTGCAGCGGCGTTCATGGGTATCAGTCATCGGCGATTTGAAGAGCAAACCGCAACGACCGCAGTGATACCATGCCATGTTTTCGTCGCTCACGGGGGTAAGTCTAGGGGGAAACCCAGTCAATGTGAAGCATCTCTCCAATGAGCCACTGGTTTTTTTGCGCAGCTGCGGGTGGTGTGGTCAGACGCAGCGTCACGGCCTGTTCCGTCGCGTCTATCCCGTCATTCTCCGCGGATTCAAACACCTTGAACAGGGCGGCCGCCGCAGGATCCCCCAATTTTACGTAACCCCACACGACTTGCTCGTGATCTGCGGCCAATAGCTTGTATGAGCGATATTGCGTTTCCGGAAATATCAGCGAATAAAAATTTTCGGGAGTGACATAGGAGCGGATGACACCGCCCGCGCCTCGCCCGCGGGCCAGCATAGCAAAAGTGGAGTCACCCAGGCCCTCGGTGGCCTCCCAGTCGATGCGCAGGGTCTCGCCCTCCAAGACAAAAAACACTTGGTACGGGGTGTAGTCGGGCCTGCGGCCACTCAAACAACCGTGGCTTTTGCCGCCATCCGCGCTGACCCGCCAAGTGGCGTTACGATTCGGCGACCAGTCAGCCGGGACCTGCCACGGCTGCCAGTCCTGAGTGAGGCGAGAGGTGAGGCGAGGGGCATCGCGAATCAGCGGCAAGACAGCATCGGGAGAGGTGGTCTTGGCATACGTCGCGAGTAAGGCGCGGGCATTTTCCTCGCAGGGACCGTCGAGTTCGAAGCCATGTATTTGTGCGATCGGTGGGGTCTCGACCAATTCGGGGCAAGTTATCTGGGCCCTCGGCTTTGGCGTGAGCAACAATTCCTGGGTGGCCAAGGCAGCCACCAGCACCCCTCCGACCCCGGCCCCGGCAAGGATCAACCAACGCAGCGGATTCGGTGAGGTCCGCCCCCAATCATGGCCCTCACCCTGCAAATCACGCGTGTTCGGCACAGCGACCAGTGGTTGCGCCGGAATGGCTTTTGTGGCTTGAAACAGCCCCTTGGTCTGCGCCTGTTCCAATCTGACGATTTCACCGCCGTACTCATTAATGGATACAGCCGGCGCAGCTGATACAGCCGCTGTCGCTGTCGATTGTCGCGCCGCCGAAATTACATTGATGCGCAGCCCCGGGGGGGGCGCATGAATGGACCCGCTGTGGGACGGTGCGGGTACGGCTCGTTCCCGTTTGTTTGGCAGGATCACCCCGACCGGCTCGTGCGTCAGGCTGGGCAACTCGTCCACGTCATTCCACAAATCCGCCGCTGCCACTGGCGGGGCGTGGTTGTTAGGGTCGAGCAGGTTCGTAGTCATGGTCCATTCCCAGCCGGGAACGCGGCAAAGTATGGCAATCCTTGGTCCGCTTGCAAGGCGGCAAATCGGACAGTCGGCAAATTGGAGAATTTAGCCCGAAAATCGCAGATAAAATGGGCAGGAAGATTCAGAACTCAGTGTTCGACCTCAGAACCAACTCGCTCGACAGCGTGGTGGTTCTGAGGGCGAACGCTGAGTTCTGTGTCTTGTGTCTGAGGCTCCGCCGGTCTAGGCTTGGAGACTGCGCAAGGCCCCGCGGATCAGGCTCTCCGTAGTTGCTGCCGCATCCTCATCCAACACCCGCCGCACCGCCTTGCGGGAGTCCACTTGTTTGTAGCCCAAGGCGATGAGCGCCAGTTCAGCGTCGGCGGCGGAGGCGCTCATGGCACCTGCGGCCGCGTGCTGCCAAGTGTCTGCCACGCCTACCTTGTCCTTGAGTTCGAGTACGATGCGTTCCGCGGTTTTTTTGCCTAGTCCCTTGATGCGGGATAATTCGGCCACCTCGCCGGCCACCACGCAAGTTTTGAAACGCGCCACCGGCATGCCGCTGAGCACCGCCATGGCGATGGCCGGACCGATGCCGCTGACCCGGTCGATGAGCATCAGGAATACGTCGCGTTCCTCCTCGGTGGCAAAGCCATAGAGTGTGTGAGCCGTCTCCCGGATATGCAGATGCGTGCGCAAGTCCACCTCCAGTCCGGCGCTCGCCTGCAAGCGGTCAAACGTCGAGAACGGCACCAACACCTCGTAGCCCACCCCATGCACGTCCACCACCAGCCGGTTTGGATAGGCTTCCAATACTTTGCCTCGCAGTCGTGCTATCATCGTGCCGATGAGTGTCTTCATCGCTTCCGGCCCGTCAAGCCCAATCCCCCGACTGCCCAATCCCCGCCAAGGCGGATCTATCAAGCCAATAAACAGGATATTACACTAGACAAAACAATCTTGCTTTGCGGCGCAAACCGGCCAGAGTTGCTGGGAAGCCATTCATGGGAATAAGGGACAACAAAAAACGCGGTGTGCCGCCGGAGCCCCGAAAGTGGTCCAATGAAATCATTGGGATCATGCTGGTGGTTTGTGGGTTGGTGCTGCTGCTGGCGCTGGTTTCCTACAGTCCGGCGGATTTGCCGAGTTGGGGCTTGCTGGAGCCGTTTTCCGAAAAATCCGCTAAGGGCGGTGCAAATTTCATAGGACCGGTGGGAGGGGTGTTGGGGTTTGCGCAGATCTTGTTGTTCGGTGCGGCGGCCTGCCTGGTCCCGGTCGCCTTGATTTGGTTCGGCGTGGTGAAAATGGCCTTCGACAAGCGGCTGTGGCCGCGCCTGATCCTCGGCGTGGTGGTCTTGCTGGTGGCGGCCGCGTGTTTTTTGGACGCCGCCAACTTTTTTTTCACGGAGTGGGCGGCACGCTGCAAAGGCTACGGCCCGGGCGGGGTGATCGGCAGCGTATTGGGTGGCTCACTGCTGACCAAGCTCATCGGGCGGGCCGGCACCTTGCTGTTGAGTGCCGCAGCCTATCTTATCGCGCTGATTTTGCTTACCGGCCAGACGCCGGTGAAGTTCATCAAAACCTGTTACCGTCTTTGCCGTCTTCGCTACCACGAGTGGCGGGCCGGGCGCAGTGAGGTGGACCGGGTGGCCACCCGCGAGGCTGCGATGCTCGCTGAGCGGGAACGCCAGCGCGAGCGGCGGCGTAAAGATCGCGAGGCAGCCACGAGCGCCGCCGCTGCCAAAGCCGCCGATGAGGACGACCTCCAGGGCTTGCTGCCGCTGCGCGATACCCCGCCGCCGCAAATCATCGATGCCTCCCAGCGCCGCAGCGCCAATCCTGCCACTTCCGGTGCCAGGCCCTTTGAGCGCAAGAAACTCGCTCATCAATCGCTTTCGGTCTCCGGGTTCGAGGATTACGAGTTACCGGGCTTTGACCTGCTCGACGCGGAAGAAATCGAGGACGCCCCGGAAGCCAACCGTGCTGAGTTGCTCTACACCCAGCAAACCATCATCGATACACTCAAAGCCTTTGGCATCGAGGTGACCGCCGGCGACATCACCCGCGGTCCGACCATCACCCGCTACGAGATTTATCCGTCCACCGGGCTGCGGGTGTCGCGCATTTCCCAGTTAGAGGCAGACATCGCGCGAGCCACCTGTGCCGAGCGCATCAATATTCTCGCGCCTATTCCCGGCAAAGACACCGTCGGCATCGAGTTGGCCAATTCGCTCAAGGTCGCCGTGCCCCTCCACGAATTGTTGCACGACCCCGAGTTTCGCTCCGCCAAGAAAAAAATCCCGCTGGCGCTGGGCAAGGACGTTTACGGAAAAACCGTCATCGGAGATTTGGCGGCCATGCCCCACTTGTTAGTCGCTGGTGCCACCGGTTCCGGCAAATCGGTTTGCATCAACTCGATTATTGCGTCCATCCTCTTCAAGTTCGGCCCCGATGAATTGCGCTTCATCATGGTGGATCCGAAGGTGGTGGAAATGCAGATGTACAACAAGCTGCCCCACATGGTTGTGCCGGTGGTCACCGATCCCAAAAAGACTGTCGCCGCGCTCAAGTGGGTGGTCAACGAGATGGAAAAACGCTACCGCATGTTCGCCAAAGAGGGCGTGCGCAATTTCGATGGCTTCAATAACCGCCCTCGCCCCGAAAAATCTCCCGACGCCCCGCCGCCCAAGCCCGAACCCCCGGTCGATGAGGCTGCCATCGAAGAAATCGCCCGCGCTTTGGAATCCGGCGACCTGAGCGAGGAGGAGGACCTCGAAGACCTCATCCCCGATGACGACCAAATCCCAGAGCGTTTCCCCTATATCGTCGTGTTGATCGACGAGTTGGCCGACCTCATGCAGACGGCCCCGGCCGACGTGGAAATGTGCATCGCCCGCATCGCCCAAAAGGCCCGCGCCGCCGGCATTCACCTCATTATTGCCACCCAGACGCCGCGTGCCGACGTGGTGACCGGCATCATCAAGGCCAATATCCCTTGCCGCATCGCTTTCCAGGTCTCTTCCGCCCTCGATTCCCGCGTCATCCTCGATACCAAGGGTGCCGATAAACTCGTCGGCAAGGGCGATATGCTCTATCTGCCGCCCGGTTCCGCCAAACTCGAGCGTGCCCAAGGTGCCTACCTGTCCGACGCCGAAGTCGAGCGCATCGTCGATCATTGCGCCAAACAGGGCGAACCCAAATATGAAACCGATATCCAATCGTCTATTAACGAGGACGGCGATGAGGATGATGATGTGTCCGAGGCCGACGAGGAACTTGTCATGAAATGCATCGAAGTGGTGCGCCAAGAGCGCAAGGCCAGTACCTCGTTGTTGCAGCGACGCCTGCGCCTCGGCTACACCCGTGCCGCCCGCATGGTCGATATCCTCGAACAGCGCGGCATCGTCGGCCCCGGCGAGGGTGCCAAGGCCCGCGAGGTTTTCCTTAAATGACCGCCGGTATTCCCTCTCTTGGCTAAAAATCACTGATTTCTCACTTTCTGATTGTCAAACGCCGCGCCCTGCGTCATTTTCCCCGCCCACCCGCAGGGGTGGCTGTGTCATGGCCCGATAGCTCAGTTGGTAGAGCAGCGGATTGAAAATT
>JBAXOP010000223.1:0-9310 GCA_037133195.1 Verrucomicrobiota bacterium | reverse complement strand
ACCTGAAATCGCAGGGAGTGCATGTCACTTCCTTCGAGAGCTTGATCAATTGGGGGCGTGCCAGTTCGCTGTGGCCCCTGCAATTTGGCCTCGCCTGCTGCGCCATCGAGATGATCGCTGCGACCATGGCCAAGTACGACATGGCGCGTTTCGGAGCTGAGGTATTCCGGCCGTCGCCGCGACAAGCGGATTTGATGATAGTAGCCGGCACGGTGACGAAGAAGATGGCACCGCAAGTGGTGCGTCTCTACAACCAGATGGCCGAGCCGAAATACGTCATCGCTATGGGAGCTTGCGCGATTTCCGGCGGCCCGTTCAAGGATGGCTACAACGTACTCAAGGGCGTGGATCGCTTCATTCCGGTGGATGTATCTATCCCCGGTTGCCCACCGCGGCCCGAGGCGCTGCTCCACGGACTCATCACGTTGCGCGAAAAAATTGCCAAGGAAAAGCTCATGGGCCGTCACCGCGCCCGCCACGCGGATCCTAACGGCCCGGGCGACCTGCCGGTGCCCGAATTCGGAGGGCACGACCTTGAGCCGGCCTTCAACCCGCTCGTTTGGAATCCGCCCAGCCTCACCCGCGACGCCAGCGCATCATGACGCCTGATCTTCCCACTATCCTCACTCGCTTGCACGCCGCGTTGCCCGCGGCCACTCTCGCCCACTTGCGCAACCCCGGTCCTTCCGGCCAGGACTCGCTCCTCGTTGCGCCCGAGCACCTCGTCGCTGTCTGCCAATTCCTCCACGATTCCGCAGACCTCGCCTTTGATTTTCTTTCCAACGTGACCGGCGTGGATTGGCCAGAACCGGCCAAAGCCGACGCCGTGGCGATACCGCCCGAAGGCAGTACGCCGGCCGAATGTGGGTTTTTGGAGGTCGTCTATCACCTTTACTCAACCTCCCGCCGCATGGGGCCGCTGGTCTTGCGGGCACGCACCGTGGATCGCGTTAATCAGGTGCATATCCCATCGGTGGTGGCGGTCTATCGCAGCGCCGAGTATCAGGAACGCGAAATCTTTGATTTGTTCGGTGTCAAATTCACCGGCCACCCGGACCTGCGGCGCATTTTGATGTGGGATGAGTTTCTCGATCACCCGATGCGTAAGGATTATGTGGCACCAGACGATTACCAATACGAACCAACTCCTCACGACGCTGTCTTGGATAAGGCCCGACTGCATTATGACGCTAAACTGAAAAGCTGAAAACTGAAAAACTGAAATTTGAAAGCCGAGGTTACTAGCTGAGTTCACCAGAATGATATCCGACCCGTTCATGTCCCTTCCGTCGTCCGCCGCCACTTCCGCCTCCAAGCCGGAGTTGGACGAGGATCAATTGCTGCATGTCTCGTTAGGCCCGCAGCACCCATCCACCCACGGTGTATTCCGCATGAATGTGGTGCTCGACGGCGAGACCGTGGTGAGCCTCAAACCGGTTTTCGGCTACCTCCATCGCAATCACGAGAAAATCGCCGAGGGCGTCACTTATCTCTCGTCGATGCCCTTCACAGACCGCCTCGACTATATCTGCCCGCTGACCAATAACTGGGCCTACGCTCAAGCTGTGGAAAAACTCGCCGGTATCGAGGTGCCGGAACGCGCCGAGTATATCCGCATCATCACCGCCGAACTCACCCGCCTGATCAATCATACCGCCTTCGTCGGGTTTTTCCTCGGCGACATGGGCGCTTGGGGGTCGGCGCTGATGTATGCATTCCGCGAACGTGAGAAAATCCTCGACCTATTCGAAGACCTGACCGGCGCGCGGATGATGTCCAATTTCATGCGCTTCGGCGGCTGCCGCAACGATTTGCCGGATGGCTGGGCGGCCAAGGCCAGCGTGTTGGTGAATGAATTTCCGCGGTTTCTTGATGAGTTGGAAAACCTCGTGACCGGTAATGAAATTCTAATTGCCAGAACCCAGAATATCGGTGCGCTGCCTAAGCAAACCCTGATAAATGGCGGCATCACCGGGCCAATGCTGCGTGCTGCTGGCGTGGCCTATGATATCCGCAAGGCCGAGCCTTACGGTATCTATGATCGCTTCCAATTCCGCATTCCGCTGGGTACCACCGGTGATTGCTACGACCGTCTGATGATCCGCTTCCTGGAATTGCGCGAGAGCCTCGCCATCCTGCGCCAGGCCCTCGATCAATTACCTGAAGGTGCCTATATCCACCCCAAGGCGAAGATCCGCAATTTCAAGCCGCCGGTGGGCGAGGCCTACGCCCGCATCGAAGGCCCCAAGGGCGAACTCGGCTTCCATCTCATCAGCGATGGTTCGGCCAAGCCGTTCCGTTATCGCATCCGCCCGCCTAGTTTCATCAATCTGACCTTGCTCGAAGATATGTGTATGGGCCTCGACCTCGCGGACGTCGTCCTTATTCTCGGTAGCGTCGATATCGTGTTAGGGGAGGTGGACCGATGAGCCTTGCCCTATCGTGGCACGGGCATCCTGCCCGCGGCTTACAGCATATTGCTTGCGGCAGCAATGGCATGATCTCCCGTGTAGCTACTAGGCTGCGGACAGGATGCCCGCGCCACTGTGGGCCTGGCATCATGCCCGGATTTGCCCGCTTCGACTGCCAAACACCTGCCTTCACCTAAGTCCATGGAACATCCAGCAACTTCCTCCCGCACTCCCAGCACGCCGCCTCCGGTCGCTTGGACGCTGCCCGGCATCGGTTTGCTCAAGGGCTTGGCCGTGACCGCCATCAACATGGTCCAAAGCTATTACCGCAAGGACCGGATGACCACCGTGCAGTATCCTGAGGAGCGCGTCACCATCAGCCCCAATTTCCGCAATTTCCCTTTCCTAGTGTATGATGGCACCGACGCCATGGCCGGGTTGCGCTGCACCGCTTGCTCAATTTGTGAGAACGAATGCCCGCCGCAATGCATATATATCGTGCTGGACCGTGATGAGAATGGCAAGTCGCTCAAACGCCCCAAGGTATTTGATATCGACGTGTCCGTTTGCATGAATTGCGGAATTTGCGCCGAGGTCTGCCCATTTGATTCAATCTATATGGATGGCGAGTATGAACTGAGTACCTCCGATCGCTTCGGTGGTCTGTTGTTCAATAAACAGCGCTTGGCCCGCTCGACCGACTACCACGCCAAACTCCGCCCGCTGCAAGCCGCCGAGGTGGCTGCCCGCCGCAAGGCCGACGAAGATAAGAAACTCGCTGCCCAAGCCGCCAAGGAAGCCAAAGCCAAATTGGACAAGCAAACTAAGGAAAAAGCTGCCCTCCAAGAGTAGGTCGCATCTAACACCGGGCGTTTCCGCTGTCACTTAATCCTCCCGAGTCCCTTGACGGGGAAGTTACTCGGGATGATTCCACGGTCTATCCGCCGAGGCTGAGGCGGTGTTGCCACAGGTCATGCGGGCGGAAGAT
This sequence comes from Verrucomicrobiota bacterium, assembly GCA_037133195.1. Taxonomy (GTDB): domain Bacteria; phylum Verrucomicrobiota; class Verrucomicrobiia; order Verrucomicrobiales; family Akkermansiaceae; genus Luteolibacter. Next base: position 5,911 of record JBAXOP010000223.1, on the reverse strand, counting down.
ACCCACCGGGGTGATGATGCCGGTGATGAGATCCGCCGGGGTCACATCGAAGCCCGGGTTGTAGGCACCGCTAGACGGGTTAGCCACCCGAACGTACTCGCGATTGCCTGAATTTGTTAGTCCCCACGCACCTAACACCTCCTCCGGGTCGCGTTCCTCGATCGGGATATCGGCGCCGCTGTGCAGGTTCCAGTCGAGGGTCGAGAGTGGGATCGCCACGTAGAATGGGACAGCGTGGCGATTAGCGAGCACCGCCTTGGTATAAGTGCCAATTTTGTTAGCGACCTCACCGCTGCGTCCGAGGGTACGATCGCTGCCGACGATGACTAGGTCGATTAGGCCGCGAGCGAACAACAAGCCGGCGGCGTTATCGGCGATGACTTGATGGGAAATCCCCTGTTGAGCGAGTTCCCAGGCGGTTAGGGTGGCACCTTGCGAGCGTGGCCGGGTTTCGTCGCAATAAACGTGGAACGAGCGGCCAAGTTGTTGGGCTGCATAGAGCGGTGCGGTGGCGCTGCCAATATCCACAAATGCCAGCCACCCGGCATTGCAATGGGTGAGCACACGCATGCCCTCGAGAATGAGCGGCGCGCCCACCTCACCCAGCGCCCGGCAGTGCGCCACATCCTCGTCGGCGAAATCCTCCGCAGCCGTTAGTGCCAGTGCCTGTTGCTCAGCCACCGAGGTGCCTAGCTGCATTTTGCGCCGCACCTCGAGCATCGCGTTGAGCGGGTCCACTGCCGTGGGGCGGGCGTCGCGCAGTGTCTCGAACACGTGTGAAACGTGTGCCTCGAAGCTCGTTAGGTTGCTGCCGCGAAACGCCAGAGCGCCCTGGGCCAAGCCATAAGCGGCGGTGGCGCCGATAGCCCCGGCACCGCGCACCACCATATCGCGGATAGCGCTGGCGGTGGAGCGGAAGTCGCTCGTGGCGATCACTTGGAATTCGTGTGGCAGCAGGCGTTGCTCGATCAAGCGCACCTCGTTAGATGGGGCATCGAATGCGACCGTACGAAAATGCTGCGTCTGACCCTGAATTGTTACTTGCATGCGAAGAGACTAGGTCATGGCGAGGCGTACGTTTTTCACATACACGGCAGCGCCACGCGCTTGGAGTATTGGAATGAATTTTTGGCCATAAACTTGGTCATGGCATTGCCGACGAGGTTTTTTTCGCCGCGCATCTGTTGCATCCCAAAATCTGAAATAACAGTGAGGGAAATTTCCACTGCGGCAACACGACCCGCCTTTATTTCCTCAATAGTGACGTTCGAGGATGGGCTAGCCGCCAGTTGGATGCCGCCGCCCTGAATCCGGAAGTCAACGACCCGGCCGCTGCCAGCGGTGGGCCCGATGGTCACTGGAACGCTGAGAGTGGATGCCTTGGCGGTGCCCGGGTTTTGGGTTACTTCGATGTAAAAGGTGACGCTGTATTGATAGATATTTTCACAGACGAAGTTTTTCAGGTCACTCATCTGAGTGCTATAGCTTTGGAAGGCAGTTTCCAATTCTGTTTTACCGAGGAGGTTTTCGAAGGCGAGGTCTGGATTGACCAACAAGCGGTTGAGGGTGAAGGTGGAGAAGTTGCCGTTGCCGCCGTCGATAGGGTCCTTGTATTGGAGGTCGTAAGCCACGCATGAGACATCGCCGCCCTTGTCATCGGGAGAGTTGATCTTGCCCTCGTAGCGGTCGGTGGCGGCGGTGAAGAAGATAAGTTTGGAGGCGTTGGAGCTTTTTTGTTTGTCGGAGCCTGGGAGAGGGGTGGCAGTTTTGGCGGAGAGCCATTCGAACTTATTGCCGCGGCGGGTGACCAGGCTCTCGAAATCCTTGGCTATCGTATCGACCATAAACTTCGCTTGGCGGGAAGCACGCAATTCCGCGCGGCTGCGGTTCCACGAGTCGATGGCCACTGCGGTCACGGATATGAGCACCGAGGCAATGATGGTGGTGATGGCCATGGCAATGAGCAACTCGACGAGAGTAAAGCCGCGGCGGCGGGGATGGGGGCGGAAGGTTTTCATAAGCTTGTGGCAAACGGGTGAGGGCTACCTGCGCACTGCCAGATTGCGGGTGAAGATTGGCTTTTTGGTGAGTTTAAAGTTTTTCTTGAAGTTAGGGCCACTGAAGTAGGCCTGATTATTGGCGGGCATACTGTAGAAATCGGCGGAGAAAGCAATGACCGCCTCCTTATAGTCGTCGGCCTTGCTGGCCGGGGTGCCATCCTGCGGATCACTGATAGTGCCTGCGGTGCCAGGGATAAGGCCCTTGTCCTTATTGTAAATGAGTTGGGTACACTTGATGTAGAATACCACTCCTTGCAGCGCATCGAGGTCCTTGAGAAACAACGTGTCGTCGAGCCGCCGTACCATCGGCAACACAATGTAATCCTTGCCGACTACACCGCCGGTTTTGAGCACAGGCTCAAGGGTGCCGTCAGCGCGGTGCTTGGCCGGATCACCACAGTATTGATAGACAAAAAGCGCCGTGGCGGGCTCGTTGGCTTGCATGATCCATTGAAATGACTTGTCGAAGCCGGTCTTAATGTCGGCGGTTTGCTGACCGCTGCGCAGGGTCGTCAGTTCGCTTTCCAAGGTGGAGGCTAGGCGGTCGGCTTCCTGGATATTGATGGAGCGGCGGATGCCGGACATGGCTGGCCCGAAGGCGTACATGAAGGCGGTGAGCAACACGGCGAGTACGCCGATGGCGATGACGGTTTCCAGCAAGGTGAAGCCGGAGTGGCGGGCGGAGTGGGGGCTGGTCATGGGTTAGAAGAAAGTGATGTTATCGCCGTTTTTAAGGATTTGCAGAGGGTTGCGAAATAGCGAGGTGCTGCCATTGCGCCAGATGACAAAGCCGCCGAAGTCACGTTTGGAGGATTGAATCAGGCGCGGGCGGGTCTCGGAAGCGCCGTTTACGCGGATGCCGCTGCCGACGACGAAACTGGCACCGGGAGTGGTGCAGATACCCTCGGCGTTAAATTCATAGATGAGGTATTGGCCTTGGTAGTCACGTTTCACATTGGCACCGGCGAGGGACACCTTAGCGATGCTGCCGCCGCCGTTTTTGTGGTCTTTGCAACTGAGTGTCTGGCTGAAATAGACTTTTTCGGGGAGGGTGACGCCGCGGCTCGCCAACGTCCATTCACTACTTTGCACGTTGGTGATCGGATCAATTTCCTTGTAGGCCACGACCAAGCGGCGCAGGTAGGTTTCCATGTTGGTCGGGTCTTGGATACTCACAAGCACTGCGGCATTGGTGAGTTTGCCCATGGCCAAGCCGCGGGCTTCGGCAAACACCGCTTCGGTGGTGGACACGGCAGTGGTGACTCCCTTGCCGGAGAGCATGCTGCCGATGCCGACGGTGGCTACGGTCATGAGTACGGATATGATCGCGATGACCGTCAGCAACTCGACTAGGGAGAAGCCGGAACGCTGCGGCATGGGACGGGCGGTGGGTGGTCGGTCGGTAGGTGGTTGGGTGCGCATGGTTTTGAGCGGCGGGTTTGAAAAATGATTATGGCGGATTTCTGCGAAAAGGCAATGGGTAGCGTCAATACATGGCGATTACGATGATTTTTTTTTCGGATAGCGGCCATGGAGGGGGCCATTGATCCACAGCCAAGCGGGGCGGAGCATATCGCGCACATCCTTGCGTGAGGCTTCCCAGCCGAGGAGGCGCTTGGCGAGGGTTGGATCGGCCACCAGCAGCGGGGGATCGCCGGGGCGGCGCGGGCCGTAGCTGACCGGGACGGGCCGTCCGGTGATTTCCTCGGTGGCGGTGATGATTTGTTTAACGGAAACGCCGACGCCGGTGCCGAGGTTGCATTGCAGCGATGAGCCGCCGGCGCACAGATGGTCGAGGGCACGGGCGTGGGCATCGGCCAAATCCTCGACATGGATATAGTCGCGAATGCAGGTGCCGTCGGGTGTTGGGTAATCGGTGCCGAAGACTTCGAGGTGGTCGATTTCGCCGGTGACGGCCATCAGCACCCGGGGAATGAGGTGGGTTTCCGGATCATGGTCCTCACCGATTTTGGCATCTGCCGAGCAACCGCTGGCATTGAAATAGCGCAGGCAAGCACTGCGCAAGCCCCAAGCCCGGTCGCAATCCGCGAGCATCCACTCGACCATGAGTTTGCTGCGGCCGTAAGGATTGATCGGCACCTGGGCATTGGCCTCGGTGATGGGCAGGGCGTCGGGTACGCCGTAGGTGGCGCAAGTGGAGGAAAACACAAACACCTTGCACCCGAACTCCTGCATCACTTGTAGCAGCTTGATCGGCTCGGCTGTATTGTTTTGGTAATACTTGAGGGGATTGGTGACGGATTCGCCGACATAGGCGTAGGCGGCAAAATGCACCACCGCGCCGAACCGGTGCTTGGTAAACAGCTCCCGCAGCAACTCGCTGTCGCCCACTTCGCCGATGACCAGTTCCACGCCCGGATCAATGATTGCTTGCGGATGGCCATACGCCAGGTTGTCGAGCACAACAATGGGTCTGCCTTGGGCTGCTAGTAGACGAACGGTGTGCGAGCCGATGTATCCGGCTCCACCAGTGACAAGAATGGGAGTGTGCATGAAAAACTGCGGGGGCTGACCAAAGAAACGCGAAAGCAGCACCTGCTGTCAACACGCAGGCGATATTCCTGTGAAAAATCTTTGGGTTTTTTGAATATAGACGCTCCCTGGCCGTCACAATGGTATGCTGAAACATTTTCGCTGTTGGAGCGGTGCCGCGATGGCTGCCGTGTTGGTCTTGGCCATGGGATCTTGTGCCTACGATCCGAACTACTTGACGGGAGGTACTTACAGCACCAGCTACGAAGGGGGTGCCAGTTACGGGGAAGGTCATGGCTACGGGGGGAGCGGTTTTTCCACCTCGCTTTTTATCAGCACGGGCAATCCGCGCTGGGGTTATGACCCGAATTGCTACTGCTACTACGATTACCACCGGCGTTGCTATTATGATCCCTACCTGTACGGCTACTACCCGGTGGGTTACCGGCCGATGCTTGTCGTCGGCGCGCCGCATCCTTACGGGTATAACCGCTCGTACTGTCCGCCGCCCACCCGTGTAGTGAATGTTACCCTATCCAATTACCACAATCGGGAATCCGCATATCGGAGTTCCAATTACGGATGGGCGCATCAGGTTCGCCAACAGGCACCTATTTCCAGAAACCAGCCGCTGATTCAGCAAAGAGCCGCGCCCTACACACACAGCACTACCGCCAATTATGCCAGCACCCATAATCCAAGCCAGCCGCCAGTTGGCACTTTCCAGCCACGCTACACCAGCGCCCCTGCCAATCCCTCCACCCGCTACCCGACTGGCCAACCCGCCGTCAATTCCGCCCTGCGTTACCCGGCTGGCCAATCGGTAAACAATAATTACCAAACGGGTCGAGTGAACCCGCAAGGCGGTGTTTTCCAAGCGACAGACCAGCGGCGCGGGCATGTCGTCGCCCCCACATCTCCAGGAGCACAGCCGCCCAATCCCACCGGAGCCTTGCATCAGCGCCAAGCGCCGGGTGCCGTCTCCAAAGGCCACGGCGATGGCCGCGGCAATAAGGATGGTAAGCCACAAGCGGATCATTAATCCTACCGCTCCTTCTCTTGCTTGGCCTCGCGGCGCTGACGGTCATGGCGCAGGTGCCGCAGCGTCGGGCCGGGGCGCAGGATCCATCTGGCGTACCCGTATCCGGCCACCCCGCCGCCGACATGACAGGCGTGGCCTACGGTAAACCAACTTTTCAGTCCGTTAGCGGCGAGGGCTTCACCGATGGCGGCGAGGCCCGGCAGGCCGAGTTTGGGGTCGGCCAAAGCGAGCATCAATGCCGAGATGAGCATGCCGAGTCCGAGGCTGCGGCCGGACACTGGCAAGGGGAACATTCGCGATTGCGGTGAGAGCGTGG
>JBAXOP010000222.1:0-9312 GCA_037133195.1 Verrucomicrobiota bacterium | reverse complement strand
GCACAGTAGCAAAAATGATGAGGTACCCAGATAATAGTACTCCAGTTTATTGTAACGCAGCGCCAATCGCGGCGAATGCGCACAAGCCTGCCGCATGCCCTACGAAATAGTCGTCGATGGCCAATCCCGCGAACTCGGTGAAGTCCGTTACCTGCTCAGCCCGCAAGACCTCGCGGCGGTGGATCTTATCCCGGATTTGTTGCTCGCCGGGGTGCGCTCGTTCAAAATCGAAGGCCGCCTCAAGTCCGCTGAGTACGTCGCCGCTGTCACCCGCGTCTATCGTAAGGCGATCGCCGCTTGTGGCGCTGTATCTAACATTCATGCCGCTCCCTCACCCATCACCGAGGACGACCGCTACGCCTTGGAAATGATGTTTTCCCGCGGCCTGAGTACCGGTTGGCTCGCCGGCGAAAACCATCCCTATCTGACCCACGGCCGCTACGGCAAGAAACGCGGGCCATTGTTAGGTACGATCGCCGCCTGTGGCCCCGGTTGGATTAAACTCGGGGCCACCAGCGGGGTGCCCATTGCGCCCGGCGATGGCGTCGTGTTTGATGCCGGGGAAAACCGCGACCTCGAACAAGGGGCTCGCATCTGGAAAATTGAGGACGACATACTGGTATTTCACCGGACGTACAGCGGCATCAATTTTGAGCGCATCAAACCGGGCCACACACTTTACAAAACGTCCGATCCAAAACTCGAAAGCGAGATCCGCCGGTTCTGGCAAAACGCCCGCCCCCCTGAGAAAAAATTTCCGCTGCATTTCACGCTCAGCGGTAGTTTCGGCACGCCGCTGACCTTGGCAGCCGCCGCCCATGATAGCGGCGCAGTCCGCCAGTTGGCGACCGTCAGCTCTGCGCTGGTGCTGGAGCCAGCCGCCAAGCATTCCCTGACAACCGAGACGCTCACGGCCCAGCTCGGGCGCCTCGGCGATTCGTCCTACGAATTGGCGTCTCTCGATAATCAACTCGTCGGCTCTTGTCACCTCGCCATCTCCGCCCTCAACCAGCTCCGCCGCGATCTCGTTGCCAAACTAAGCGCCGCCGAGCGCCACGCATGGAGCGCCGGCTTGAGCCGGCGTGTAACCGCCTATGAACCCCAGGCACCGGTCCTCGCCGCCAGCCACCGTGCCGATTCCCATCTGCCGCCCGAGCCTCAACTCATCGTCCTCTGCCGCAGCCTCGAACAAGTCACTGCCGCCCTCGAAAATAATGTCGCTATCCTCTACTGCGACTTCGAGGACCCCCGCCGGTACCCCGCCGCCGTCGCCCTTTGCCGTGCTCAAAAAACAAATTTTAAAGTACAAATTCATCTAGCTACTCCGCGCATTCTCAAGCCCGGAGAACTCGGCTACCTCAAGCTCATTGAGCACGCCGCGCCTGACGGCTTGCTGCTGCGCAATCTCGCGGCCCTGAATTACTACAAGGATCGTAGCAGTCTCATCAAAACCGGCGATTTCTCCCTCAATGTCTCCAATCCCATCACTGCTAAGTTGCTCATGGAAGCCGCCGGCCTCGACCACCTCACGCTCTCCTACGACTTGAACATTTCCCAGGTGCTCGACCTCCTGAGAGCGGCCCCGCCAGCTTGGTTCGAGCTGACTATCCACCAGCACATGCCGATGTTTCACATGCAACACTGTGTTTTTTGCGCTTTTCTCAGCGACGGCACCACCTACAAAGATTGCGGCAGACCTTGCGAAAAACACGTCGTTCACCTGCGCGATCGCGTCGGGATGCTCCACCGCTTGCAAGCTGACGTTGGCTGCCGCAACACCCTCTTCAATGGCAAGGCGCAAACCGGCGCTCGCTATTTCGAGGCGCTCCGCAGCGCAGGCCTGGCTCGCTTCCGACTCGAACTGTTGGATGAATCCGCCGATCAAGCCGCCATCACGATCCGCGCCTATCAAGACCTTCTAGCCGGCACCATCGCCGCCGCCACCCTCCTCGAGCATGTCCAGGCACTCGAAAAACTCGGCGTCACCGAAGGCTCCCTTGCCCAGTTGTAACTGCCCACATCATAGCTGAGAATTCACGGCGTATAAGGGGACAGAGACAGAGTATCGGCGTGGCTCCCTCGACCCCTATCCAACGTGGGCGAAGACACGACAATAGGGTTGTGGCTCCCTAGATTCTCGCAGGCTTGCGAAAACTCCCTCGTTTTTTCTTGTGTTTGATTGGAGTGAATCATAATCTTCAAATCAAGGTAGATCCACAGGGTGGACTTGCTTGGACACATGCCCCGTGCGGTGTTCGTCAAACAGGTTTAGTTAGATCAGATCCCTATGGAATTACACCGCTCAATAACCTCGCGCCGCCGTGGAGCCCCACGCATCTTGCTGGTCACTCCGGAGATCACCAGTTTGCCCAACGGCATGGGTGACATGGCGCAACGGTTGACGGCCAAAGCAGGGGGCTTGGCCGATGTCTCGGCGTCGCTGGTGTCCGCGCTGTTTGATCTGGGGGCGGATGTGCATGTGACGTTGCCGCATTACCGGCGCCTGTTCCGGATGGATGCAGGATCTCTCATCAGTGAGGAAATGCGGTTGTACCACAGCAGGTTGCCTAATACCCGCATCCACTTGGCCGAAGACCGCATTTTCTATTACCGCGACGCGGTTTACGGCGGTTATCGAGACGAACTTGCCAAAATCGCCCTCGCCTTCCAGCGCGAAGTCATCAATACCATCATTCCACTCGTCAAGCCCGACCTGATCCATTGCAACGACTGGATGACGGGCCTCATCCCTGGGCTGGCACGCCGCTTGGGCATCCCCTGCCTGTTCACCGTCCACAATATCCATAGCCACGATATGACCCTCGCCGCCATCGAAGACCGTGGCATCGACGCCGCACAATTCTGGCCGCACCTCTACTTTAAACGCTCCCCAGGCAGTTACGAACACGCCCGGGAATGCGTCCCGGTCGATTTCCTGGCAAGCGGTATTTTCGGCTCCACTTTCATCAACACGGTCAGCCCGACGTTTCTGAGCGAGGTAGTGGACGGGAAGCATGATTTCGTGCCCGGTCATATCCGCAGGGAGATTGCCCAAAAATGTTACGCCGGGTGTGCGGCGGGCATTCTCAATGCACCGGATGCGTCGTATGACCCTGCGAGCGATGCGAGTTTGGCACAAACGTACACGGTGGAGACGGTCATAGCAGGCAAGCGGGCGAACAAGTTAGCCCTGCAGCAAGAACTCGGGCTTGATCTCAACCCCGATGCGCCCCTATTCTTCTGGCCCTCACGCCTCGATCCTATTCAAAAGGGCTGCCAACTCCTCGCACATATCCTCTACGATATCATCGATGTGTTCCGCCATGAGGGCGTGCAGGTGGCCATCATTGCCAACGGCGATTTCCAACAACCCTTCCATGATATCGTGCGTTTCCACGGCCTCCATGGCCGCGTCGCTGTCTGCGATTTCCGTGAACGGCTCTCCCGCCTGGGTTACGCTGCTGCTGATTTCACCTTGATGCCCTCACTCTTTGAACCTTGCGGATTGCCGCAAATGGTTAGCACGGCTTATGGCTCCTTGCCTATCGTGCACGATACCGGCGGCCTCCATGACACGATCCAGCACCTCAGCCTAGCCAACGGCAGCGGCAACGGGTTCTCCTTCAAGAACTACGACACCAACGGCCTACGTTGGGCCATCGATGAGGCGATGTTCTTTGCTCGGCTGCCACTGGCAATGCGCAGCTTGCATATTCAACGTATCATGCGCGACGCCAGCAGCCGCTTTGATCATTCCGTGATGGCCAAACAATACTTCGATATCTACGAGCGGATGCTCCAGCGGCCTATTGTGGGACTGGCTCCGTCCGAACTGACCTAGCGAGGCACTTGAAGAATTACCGCAGAGGCTGCACTACGGAGCACTGGCTTCAGACGGCCATACGCGCCGGCTGAAGCCGGCGCTCCGTAACGGTCCAAGTGACTCGGGGAGGATTAACGTGGAAATGTGCCAAACCATTTTGCCACCGGGCTCATGAACAATGGATCTCAGCGGCCTTCGGGAGCGGGTTCGTCGCCGAGGAGTTTATCGAGTTCCACGACGCGTTCCCATGGGCAGCGTCGGCGTTGGTACTTGCGCCACACTACGTCGCGCAGAGCCCGCCATACCTCCTCCGGAATCGCCGCAGAATCGAGTTTTTCCCAATCAGGATCGGTTTTCAAAGTGCTCAGAATCGTCCAGCGCTCACCATGGTGGGTGGCCCTGTAATACCTGGTTCCCTCGGCGGTGTTTTCGCGCCATTCGTGACTCTCCATGGCTTGAGGGTAGCTGGAGGATTTCACCAGTGCAAGGCCGGAGAAATCGCTGCGACGCTGCATGCTGGGCAACATCAGAACTCAGTGTTCGACCTCAATAGGGGCTAAAGTTGTGACCTAGTAGGATCCCCCTGAAATTGCGGTAAAACGACTGCTCGCCCGCGCCTTTATCCCGGGGGAATTGCTGCCATTAGCCCGGGGCTGAGGCGCGTTTGCGACACACACCCGGGTCTGATAAGTCGCCTAGCACTTCGGCCAACGCGGCGCGGCGCAACTTGCCCAGCGGGCTGCGCGGCAGCATCGCAAGGACCTGCGGCGGCTGTAGGCGGCGGAATCCAGGGGCTTGCTCTTGATAGTTAGCGAGCACCGCAGCGGCCAGTGCCGGGTCCACCGCCGCCTCGAATACCGGCACCAAACGGTGGCCGGCACGCGCGTCTGGCAACGCCAGCACCGCAAAGGTGCCAGGTGTTAGCAGGCCGTTAGATAGCCCTGACAATTCATTCTCGATGGCTACCGGATCGACCAGTTCTCCTAGCACCTTGACGAGTGCGTCAAGGCGTCCGCGTGGCGTGAGCAGGTCGTTTACCAGATCGACCCGGTCTGCGCTGCGGTGCCAGGCATCGGCACGCGCGCAATATTGCCAGGATTGGCCATCGTAGCGGAGGCTTCCGGAAAACAGGGCCGGTCCGGCGATGCTGAGTTGCCCGGATTGCGAAACCCGGGTCTGCCAGATCGGCAGAACCGGCAACGGCCCGGGTTGGTACGCTGATCCTAGTAAATCGATACCCTGGGTGGCGATTTGCGAGCCGGCCTCGGTCATGCCATAACTCGCCAGCACCGGCCAGCCGAGATGGCGAGCCGCCTGTCCGGTGTGTGCATCGAGTTGGCCGCCGCCCACCACGATGGCCACCAGCTTGGGCGGAGCCGCCAACCCGGCTGCCACCAAGTCATGCACTTGGGTAGGCACCAGCGATGTGTGGGTGACGCCGTGGTGCGCGAGCCACGCCAAGAATGCCCCCGCCTCCCAGCGCCGGGAAAAAACTTGCAATTGGCAGGCTGCCTCGAACGCCCTGGCCGCCACCCCGAAGCCGCCGACGTGATGGGTGGGCAGAGCCACGCCCCAGCAGGAGTTTTCGGAAACCTCCAGATGCCGATTCACCGCCGCAGCGGACAGCAATAGCGCCTTTTTGGATAGGGCCAACCATTGCGGCGGCCCGCTGCTGCCCGAGGTTTCAAATAATACGTGACCGTCAAGAGCGGCAGGGTGGGGGATGATACCCGGAAAATGCCCCGGCGCAAATGGCTGCGGGTCATCCCAAAATCCAGGGTCGCTTAGAATGAGCGCGTCCATGGCAGGGCATCGAGCAGGTCGTCAAATCCCAGTCCGGTGCCGGCTGGCGCTTGAAACACCGGTCCCCACGGGCCGAGCGCCTCCGTGAAGGCATCGGGCTCAAACAGATGGTGTGTCTGTAAGCCACACACCCCGGGCAGACCGGGGAATTGCAGGTCCAGCCGCGCCGCTTCCCACGCCGCAAACGCCTGGCCCAGCGGGTGATCCATGTAGCTTGTCAGTACAACCCGCTGGCGGTGGCGCAGCGCCGCCTCGGCGAGCAGGAATGGCTCGTCGATGGCCGGTTTGATAATGATCACTTGGGCAGCGGCGCTCAGCGGGGCCGCCTCCTGGTCCACCGCGAGGTCCACGCCTGTGCGGCGGTGTAGATCGTTCCATGTGACCGCAGCAAATGGGCAGGGGTCCTCGACAAAATCGAGTGACCGGCGGGTGGAATCGGCCAGGCTTGATAGGAAAGCCATCGCGGCCTCGGCGCTGAGGGTTTCATTGAAATCCAGGCGCCATCGCAGTGTGGGAAACTCGGCGGCCATCGTCTCGTGCATGGCTGCTTCCTGTGGCAGTTGCCGACCGCACTTGAGTTTGATGATGGCAAAGCCGGCGTCCACTGCGCGGGTAATTTGTGTGTTATCCACTTGCGGGAGGGTGGCGTGGCTTGGCGGCACCGTCATTTCCTCGAACAACGACTCGTCGTGGCTGCGTGCGGCCGCATCGTATTCCGCGCAACGCAGGGCGCGGCGTACCAATGGCCAGCGCCGCTCGCCAGCCAGATCTGCCAGGCATTTTACCAATGGCGGATCCCCCAACTCCGGCCACGGATGGATACAGCCAAATCCGTCGCCCACCCGGATGAGCGCTCCGTCGAACTCGCGCCGCGACGAGACTGCGTTGAGATAGCCGCGGGTCTTGAGCCGGTAACGCGAAATATATGCCTTGTCGTTGGTTCGATTCATGATCAGCGGTTGCTCACTAGAGTCCTTGAAATGCGAAAGTTGTTGTCGTTAGGTCAAGTTTTCTTCTCTTGGGTCTTCTAGTCTTGCGTCTTGTGTCTGAGGCGCGGCTTCTCCGGGAAAAAGTGGCGCACTGCCTCGATGACGCCAGCTCCATGTGAGGCATGGGCCACATAGCCACCGTTGGCCGCAACGTGTTGTTTGACGTCTGCTATGGCGTTGCCTGGACAGGCGATCATGCGCGCGTGGCGGCCATCGAGCATGGCTAGATCATTGTAACTGTCGCCGATGGCCAAGCAAGCGGAAGCGTCCAGCGCGGAATGCCTGGCCACCTCACTGAGGCTGCTGCCTTTTTGAAAATCGCGGTGGCCGAAGCGCAGATAGATCGAGTTGCGCTGCCAACTCAGCATGGGCTCGGCTCTGGCCAGTACTTGTAGTTGGCTAACAATCCAGGCCATCTCCTCTTCGGTGCGGGCGATGAGACCGGCCGGATCCCCATCCATGGCGATCCATTGTGCACCGGTGGATTGTTCCACCAGGTGGCGCATCGTCTCTAGCAATTTGCTCGCATGCTTGAAAAGCCCGTCGATTTCTTGCTCACATGTCCGGTTCCAATCGTCCAGCGGCTGCCAGCGCCCCCCCCTGCCGCTGAAATAGATTTCGCGTTCGCGGGCCACCACCCAGTCGGGCTGAAATGCATACCCGCTCTCGTGCAAGCCCTCGAGCAGGTGGGGCAGGGAGCGACCGGTATTGATGCCCCAGCCAATTGCTTGGTCGCGGCGCAATTTCAGCAACAGTTCAAAAAATTCGGTTGGGACGGTGGGCTGAGCGGCGGGGTCATGCAGAGTTCCATCAAAATCGAAGGCGAGCACACGGGTGATTTTCGGCTTTGGAGCAAATAGGTTCATGGGTGCCAATTTCATGGCGCGCCTGCTTGAGCCGGCGCGTGTGACTATCCTTTCCCAGCCGCACGCCGGCTCAAGCCGGCGCTTCCAGGGTGTGCTATTGGCGGGCGCAGCCGCTTACTTGGCCAGAGAGGCCTCGTACTTCCCGCGCCAGAACACGGTGATGAAGCCAAACGTCAGGCCCAGCGCGCAATAGATCAATTCAGCTTGCGTCGCATACGCGTACTTGGTCACCAGGTCGCCACTTGGGACGGCTGCGGCGAGTGCGCTATGGCCGAAGGATGCGAAAAACGCGCCGGAGCCGATGAACAGTGTCGCCACATTGTTTTTGAGGTTTTCAGACATGATGGCAGGAATCACCACGATGAAAACCGCCACTGCCATGGCCAGATTTATATTGCCGATCTTCGGCAAACTCGCGATTCCTGGCATACTCATCAATTCAATGATGGCGATGGAGGCGAGGATTCCCGTCAGATATCCGATCCACGCCTTGATACCGTTGGCCGCTGTGCAACCGACGATGAAATATACTGCCCACGCTTGGAAGGCGATCCACATCATGTCCATCCCATGTGTGATGGCGGGCAATACGCCGTTGATGAGAACCAGTATCGCGGCCTGGACGGCCAACCCGCATGACACTACAAATAGTTGCTTATGAGACAGGGACATGTTGCTTTATTGTTGTTAGTTTGAGCTTTGTGGGAACGCTGTGGCTTCGCCGACAACCCTTGCCGATTGAACCGCACCCCGCACGCGCGGAGCTTTAACGAAACACGCACGCCAATGTAAAGCCAAAATCACCACCGCAAAAAGGATCTGGACAAATCCCTAGGATTGGTCGATTATCACGTCGGAGAAACCATCCAAGTCCGTGGCTGGAACCGCCGTAGTCATTATAGTTTTTCCGGATATGGCCCGGCACATGGATTGGACTCACGCACAGCAGCAACCAGCAACCCACTACCGCCTCAGATGAGCCATGACTCGACCCTTCTTGCCGCGCTAATCGCTGTCACTGCCGTGGTGGCCGCCCCCGCCCCCGCCAGCGCCAGTACGATCGCCACCACAACCGCGACCGCCACGACAAGCACGACCACGACCACAGAAGTCGCCTACGAACTACACACCAAGTATTCCAACGAATATTTATTCCGCGGTCTCAATTACGGCCATGGCCTCGTCGAAGTCGGCGCGGATGCCTCCGCGGAGTTGCGCGGGGTCGGGCTGAGCGCCGGGGTTTGGTATGGATCATTCCAAAATAACGCGGTGCCAGGGTTGGGCAGTCCCCACCAGGACGCCATCGAACTGGACCTCTACGGCCAGGTATCCAAAAACTTCCGCTGGTGCACGGGTTCCCTCGGCTACATCTACCGCTACTTCGAGGCTAACGACCACAACTCCCTCAATTCCCAGGAAGTGGTATTTAGCCTGTCGCACCAGTTCTGGGGTGTCGATACCTCGCTGACGTATTTCTGGGGCGTCGAACAAGCCAGTGACGGCTACTCAGAATTGGCCCTCGGCAAGGGCTTCGAGCTGTGCCGCAGCTTAATCCTCAACGGTGAAGTGGCCCTCGGCTACCTCGCCGAACGTGGGCAATTGACCGCCCTGACCAGTAAGCTGTCGCTGGATTGGAGTGTCACCAGCACGGCGACCGTCTCGCCATTCGTGAAATGGTCCATCGCTCTGAGCGATGATAACGACAGCGCCTATCGCGGCTCTAAAAACCAGCTTGTCGGCGGCATTATTCTCGCGGTGGCGTTCTGAGCCGCGATTGCCGCGATTGCCGCGATTGCCGCGATTGCCGCGATTGCCGCGATTGCCGCGATTG
>JBAXOP010000221.1:0-9362 GCA_037133195.1 Verrucomicrobiota bacterium | reverse complement strand
ACTTCAAAGGTGAGATGCGCATCGGCAAGCTCTATATCGATGGCAAGCTGCAACCCGTCTTTACGTATAGCGCGGCCAGCAATCCCGGGTATTTCAAGGGTCAAGGCATATTGAAAAATTCGTTGTGAAAGCACTTATGCCAATGAACCGGATGACGCTCGCGGCGCTGGTCTTGCTAACCACATGGGCCACAGCAGAAGAGGCGGCGGTGCAAGAGACGAGTCTCAAGAGCCTGCGCCTGACGATTGAGGATCTTGCGCAGACATTTCCGGCCAAATACGCGCATGGCCGGGAATACCTGAAGCGGCTTGAGACGCTTGAAAAGGCCTTGGCATCGGGAGCCGATAAAACCAAACTCACCGCGGAATTCACTCTGCTGCAAAGGGATGCGCTGCTGGCCAATCCGCTGATGGATTTCGAGCGACTGCTACTCGTCGAGCGCGATGCCAAAAATCTCGGCCTGCCCCAGAATTGGGAGGGCAATTCGAGCCTGCCACGCGATGGCTTTGACAATCAGATATCCGTGCTCTCACCTGTCCGGCCTGACGGCAAACTGCGTCCGCTCTTCCGGCCTGAAGCTGGCCGCTTCGTCGGGGATGTGGATCTGGATTTCGATGCGAGCCGGATGCTCTTCTCCATGCCCGGCCCTAACGGATGTTGGCAGGTTTTCGAAATGGCGGCCGACGGCGGCAACATCAAGCCGTTGCCGCTCATCGATGAAAAGGACGTAGCCAACTATGACGCCTGTTATCTGCCAGACGGAAATATCATCTTTAGTTCGACCGCGCCATTCACCGGCGTCCCCTGTGTGACAGGTGCCTCGCATGTGGCTAATCTCTTCCGTTTCGAGCGACAAGCCGGAACGATCCGCCGCCTGACATTCGACCAGGACCACAACTGGTGCCCGACGGTTCTAAACGACGGGCGACTGCTCTACCTGCGCTGGGAATACACGGATCTGCCGCACGCTTTTGCACGCATTCTGTTTCGCATGAATCCCGACGGTACAGACCAACAAGAATTTTACGGTAGTGGCTCGTATTGGCCCAACGCCATGTTCTATGCGCGGCCGGTTCCCGGTTCGGCGACAAAGTTTATAGCCGTGGTCGGCGGCCATCACGGGTTGCGGCGCATGGGCGAACTGGTGCTCTTCGATACCGCCCAAGGCCGCTACGAGGCCGATGGCGCGGTCCAACGCATCCCCGGCCGAAATAAAAAAGTCGAGCCCGTCATCCTCGACGAACTAACAGGCGGCAGTTGGCCGAAGTATCTACACCCGTGGCCGCTGAGCGAAAAGTATTTCCTCGTTACCGCGAAACCCACGCCAGCGACCGAGTGGGGGATCTACCTAGCGGATGTGTTCGACAACCTCGTGCTGATCAAGGAGAGCGCCGGTGGCAAGGCGCTGCTGGAACCCATTCCGTTCCGTCCGCGCGTGCGGCCGCCGGTGCTGCCATCGACGGTCAAGCCAGAGAGCAAGGAGGCGCTGGTTTCCATACTCGACATCTATTCCGGTCCGGGGCTAGCGGGGGTGCCACGCGGCACGGTCAAACAATTGCGGGTGTTCACCTATCACTTTGCCTACCATGGCATGGGCGGACAGCTCAATCGTGTCGGCCTCGACGGGCCGTGGGACGTGAAACGCATTATGGGAACCGTTCCGGTCGAAGCGGACGGCTCGGCATTTTTCCGTGTCCCCGCCAACACCCCGACTTCGATACAACCGCTGGATGCCGAGGGACAGGCGCTGCAACTCATGCGCAGTTGGATGACCGCCATGCCTGGCGAAAACCTGTCTTGTGTTGGTTGCCACGACCCGCAGAACTCGACCCCTTCCGTTGCTAAAGGCCTGGCCTTGTCCAAGCCACCGGCAGAGATCTCACCGTGGTATGGGCCGGCGCGCGGATTCTCATTTGTGCGTGAGGTACAGCCGGTGCTAGATCAACTCTGCGTCGGCTGTCACGACGGCAAGGCCGGACCCGACCACGCAGCCACGCCCGATTTCCGCGCCGCACCGCCGGCACATCCCCAAGCTGCCGATGCCTCGTATAACAACGGCACAAAATTCACACCCGCATATCTCGCGCTCCGGCCCTATGTGCGCGGCCACACAATTGAAAGCGACATGCATCTTCTCACACCCTGCGAGTTTAGCGCCGACACCACCGAACTGGTGCAGATGCTGCGTGCCGGCCACCACGGGGTGAAACTCGACGCCGAGGCGTGGTCCCGCCTAACAACATGGATAGACCTCAACACTCCGGCGCACGGTACATGGACCGAGATTGTCGGCGCGGCTCAGGTGAGAGCCCAGCGCGACCGCCGCCGTGAAATGCTAAAGCGTTACGCGCAGCGCGACGAAGATCCCGAAGCCATTAGCGAACCGGTGTCGGTCCGCGCGTTTGAAACTCCCGAGAAGAAGCCGACGCCACCGGCTGCCGCTCCTATCCAACTTCCAGGCTGGCCATTGGATGGTGCCGAAGCCCGCCGCCGCCAGGCGGCAGGTGGCACGTTCGAGCGCCAGGTTGATCTGGGCAACGGTGTAAAACTGGATCTTGTTTTGATTCCCGCAGGCGGTTTCATCATGGGCGACACCAATGGTGCATCAGGGCCAACGCGAGTTACCATAACCAAACCGTTCTGGATGGGCCGTTGCGAAATCTCTAACGAGCAATACGCCCGTTTTGATTCCAAGCATGACAGCCGGATCGAGCGCGGCGATTTCCTTCAATTCAGCGAGACCGAGCGTGGCTATCCCGCCAACACGCCCAAGCAGCCGGTTGTCCGAGTTTCCTGGAACGCGGTGAATGCGTTTTGTCGTTGGCTTGGGGCAAAAGCCGGGATGCAGTGCGGGTTGCCAAGCGAGTCGCAGTGGGAGTATGCGTGCCGGGCAGGAACCGCCACCCCGCTTTGGTTTGGTGATGTGACGACAGACTTTTCGAAATTTGCCAACCTCGCCGATCATGCGCTTCGGGTCATGCCAACCCTCAATTACGGTTTACCTTCCGGCGCGGTCCCGCCGTGGCGTCCGGCTGTCGATTCGGTCAATGACAAGTTCCGCATATCCGCGCCCATCGGTTCGTTCGCGCCCAACCCCTGGGGCTTGTGCGACATGACGGGCAACGTGTGGGAATGGACGAGTAGCGATTTCTCACCAGGCCGCAAAGCCGTGCGCGGCGGGTCGTGGTCGGACCGTCCGCAGCAGGCGACGTCGACGAGCCGCTTGGGCTATCGTCCGTGGCAACCGGTGCATAACGTCGGGTTCCGTGTCATCTGTGAGGAGAACACCAAATGAAGCACTATCCTGCCTTTTTGATGGGAAAAATCATGAAAGGAGCAAAGACAATCGTCAGTCCGCGCAGCGTGCCGGGTGGGGAGTGCGACAACGAACAACCATGATGAAACAAAACATAGTTATCCGCCAACTCCGTAGGTCCCGCCTGATCCTGTTAGCCACAACCGTGCTGATGGCACTGCCCGCCGCCGCTGCGGACGTACACCTGCCCGGCGCGCTTGAGGCCGGTTCGCGGGTATCATTCAACACGGGTTGGCGCTTCGCACGCTTTGGTGAGCAAGCCGATGGCAGCAAGGTGGCCGAACCGGCAGGCATGGAGGCACCAAGCTTCGATGACAAGCAATGGCGGCAGCTCGACCTACCACATGACTGGGGCATTGAAGGACCGTTCAAGATCGAATTGCCGGGTGAAACGGGCAAGCTGCCGTGGTTTGGCATCGGTTGTTACCGCAAAGCGTTCAGAGTACCAGCCGAGACGAAAGGCAAGCGCATGTTCCTCGATATTGATGGAGCGATGAGCGACAGCACGGTATTTTTGAACGGTGAAAAAATGGGCGGCTGGCCATACGGTTATAGTTCCTACCGGGTTGAATTGACGGAAAAAATTCAGTTTGGAGCCGCCAACGTGGTGGTGGTGCGCCTCGATAACAAGCCTCACTCCAGCCGCTGGTATCCGGGCGGCGGCATCTATCGGAATACCTGGCTGGTGACCACCGATCCGGTGCACGTCGCCCAGTGGGGTATTTGCGTCACCACGCCCCAAGTAGCCAAGGACAAGGCTTCTGTGCAAGTGCAGGTAACTCTCGACAACCAAAGCGCAGCCGCCGCAGAGACGACAGTGACCGTAGATATCTGGCGCCTCGGTGACAAGCCTGTCAAACTAACAGCAGGCACCCCGTCCAAGGTCCAGGTGTCTGCCGGCGGGAGCGCAGCCTGCACCTTGAACGCCACGCTCGCTGATCCGGTGTTGTGGAATCTCGAAAGTCCCGTCCTCCACTGCGCCCTAGCCACGGTGCGCGTCGGCGGCAAAGTGGTGGACACGCAGCGCACTGTGTTTGGTATCCGCAGCATCGAGATCACGGCCGAGCGTGGACTGCTGCTCAACGGCAAACACATATCTATCAAAGGTGTGTGCAACCACCATGACCTGGGGGCGCTGGGTGCCGCGATCCATCTGCGTGCCATGGAGCGGCAGATCCAAATTTTGCAGGAGATGGGCTGCAACAGCATCCGCACGAGCCACAATCCGCCGGCACCGGAACTATTAGACCTCTGCGACCGCATGGGCATACTGGTCATGGATGAGGCATTCGATTGCTGGGTGTCCGGCAAAAAGCCCAACGATTACGCGCGATTTTTCCCGCAGTGGCACGTCAAGGATGTCACCGCCATGGTGCATCGCGACCGCAATCATCCGTCGGTATTTCTGTGGAGCGCGGGCAATGAGATCAACGAGCAGAGCCAAGGTGAGAAAGGCAATGCCATCCTCAAGGCGCTGACGGATATCTTCCACCGCGAAGATCCATCGCGATTGGTGTCGGCAGGTTGCAACCACGGCGGCGTCATCGACAACGGATTCTACAAGGAAATGGACGTGCTGGGACTCAACTATAAACGGGGCGAGTATGACGGTTTTCACAAGAAGGATGCCAAGGTACCGTTGCTGGCCAGCGAGACATCCTCATGTGTGAGTTCCCGCGGCGAGTATTTTTTTCCCGTTAGCAACGACAAGGGGCAGGGATTTTTCGACTTCCAAGCCAGCTCCTATGACCTGTACGCACCGTTCTGGGCCTTTCCGCCGGACAACGATTTTTCCGCACTGGACAGATGTCCCTACGTGCTAGGCGAGTATGTGTGGACTGGGTTCGACTATCTGGGTGAGCCGACGCCCTTCAACTCCGATCCGAGCAACCTGCTCAACTTCCAGGATGAGCAATCGCGCAAAGCCGCCGCAGAGGAGTTGCAGCGCCTGGGCAAGATCAAGTGCCCGTCGCGCAGTTCCTACTTCGGCATCGTTGACCTGTGCGGATTTAAAAAGGACCGCTTCTATATCTATCAGGCGAAGTGGCGCCCGGAGCTGCCCATGGCCCACATCCTGCCGCACTGGAACTGGCCCGGTCGCGTCGGCCAGGTGACTCCCGTCCATGTGTACACCTCAGGCGACGAGGTTGAGTTATTCCTCAACGGCACGTCACTCGGCCGGAAAAAGAAAGGCCAATACGAGTACCGCCTGCGCTGGAACGACGTGGTCTATGCGCCGGGCACCTTGCAGGCCGTGGCCTACAAGGATGGCAAACCCTGGGCCAAGGATGAGGTCACCACCACCGGTGCCGCGGCAAAACTAACGGCTGTCGCCGACCGCGCCGTCATCGCCGCCGACCGCCGCGATTTGTCCTACATCACCGTCACCGTGGTGGATAAAGACGGCCGCATGGTGCCGCGCTCCAAAAACCTGGTGCATTTCTCCCTGAGCGGGCCGGGCGAAATCGTGGCGGTGGACAACGGCGACGCGACGAGCCTCGAACCCTTCATCGCCAAGCAGATGAAAGCCTACAACGGCCTGTGCCTGGCCATCGTGCGCGCCACCGGACCGGGAACGATCACCCTGACCGCCAGCGCCGATGGCCTAACCGGTGCCAAGGTGGTGGTAAAGGGAATTGAATAACTGAATATCAATGAGCAGAGGTAATATCAAAAAAACATCACATATTTCGTATGTACTGCATCTACTGGTCTTGAGCATCATGATGGCTCTTGGTGTCACGCCAACCTTTGCCCAGAACGGTGCAACAGTGCCATGGGTCACCTATGAAGCCGAAGACATGACCAACACTGGCACAGTCATGGGGCCGAAGTTTGAGCCCAATGTGGTGGAGGCTGAGTCGTCGGGGCGACGATGCGTCAAGCTCAGTGCCACCGGACAATATATGCAGTTTACCGCCAAGGCGGCAGCCAATTCCATGGTGGTGCGCTATAGCGTGCCTGACACGGCGAATGGCGTTGGAGCCGACTACACGCTCAGCCTTTACATCAACAAGGCGTTTGCGGGAAAACTTCCTTTGACTTCCCGCTACTCCTGGCTATATGGAAAATTCCCGTTCAACAATGATCCTTCAACCGGGTCGCCCAGGAATTTTTATGATGAAGTGCGGACCAACGGCTTGTCCATCAACCCTGGCGACCTTGTGCGCCTGCAAAAGGATGGTGCCGACACCGCAATCAGTTACGTCGTTGACCTTGTAGAATTGGAGAATGTTTCCGCGCCTCTCAAGCAACCGGCCAATTCAATCTCCATCAAGAACCATGGAGCCGGAGGCCGTGGGATCACCGACGATACAACTCCTTTGAATAGTTGCATCAAGGCTGCGCTGTCAAAGGGCAAAAGCGTCTGGCTGCCGCCAGGAACATACAAAATATCCGGAAATATAGTTCTTCCTTCCAGCATCACAATCCAGGGCGCCGGAATGTGGTATACCACCCTGGCAGGAGATCCGGAGTCATACACGAACTGTTCCAGGCGAGTCTTTATGAGCGGAAACGGCAGTAATATCCATCTTGCGGATTTCGCGATTATCGGGAAAGTGAATTATCGGAAAGATAGCGAATCCAACGATGGCCTGGTCGGATCCTATGGCACGGGTTCCACCATTTCGCGCATCTGGGTGGAGCACACCAGGACAGGGGCGTGGCTCGTTAATTCTTGCGGGCTTGTCGTTGACAGTTGCCGGTTCCGCAACACCATTGCCGACGGCATCAATCTTTGTGTAGGGATGCGAGGCACCATTGTCACTAATTGTACTGCAAGGGGAACAGGCGATGATTGTTTCCCCGTCTGGCCGGAAAATTACATTCCGGAAAAATATTCTTCAGGACTTAACGTCATCACTCACTGCACTGCGCAAACGCCGTTTTTGGCAAATGGCAGTACGGTCTACGGAGGGTTCAGCAACCGCATCGAAGATTGCTTGTTCAGGGATATACCTTATGGCTGCGGAATTTTGATCAGTTCCACGTTTCATGTCGGGGCCAATGTTTTCAGCGGAACAACGGTTGCCCGGAGATGCGACCTAATCCGCTGCGGCGGGTATGACCCGGGGTACAAGTGGCGAGCGGCACTTCAAATCTGCATGGATACAAATGCCCATGGTTCCGCCGGAATTTCCGGTGTTGACCTCAAAAATCTGAATATCAGCGACAGCATTTCCGACGGCATGAGCATTGTTGGCAATGTTGGTACACTGACGAATGCGGTTATGTCTGATGTGAACATTCACAATTACGGTCTCGGCGTGAGCGACCGGCATGGTTTATGGATCAAAAGCGGCGCCAAGGGGCATTTGACAGTGAGCAATTCCGCGATCGGGGATACGCTGAACAACTCGGACGTGTTCAACCTGAGGTTAGTGAATAGCGTGCCCTTGATGGATGTGCAGCACGTGCGGAGGCCGGATGAAAAGACCAAGCCATGAAAAGTATGAATAAATATATGATTGTATGGTTAATCCTTGTTGTTTCATCGTTGACAGCAAAGTGCGAAATTGTGCCGATTGACCGGCAGGCGCTGGTGACGCGGCACAACATTAGCTGGAATGAGGCGGCCGGGCGTGTTGCGCTGGGCAACGGCGAGTTTTGCTTCGGGGCGGACGGCAGCGGTTTGCAGACGTTCTCCGGCAACAGCATGGCTCACTGGGGCTGGCACAGTTTTCCCCTGCCGGATGGCTGTACCACCGACATGGTGCCCGCCACCGGAGCGTTTGAGCAACGCAATCTCGACGGCAAGCTTAAAGGTGCCATCAATTCCTGGATGTTCGACAATCCGCACAAGATGAACCTCGGGCGTCTGCGCTTGGTGCGTGCCGGCGGGCGCAACCTGGCCCCGGGCGATCTCAAGGGCTTGCGCAGGACGCTTGATTTGTGGGCCGGAGTGCACACCTCGAAATACCAGATTGATGGGCAGGATGTGACCGTGGAGACCTGCGTGCATCCGCAACTGGACATGGTGGCGGTGCGGATTGATTCGCCACTGGTGGCGAGCGGCGGGTTGGAAGTCGTCCTGGATTTCGCCTATCCAAATCTCGACAAAGGAGGCCCGTGGGTCGGCAATTTCAATCACAGTGAGGGGCATGCCTCAATCACGATCAACACCAAGAACCAGCGCCTTGATCTCAAACGCGTGGTTGATGCAAGCATCTATCATGTGAGTGTCGCCGCTGCGACGGGTAGTGTGATCGGTCAAGCTGAGGGCAAGAGTCATACGTACAAAGTTTCGGCGCGTGGTGTGCATGTGCTGGAATTCTCCTGTGCCTTCGCGATGGCTCCGCCGCCTGCCAGCTTGCCGGGTTTTGAAAAAACCCGCACGGCCTGTGCCGGGCATTGGAAAAATTTTTGGATGCATGGCGGGGCGATTGATCTATCCGCCAGCAAGGACCCACGCTGGAAGGAACTGGAGCGGCGCATCGTGCTATCGCAATACCAGATGGCCGCGCAGTCGGCCGGCGCGTGGCCGTCGGCTGAGACAGGATTGTTAGGGCTGGATGACTGGCGCGGGCAGTTTCACATGGAGATGCTGTGGTGGCACCTGGCGCATTATGCCTTGTGGGACCGCTGGGCCATGGGAACCCAGGCGTTGGACTGCTATCGAAAATTCATTCCAACGGCGCGTGAGCTGGCCACCCAGTTGGGTTCCAAGGGCTTGAAGTGGGGCAAGGAATGCGGACCCGAGGGGCGATCCGCCCCATGGAGCGGCAACCATCCCCTGTTATGGAAACAACCGCACCCGATCTTTTTTGCCGAGCTGGAGTATCGGCAGAAGCCTACCCGCGAGACGCTCAAGAAGTGGGCCGAGATAGTTGAAGGCACGGCCGAGCAAATGGCCGGCTATGCCAAGCGTGATCAACAGACAGGTGTCTATTCGCTAGAACCCGCGATGCCGCCGAGCGAGCAGGGCGTGACAAAGAATGATGTGTTTGACCTTGCCTACTGGCGTTGGGCACTGGACAAGGCGCAGCAATGGCGGGAGCGCATGGGCATGCCGCGAGATGCGCGTTGGGACGAGGTGCGCAACAAT
>JBAXOP010000220.1:0-9363 GCA_037133195.1 Verrucomicrobiota bacterium | reverse complement strand
CCCTCTACGAGTCGCCTTTCAGCGGCATTCACGCCGGCGGCCCGGACGAACTCTTCGCCGGCAAGCCCAACATCATCGACGGACTCTTCCACACACTGGAGGACACCTTGCCGAGAGTGATGGAAGCGTGAGAAACAATACCACCGCAAATACGGCTACCAGCCAGACCTCGAAAACCCGCCATATGCACCGTGGTCCTTCAGGCCGAGGCGCTCGCAGCTGAGGTGACGGCGGCGTAATCCAGCCACCTTGCTTTCTGAATTTTTCGCTGTAGTTTCCCATCGAAGCCCGCTTGTGGGGTGTAGTTCCGCCGATCTTCGGTAATGGCGGGCACCCAGATCCCTGCGGGCTTCACTGCTTCCATAGCCAGCGACCGGCATCACCCTTCCGAGGTCGGTCCTGAGCTATTCCCCGATTTCGGGGGGGACTCCGGGGGGTACCCGTGCGCCTCCTCGTCCGCGTGAGGCCGCGCATTTGACATCTCTTCGCATTGCCTCTTCCCGGCTTGCACTTGCGCCCTGGCTTTGCGAATCAAGTGCTCCGGCGCTCTCTCGAAAGGCCCCCACTTGGGCGGCGGGTTTTCTGGCGTGCTCATACCTGCAACACTCCGCTGCTGGCTGGGTAGGCAAGCGCCATCACCGGCGGCCATGGGTGAATCGCGGCTTGCCACCTCACCTCAAGCCCTCGCCATACTCAAGGCCCTTGACCACATCGGTACCAATCGCCCCCATCTGCAAGTCGATTGGAACAACCCCGTCCTTGCTCATAATGAAGTTGTCGGTCTTTGCGTCCATGACGATCACCCCATCCTTGCGTGCCCATCCGGTAGATGAATCCTTGATTCTGCGGAATCCGTGGTCAGCCATGAACTTGGCGATCTCCCCATCGTCCGGGGATGGCTTGCTGAGCCTGGCCGCTTGGATCCACTCTTGGGAGATCACCGCGCTGGGCTCGCCCGGTTGGTGTCCGCTGAGCATGCTTGGCTTGTCCGAAGTCGTGATTCCTTCAAAACGAATGTCGCTTTTGAAGACCGCCACTTGCAGCGACATCCGCCGCAGGTATTCCGGCAGACTGGCATTTTTCATCAGAATCCGCCCTTGCCAGTAAACCGGCACTTGGCCGCAAACTCCCGCCCAAGTGCGTTTTACGACTCTTCCGGCTGCGTCGTAATGCCAAACCTCGTGCTCGGAAGTGTCGCCGGAGACGGGGTCTTCGAGTGAGTCAAATTCATCAGAAGGAATCAGTCGCCCTTCTTTTTCGGCCCATGCAACGACTGGAGATACTGCTCCCTTACCGCCTTCACTTGAACCCGCGCCCGCAGCCTCGATTCCTCTGACGACCTCTCGAAAGGTCCCCACTTGGGCGGCGAGTTTGGCGGGGATGTATGCGGCGTGCTCATCGAGAACACGATATGCCTCTCGTGCAGCGTAGGCAATGCCTTTTTCGCCCGTCGGGTTCGGCGGGCCGCCATCCTGCAACCCTTCCAGATAAGCCTGCCGCTCGTCCTTGCTCACCGGCTTCCAGTCGGGCGAGTCGGCGCTGAGTTTTCTGTCGTTCGGCAAGGTCGGAGGCGTGGTGGGGGTGGGGAAAACTGGTGGCACTACCGGCGGAGGGGCACGCGCTCGCCTGTCAACGGGGGTGGATTCCAACAGCTTTCCGGCGAGGTGGCAAGGGCCATCAGCCTCTCACCGCCTGCCGTAAGCAAACCGAGGTTGCCCGCCATGTCCCCGGCCTGTGGGCGGGCGCATGCCCCGGTATGGGTGCCGGAGCCACAGACGAAAGGTGCGTTCGTCTTTGCCCTGCTCACGTGCCGCTTGGACGGCCAGGGCGAACTCAGGCATTGAGCGAACCCACCGCCAAAACGTCTGGCGATGGACGCTGGCCACCTCCGCCGCCTCGCGCACCAAGCAGCCCTCGGCCAGTTTTTTCACAAGGGGTTTATGGCGGAGGGGGTGGGATTCGAACCCACGGGACCCTTGCGAGCCCTCCAGTTTTCAAGACTGGCGCAATAGACCACTCTACCACCCCTCCGAGGCATCGGTCGCAGCGAGGTATCGCCGGAGTTTGCGAGGAAATCAAGCAAATCTATCGCGGCACCCGGAAAATACTGATTTTGTGCTTAGCAGCAGAGCGCCGATAAGCTACACATCGGCCATGGATGAACCGACACGCGATCATGGCCCGCAACCGCTGGACCAATGGATGACCCAGTGGCAGCTGACCAATCACGATTTGGTGGGGGCCTCGACAGAGCAATTGAACCACAAACAAGTGCAAAAAGCACGCGGTGGGCGCCAATTGACGCTGCACCTGATGCAAAAGGTGACGCGAGCATTCAACGCCGCAGTTAGCATGCGTTTGGATAAGGAGGCGCGGGCGGCATTTGTGGAATATCCCCACCGCCAATTGTTCAACTACGCCAAAAACCACGAGCCGGCATGGTCGGACCCCAACGCGGCGTTGCTGCCAGCCGCGCCATGAAACTCCTCACTAATTTGGCCCGGATGCGGCATGTTAGGGAGCGGCGTCCTTCCTGTCGTCGTGCGGAAGCAAAGCTCAAGAACCGAGCCTTCGGCACTGATTCACGGGCCGCTCGCGTGCTAACACCACAAGAATGTGGTGGCTCCTTAGCCCAAGTTTCTCCCGTTCTCCTTTCCTGGATGAATTGTTTGGCACGCTGATGGAACTAACAGAATTGCGACCCCCGCTGCCACCCCGTCCGACGGCGCTGGCACAAGGGATGTTGCGGGATGTTATCAGAGCAGGTGATCTGACGATCGATGCGACAGCGGGCAACGGCCATGACACGGTGTTTCTAGCGGAATGCGTGGGTGCTGCCGGACGGGTGCTCGCCTTTGACGTGCAAGCCGCAGCAATTGCCGCAGCACGGACGCGGGTGACGGCGGCAGGCTTGGCAGACCGGGTGGAATTTTTCCAGGAAAGTCATGCTGTGATAGATACCCGCGCCGCGCCCTGCACGGTGGCGGCGGTGATGTTCAACCTCGGCTACCTGCCCGGTGAGGACCATCGGCTGGTGACCGAGCCCGCGACCACCCTCCAGGGGCTGGAATGCGCGGCGGCTTTACTCAAGCCCGGTGGCGGGCTGGCGGTGATCTGCTATCCCGGTCATCCCGGTGGTGAAGCGGAGGCCTCCGCCGTCGAACAATGGTTCGCGGCACTCACCGCGCGGCGCTGGCGGGTCGCCCGCTACGGAGCCTTCGCGACCCTTCGACCGGCACCGTTCCTGCTGTTGGGGAGCCGCCCCGCATCGTGAGAGGCTTCGCGCCGGTGGTCCGGCGACAGGGTCTCATGGCTGTTCGTCCGTTCAAGGATATTTGAGTCCTGAAAGACGTCGAAGGACCGAATGGCTCATCATCTCCTCACTAACCCGCTGCGGTCTCTGGCTACGCCTTGCGCCTGCTTAAAAAACTCTTGATCCTGCCGAATAGACCGGCAACCACGGCTATGATCACAACTACGAATTTTTTCAGAAAGAGTAGGATAAAACCGAACTTTTTGGCGAAGAGAGCGATCAACCCGAGCTTGGCCGCTACTTTTAAACCGACGGCACCGAGGATCAGGCCGGCAATGCCGTAGTTCGCCACCTTGTCGCCCTTTTTCTCATCGAAATCAGCGTAGCGGTGCCCTGCGTTAAACTCGACCATGGCGAGCACCTGCGGCGTGGCGGCCTCGATTTCCTTCACCTGGTCGAGCCCACCGAGCACATTGAGCACGAGGAATCCGCGGCGTCCGAGAATGCGCACATAGTAGTTCACCGAGTGGCGGTCACTGCCGGGCTCATGGATATCGAGCGCCCAGGTGAGTTTTTTGGCGACTTTGTCGTAGAGCGGTGGCATGGCCCAGCCGATGATTTCGAGTTCCGCGTAACCCTGCTTTTTGCGTTCTTCGTTAGCCTCTTTCTGGCCACTCTGGATATCCTTGAGCATCTTGGCGGCGTCGAGCTTGTCGGCTTCCTCGTCCTTTACGTAGCCTTCCTTCTCGAAACCTTCGACAATGACCGCCCACACGCCCTCGGCATGCGGATCCTCCGGCGGGAAAAGCATGCCGAGTGTCGGCCGCTTCGGATTGCCCCAGAGGTCGGTGAGCACCTTGCTCGCATCCGTGCTGTCGAGATAGCGAAAACCGTTTTGGAGCTTGATGGTGGCCACGTCCTTTTCGAGTGGGATTGTGCCATCGGTGCGCCACTTTAGGCTCTCGATGATTTGCTGCCGTTGCTCATCTGTCTTGGTTGCGGCAAGGCCGGCGGCGGCAAGGCCAAGCCACACGAAAATGAGAATGATGGATGGAGGTTGCATGGTGGTGGCGGTATTGATAGGTCGAAAAGCGCGGTAAAGCGAGTCGAATCCGCCAAATGCTTACCGCAAAGTCACAAGGTCGCAAAGGGACGCGGAGAAAGACAGGATTTTTCTCGATAATCCATATGCCTTTGAGCCCCTGAGTTCCTTTGCGCCGCTGCGGTAAACATTCAAGTGACTCGGGAGCACCAAGAACCCGGCGTGTGGTGTGGAACCATGAGTCACATTAGTCAGCGAGTGGTCTTGCAGAAATCGGAAACGCCAGACTAAGCTGCCTACGGGACGAACGACAGTGATAAACCTAACGAACTAGTAACATGAATGAACGGACAACGGATCTAACGAGGGAAGCTGGGGATGACGGCAACGCGGCGGCGACACCCCGCAAAGCACGAATCAGCGAAGACTGGCTATCGTTGTGGACCGGCTTGGCGGTGTTTGTGCTTTCTCTGGGGGTGTTTTTCGGGGTCGAGTTATTGGGCTTTGGCGCAAAGGTGGGCACGTGGACGGATTTATCGAAAGCCATCACGCCGGCTGGCGCTTCTTACAAGTGGATGCCCGGGTGGGTGGCTGTGGTAATGACGTATTTGTTTATGGTGCACTTGTTGGGCATTGGCAATTGGCTGTTGGGCGGCAACCCGCGCAAATTCATCGTCGCCTTCACGCTGGCCTTTGCCATCAGCTTTGCTTGCTGGGTATTCGGAAATCATGCCAACATAGCCGCCACCACCCCGGCGGAGTTGCAGAAATTCGGCATCACCTGGTCATTGAAGCTAACCGGCGAGGCTGGGTTTGTGCTGGCATTGTTGGCGGGCTTGCTCATCGGGAATTTTTTTCCGCGCCTCGCTGCCATGCTGCAAGAAGCGGTCAAGCCGGAATTGTTTGTCAAAGCGGCCATCGTGATCATGGGAGCCGGGGTTGGCATCAAGGCGTTGGAAAATTCTTCGCTGGCCTGGGGCATCATGTTTCGCGGCTTCTGTGCGATTGTCGAGGCCTATCTGATTTACTGGGCGGTGATCTATTACATTGCGCGCAAGTACTTCAAGTTTAGCCGCGAATGGGCAGCGCCGTTGGCTTCGGGAATTTCCATTTGCGGGGTATCGGCGGCGATAGCCACTGGGGGGGCGATCCGTGCGCGGCCGATGGTACCGATCATGGTATCGTCGTTGGTGGTGGTGTTTGCGGTGGTTGAGTTATTGGTGTTGCCGTGGGTGGCGCAGGCATTTTTGTGGAAAGAGCCACTGGTGGCCGGTGCTTGGATGGGTCTGGCGGTCAAGACCGACGGTGCGGCGACGGCGGCCGGAGCCATAACAGACGCGCTGATTTTGGCTAAAGCGGCGGGCAACGGGATTATCTATGAGAAAGATTGGATTCTCAACACTGCCACAAGCATCAAGGTGTTCATCGATATCTTCATCGGCATCTGGGCGTTTGTGCTGGCCTATATCTGGGCCAACCATATCGAAAAACGCGATGGCGACAAAGTCCGCGCCGTCGAAATCTGGCAACGCTTCCCTAAATTCATTATCGGTTATGTGCTTACCTTCGGCTTGTTTCTGGTCCTCGGCCTGGCCTATCCAGCATTCGTAAAAACCGAATCCCTTGTTGCTCTAACCAAGGATGTACAGGTCAATGATCCGCTTACCGGCAAGCAGCGGTTGGATAAGGTGCCGGTGACGAAGCAAGTCACGCAGGTGGATCCGGCCACAGGCCAGGAGCGGTTGGTGGCGGAGCCAGTGATGAAGAAGGAAACCAAGGCAGGGCCGGCCAAGAGTGCGACAGATCAAGCCAATATCTTCCGGGTGCTGTTCTTTTGTCTGACGTTTTTCACTATCGGTGTGATTTCCAATTTCAGAAAACTCTGGGACGAAGGTATCGGCAGACTCGCCGCCGTCTATGTGGTGGGCCTCTTCGGTTTCATCATCTGGTTCGGCTTGATTATCTCCTGGGTGTTTTTCGGCGGCGTGCATCCACCTCTGGTCCACCCCTAATACATTGACCGAGTCCCCCCATTCATTTTCAATATTCCAATAAACTAACGAAAACAACTTATGGCTGACAAACCGAAAATCGGTGAAGAGATGACAAGAATGCAGCAAGACTACGAACCCTTGCTGCCGGTGGAGAAAAAGCTCATCGCCTGGAGCTTGGGCATCGGCCTGGTGCTCTTGGCCGTGCTGTATTGCGTGAGCCGCTTCCTGCCGGACGTCCCGCACCCGCTCTAGGTCGGCGCGTACTGGCTGCCCTGGTGGATGCCTCGACGAAGGATGGCTTGGTCGATGTAGGACTGGATGCTCGCTTTTTTGAGGCCCCAGTTGGGAGCGATGAGTAACTTCAAGTCGGAAATACCGAAGAGGCGCTGGACGACGATATCGGGGCGCAGCAGAGGCAGGAACTCGCAGAGGAAATCGGCGTACTCATCCAATGCGAACAGCTTGAATGGAAGCCTTTGGTATTGGGCGGCCATGATCGAGCCGGAGACGATGTGGAGATGATGGAGTTTGACGAATTTGATTTGGGGGAAGCGGTTGATCTCGTGGGCATAGGCGAGCATCATGTCGCGGGTTTCGCCGGGGAAGCCGAAGACGGTGTGCACGCAGAGGTTGAGGGGACTTTGCTCTAACTTGTTTAACATATCCACCAGATCCTGGTGGCGACAGCCGCGGTTGAGCTTGGCCAGTGTCTCATCGTGAATGGACTCCATGCCCATTTCCAAATCCACCATCAGGTGATGGGTATAACTCTCCAGCAGGGCGATTTTGTCAGAGTCGAGACAATCGGCGCGGGTGCCCACGGCGAGACCGACGACGTCTTGCGGGCAGATGGCAAGGGCCTCGTCGAAGAGCGTGCGCAGGGTGGCTAGCGGGGCGTAGGTGTTGGTGTTAGGTTGGAAATAGATGATAAATTTCTCGGCGTCGTAGTTCTGTCTGGCGCGGGTGATGCCCTGTTCGATCTGGGCACGGATAGCGGATAGGGAGCGCGGCAATTCCGGGGTGAATGAATCCACATTACAATACGTGCAGCCGCCGTAACCTTTGCTGCCATCCCGGTTAGGGCAGGTGAAGCCGGCATCAACAATCACCTTGAACACGCGCCGAGCGCTGAATTTTTCCCGCAGATAGACACCGTAGTTGTTGTATCCTTTGAGCGGTGGCTGGCTGGGATGGACCATGAATGAGGCTGAGCCTGGAATCCTTGAAACCGGAAGTGTATAAAGTTAGATCAAGTTTCTTTGTATCCCGCATATTTTGAGGCACCGCCTCATTGGTCCTGTTCCTCTGTGACGACGATGGTGGACTGGGTGGGGGATGCCGCTGAATTGCCCAAGCTTGGGATGACGCGGCGGATGAGTTTTTTCAAGCCGGAGTCGGCGGCTTCCAGTTCGCTTTCTGCCTGGCGGCAGGCTTTTTCCCAAGCGGCGGCGAAGCCCGGTGCCTGTTCGCGCAGGGCACGGATGGCGGATTCGTGGATTTGGAGCAGGCGTTGTTCGGCGCGTCCGGGTTTTTGTTGGAGGGCGGCGAGGTTGACGCGGAGGTTTTCGTTTTGGCGGCGCAACGTCTCGAGTTCTGTCTGTAGCACCTCGTTACCGGAGGCGTTGATTTTGAGTTGGGTATTGAGGTGGCCTTGGAGTTCGCGCAGTTCCCCGTGTACACGGCGCATCTCAGCCGTGGCATGCCGCCGCGCGGTGAAGCCGCTTTTCCACAAAAACCCGGCAATGAGCAGGCCGAGCGCCAAGCCCCATACAAACGGGCTTTGAATGGCGAGTTGCAAGTTATCTGACATAATTTCGCTATGTCTCAGGCCATGTGCTGGATCACCGCATCGGCGAAGCCCGAGCAGCTCACTTCCGTCGCGTCGTCCATCTGGCGGGCGAAGTCATAGGTAACGGTCTTGGCCGCGATGGCCCCGTTGACGCCCTTGATGACGAGGTCAGCTGCGGCGCTCCATCCGAGGTGACGCAACATCATTTCACCGGAAAGGATGACCGAGCCGGGGTTAACCTTGTCGAGGTTGGCATACTTCGGCGCGGTACCGTGAGTGGCCTCGAAGATCGCATGGCCGGTTAGATAGTTGATATTGCCACCGGGGGCGATGCCGATGCCGCCGACGCAAGCGGCGAGGGCGTCGGAGATATAATCGCCGTTAAGGTTGAGGGTGGCCACCACGCTGTATTCGGCGGGGCGGGTGAGAAGTTGTTGGAGGAAAGCATCGGCGATGACGTCCTTGATGATGAGGCCCGCGCCAGGCCGGCCCTGCGGGATGACGCACCATGGGCCGCCATCGATTTCGACAGCGCCGTACTCTTGTTTGGCGAGTTCGTAGCCCCAGTCGCGGAACGCCCCTTCGGTGAATTTCATGATGTTGCCCTTGTGGACCAAGGTCAGCGACGGCTTGCCTTCGGCGATGGCAAAATCCAAGGCGGCGCGCACCAGGCGTTTGCTGCCTTCCTCGGATACCGGCTTGATGCCGAAGCCAGCGGTTTTGGGGAAGCGGATTTTTTCGTAGGCTTTGGGGAAAGCTTTTTTGAGGAATTTGCGCAATTCCTTGGCGTCATCGGAGCCCTCTTGGAATTCGATACCGGCGTAGATGTCTTCGGTGTTTTCGCGGAAAATGACCATATCGGTGAGGTCCGGGCGTTTCACTGGACTGGGAACGCCGGTGAACCAGCGCACCGGGCGCAGGCACACGTAGAGGTCGAGGATTTGGCGCAGTGCGACATTGAGTGAACGGATACCGCCGCCCACCGGGGTGGTTAGCGGGCCCTTGATGCCAACCAAGTACTCGCGGAAAGCGGTGAGGGTATCTTCCGGCAGCCATGCCTTGGCGAGGTCCTTGGTACTGTCCTTGAACATTTCGTAGGCTTTTTCGCCGGCATAGACTTCGAACCAAGCGATTTTCTGCTTATTGCCGTAGGCTTTTTCCACTGCCGCATCGAAAACGCGCCGCGACGCACGCCAAATGTCCGGCCCCGTCCCGTCGCCTTCAATAAAGGGAATGATCGGGTCATTCGGCACTTTGAGTTGGCCGTTCTTGATGGTGATTCTGG
>JBAXOP010000219.1:0-9364 GCA_037133195.1 Verrucomicrobiota bacterium | reverse complement strand
TGACCACGCCGGGCAGGGTGGTGAAGCCGGTGGTGTTGGTGTTGCCGCCCAGGAAATATTCAATTCCGTTAGGCACGCCGTCGTGGTCGTGGTCCTGATCCATCGTCTGGCCGGTGGCGCCGCTGGTGCTGGCCCAAGCGGCGTAGGACCCCGGCGCGGGTCCACTGACGTAGGAAATAATCACGATGCCTGACCCGCCGGCGCCGCCGTTGGTGTTTTGTCCTGGTTGGGGATAGACTTGTCCGCCACCGCCGCCACCGCCACCGGTGTTTGGTGACCCAGCCGCCGCGGCGGCCCCGGAGAAAATATTGCCATTGCCGCCACCGCCCAGTCCACCTGTTCCCTGCGTCTCAAGCTGCGCGCCGTTGGTGAAAATTCCGCCGCCACCGCCGCCGCCATAATACACGGCAGACCCGGTGATCGATGACGAAATCCCGATGCCGCCGTTTCCGCCACGACCGCCCTGCACGGAATCGCCGCCGGGTCCACCGGCTCCGCCGCCGCCGCCGCCATTGTAATAAGTGCAGTTGTTGCCGCCCTTGCCGCCGGCGTAGCCGTTGCCTGCGGCTGCCGGTTGACCCACCGCGCCATCATATCCGCCACCACCACCGGACGCCCAAAGGGAATAAACGGCAGGGTCGGTGGTCGACGTTCTGGTCTGACAAGTGCTACCGTTTCCGCCAAGAGCCGTCACGCTTCCAAACACGGAACTCGCGCCTTTAATTCCGCCATTCGGGTAGCCACCGGTGGCACCGCCGCCGCCAACCGTCACGGAATAGGCCTGGGCCGTGGCGGACAAGGTGCCTGTCGCCACCTGACCGCCGCCGCCGCCGCCACCCGTGCTGATGCCGCCACCGCCGCCGCCGCCAACGACCAAGTATTGGACGCTGCCGCCACTGGTCACGGTAAACGTGCCGCTGCTGGTAAAGGTATGGACGTTATAGGTGAGTCCGCTGGCAGTGTAGGTTGTCACAGTGCCACCACTGGCCGCAACAGGCGGCAGTGTCGCGACCACCGTTAGCGTGCCAGATACATAGCCGATGGTATAGTTGGCTGCGGCAAATGTGCCAGCTGCCGCCGCGCTGGGTGTGATCGTGGAGGTTGAACCCACCGCATCCGTCGCCAGCAAGCTGCCGTTTGCGTAAGTCAAGGTCACCGTGCCGACCGTCTCGCTATTTTGCAAGCCGCTGGCGGTGAACGCCGCCGAACCGGTCACCGGTGTCGTCTGCACAGTGCCGTAGGTTTTACTTTGATTGTTAGCTGTGATGCTCAGCGCTGCCTTGCTCACACTGTTGCCGCTTGCGGCAGTGGTCACATTCGCCGAAGTGGCTCCGCTGCTGGAAAGCACGATGTTCTGGGAATTGTAGCTACCGGCGACCGGGGCGGTGGCGGCGAGGCGCACATAGACGGTGGTGGAGCCGATCGTGCCGGCAGAGCCGACGGTGGTGGTGCTGCCATAGCCACTGCCGGAGGCCTGGGAAACTTCAAAGCCAGTGGGCGCGGTCACCAAAATCCCCGCCGTCATGTTGGTGCCGGCAACCGTGAAGGTGGCCGGGCTGGAGGCTGTGCCGTAGGTGCTGCTCAGCGCAGCGGAGAGAGTCCCGCCGGTGATGGTGGGGGTGTTGCCGCCGCCGGCGGGCGTCACGCTGATATTGCTGACGTTGTCGACGAAGGAATTGTGGCCTACGGCACTCGTCGAGTAGAACCCGAGACGCAAGTTGCCAGAATTGGTGATCGTCTGAGTGAACGTTTGGGTCTGCCAGCTATTGGCGGCCATCCCGGTAGTGTCGATCACCATGGTGTACTTCGTCCCAGCGACGTCGAAATAAACCACCCCGGTTCCCCCGGGCGCGCCTATTGCCTTCCCGATAGAGAACGTCACTGAAAGCGTGTCTCCGACTGTTACACTGGTGCTCAAATTCTGCACGAGCGGATGTGCAAGCGGACAGTCATCCACGCTTATCAACATGATGTTAGTACCACCGCCCGTGTCGGTACGGGTGAAGTAACCTCCAGCTACAGCCTGAATCACTTGGTAAATCGAAGGAGAGCTTGTGATGCTCCACGGGCTTCCGACCATGAACCAAGGCCCACCCACTCCGGTACCCGGCGTCTCAAAGCTCCCGTTCTGCACCAGGATGTCTGTCGCTGAGGTGACAGTGATCGCCTGGGTGGCATCCGCGCTGAAGAGCGTCCCATCGCTCACCTGGTAATTGAACGAATCATTTCCGACGTAGCTTAGGGCTGGGGTGTAGGTAAGTGTCCCGATATTGGCAACGGGAATTGCCGCGCTCGGGGCTGAGGTGATGGCCGTGCCGCCCAGCTTGAGTGTGCCATGGGCGGGCAGCGCGGTCACCATGATGGCAACCAGCGTGCTGCCGGTTTCCACATCCGCAAACGGGAAGTCCGCAGCGGCAAACGTCTTGACGGTGTCTCCTTTCATAACGAACGAATTGCCGGTGGAGGTGGGCGGGTCGTTGACCGGCGTCACATGAAACGTCATCAAGGCATAGTTGCTCCAAAGATTGTTCGCGTTCCAGACCTTGATCCCCATCGTCGTGTAAGGAGTCCCGTAGCCGTTCGCCGCCGACTGATAGGTCAGGGTGCTGATGTTGGCCGCCAAAACCGTAAGCGGCAGAGCGCCACTCGCCACCGGGGTTCCGTTCAACCTCAGGGTGCCAAGGACCGGCAGCGTGGTGATCTGCACGGCAGCCAGAGGGCTTGAATTCGGATCCGAGTAACCGAAATTGCCTGCGGCCAGCGCCGTGGCCGTGTCCTCAAAAGTCGTTAGAGCGGCGCCGCTGGAGGTCGGCGCGTTGGGGTCCACGACCGCCGGTGTCACGGTGACATCGCTGATGTTGTCCAACCAGGAGTTGGCGGTGGTGGTGCCGTAGAACCCGAGACTCAAATTGCCCGAATTGGCAATCGTTTGGGTCAGCGTATAGCTCTGCCAGCTATCGGCGGCCAGCGAGGTGGTGTCATACGTGGTGGCATACTTCGTCCCGCCAACATCGAAATAGGCCACCGCCTGCCCCCCGGTCGTGCCTTTTTGCCTGCCGAGCCAGAAGGTCACCGCAAGCGTATCTCCGGCGGTCACGCTGCGTGGCAGGTTCTGAATGAGCGGGTGCGCCAACGGCACGTCATCCGTGCTGATCAGTGCGGCCCAGGTGCCGCCCCCGGCGACCGTGCTGGTGAAGTAGCCTGCAGATACTGCCTGTACTTGCTGGTAATTCGAAGGCAAGCCGGTGAGTGGCCACGGGCCTCCGAACGTTGCCCATGGGTCACCAATCCGGGTGCCCGGCGTCTCGAAGTTCCCGTTCGTCACGGGCACCGTGGATCCGGACACGAGGGAGATGTCCAGGGGCAGTTGCAGCGTTGCCATACCCAGGCTGCGCCGCATCGAGCTGTCGCTGGTGCCGCCGGGCGCATCATAGAAAATCTTCAGCTTGTCACCGACCTGGACCACCGAGGGCATGCCGATGCACTTGCTGCTCCAGTTACAATTGGACCCGTCGAGCACGATCGCCTTGCAGGCCGGATTCCAGACGTTGAGATCCTTGGTCCAATAGACCCAAACGGCGTCCGTCCCGAATTCCGTCCCGTTGACCGCACCAATGTGGTTGGTGAACATGAACCAGGTCTGGTTGGTTGGCTCATAATACAGCGAGGAGTTTTCAATCTGTTCGGTCACGGGCAACGCCGGCGTGGGATCCACCGTCCACACGCCGTTCAGATCGGTCGTGCGTGCGATTGAAAGCGTCCGCTTCACATTGGAATCCGTGGTGCTGATGAGCATCAGGTACTCACTGCCCTGCTTGACGACATGCCCCGGAGAGGCGGTATTTGAATAGTAGGTGCCCCTTTGCGTGGTGAAAGGCACGGGGCTGTAATGCTTCGTCCACGGGCCTGCCGGAGAAGCGCTCGTCGCGTGCAGGGTCGTATAGGGGAAAATGGGTACCTTGTCAGCGCCGCCAGTAGTGTTAGGGGTGGCCAGATAATACATGTGCCAAAGATTGCTGTCGTCCTGGATAATCCAGGGCGAGCACGCGCAGGCGGAATCCGCCGTGCCGGGTGCGCCGAAGTCAATGACCGGCCCCTTCAGATCCCATGTTGTCAGATCCGTGCTCTCCGCCAGGCAAGTCACCCAGCCAGCGGGACCGGCACCGTCGTAGTAGAGATAGTACGTGCCGTTCACATCATTGATCAGGGCTTCGCGGGCACCCAGATAATCGCACTGATTCGGCCCATGACCATAGTCCAGAAACTTGCCTTGATCCACGGCATCCATGCGGAATGCGGGATAAGGGCGCCCATCCCCGTAGTTGATCGGATGGGTGACCGGGACCAGACTGCTGCCGTGCGCGCTGAGCCCTGATACCGCCAGCACCAACGCGCATAACCCTGTGCATCTGCCGGCATGCCTGGGCGGCGCGAGGTGGGGTTTGTTAGTTAAATTCATGTTGATTGGTTCGATGGTTGTTTGTTTTATCAGGATGATGGAGCGGGGCGGCATGGAGGGTTTCCGTGCGCTTGGGTTGACGTTTGAACCTAAATGGGAAAATGGAATCGGTTTGCCGGGCAGCAGTTACCACTGATTCTACTGATTTTACTGAAAGAATTGGATTGGAAATAGCAGTTAGAACGTTAACCTTTTGGGTGATCGGATACGGCGACATAACGCATTCCAAATCAGTATAATCAGTGAAATCAGTGGTTTCTATTTTCCTTTGTAGGTTGAATTCCGCAGCGACAGCGGCGAGGCAACGTAGTGGCGCGGCGGTGAACCATCAACTCCAGCAACGGGTGACAAACGGGTGACAAACGCAGATCAAAAAGCGAGGCCGCCGGTGCGCACCGGCGGCCCCTGGGATCCCGGAGAAAAACCCATTAACTCTGGAAAGGGATGTGGCTCGCAAGCGAGCCGATTGTGGATGGTAGAGGTACCCCGTCGACGTCGAAGTAAGCAACCCCGGTTCCACCAACCGCGCCTAATTGCCTTCCGCTTTCGAAGGTCACCGTCAGCGTGTCACCGGCTGTAACGCTTACGCCGAGGTTCTGAGTGAGTGGAGCGGTAATCGGACAGTCGTCCTCGTTGATCAGCCCGACCCAAAGTCCGTCAGGGGCACTGGTGAAAACGCCTCCATCCACGGCTATAATTTGCTGCCAAGCCGACGGAGAGCCTGTGATGCTCCACGGGCTTCCGAACGATGCCCAAGGGCCACCAAGCGGGGTGCCCGGCGTCTCGAAACTCCCGTTGCTCACGAGGATGTCTGAGGTGACGGTGATCGCCATGGTGGCATCCGCGCTGAAGGCAATCCCATCGCTCACCTGCAACTCGAACGAGTCGGCGCCGTTGTAGCCCGTGTTTGGCGTGTAGGTGAGTGTCCCGATATCGGCCGTGAGAATGACATCGCCCGGGACGGTAATGGGCACCCCGTCCAGTTTGAGTGTGCCGGTCGGCAGCGAAGTGATCTCGATCGCTTGCCGCGTGTCGCCGGTATCGACATCCGAGAACTGGAAGTTTGCCGCCGCGAACGTCTTGATGGGCGGTGGATGGAAGGTCTATGATACAGCGCCCTCGCGGGCCAAGTGGGACCAGCGAGGTCGCTGGTCCCTACCGGCCGACCCTACCGGCGGCTTGTCCCTAACTTTCCTCACGGCGTGCCAATCACCTTGAGGCGGGCGAATTTTTGGACCGGGCCGGACGGGAATGTGTACTTCACGTCATTGCCGGAGAGGGTCACGCCGCCGCCGGTGGCCGGTTCGTCCGTCCAAGTGCCGGCCAGCGTGGTGGAGGATTGCACCACATAATCGGTGCCATACACTCCGCTGTATCCGGCAGCCGCCTTGGCCCAGGTGACGCTGCGCGTGCCATCCAAGGCCTTGACCACGGCGGGTAGGGGAGTGAAGCCGGTGGTGTTGGTATTGCCGCCCAGGAAGTATTCGATTCCGTTAGGCACGCCGTCGTGGTCGTGGTCCTGATCCATCGTTTGGCTGCTGGCGCCGTTGGCGTTGGCCCAACTGGCGTAGGATGCGGACACGGGAGCGGCCGTCACGCTGACATTGCCGACGTTGTCGAGCCAGCCCGCCCTGCCGCTCACGTTGCTGAAGCGAAGGCTGAGATTGCCCGAAACCCCGGCCGGGATGGTCTGATTCAACGTCAGGGTCACCCAGGCCCCCACCGTCTGGGTGCTCGTGTTAAAGGATTGGCCATACTCTGTGGCACCGACCAGGAATGACGCCTGCAAGAGCCCGGATCCGTATGAATCTCTCATCACTTGAAACGTCACTGCAAGGGTGTCTCCCGCGTTGACGGAGGTGTGCAGATCCTGAGTCATTACATCGTAACCCGCATCTGTCATGTTGGCCATCCAAGCGCCGAAAACCGGATTCGGTCCGTGGACGGAGATGCCAGACACCTGCACCCGACCGTAATTACCCATGTTGGCAGTCCACGGGGCTGGGATAAACGCCCACCGCCCGTCGCACCAGATAGGAGAGTAATCAATCTCGCCAGGACCCGCCCAAACAGGCGTGGGCGATTCGAAACTCCCGTTGGCCACGGGGATGAATGTCGTATTAGTGACGGTGATCGCCATGGTGGCATCCGCGCTGAAGAGTGTCGCATCGCGCACTTGGAACTTGAACGAATCGGTTCCGGTGTAGCTCGTAGCTGGCGTGAAAGTTAGAGTCTCGATACTGGCCACAAGGATAGCAGCGCTTGGGACTGTGGTGATGGGCGTGCCGGCCAGCTTGAGTGTGCCATGGGCCGGGAGCGAGGTGACCCGGATCGCGCCGAGTGTGTCGCCGCTATCGACATCCGCAAACGTGAAGTCGGTAGCCGCGAACGTCTTGTCGGTGTTTTTCGGCATGCTCACCGAACCACCCGTGGACGTGGGCGCATTGCCGGGGTTGACACCCTTGACCAATTGGATGACTCCGAAGGTGGCGGTATCCAAATGGTAGCCGCTGGGTGGAGTGATGGAGGGCAGGGTGCCGATCATGGTGGTGTACGTGGCGATGATATACTGGTTCGCCGCGGGGGTGCCGCTGAAGGTGATTTGGGTGCTGCCATTCACAGTGAGGGCTCCCACCGCAAGAACGTCGCACGTGGTCGCGCTAAGGTCGCATTGATAGGTCCCGCTGAGGGTGGCAGACGCCAGGGTGAGCGCACCGATGCCGACGACACCCGGGGCGACGAAACCGCCCGACTCGATGGTGACATTCCCGCTGATAGTTCCGGTGCCGCTCAGAGTGGCCACGGGTTTTACCGTAACGCTGCCGCTGCCGGTGCCGCTGCCGGTGGTGTTCGTGACGGTCAGGGTGCCTTCATTCACCGTGGTGGTGCCGGTGTAGGTGTTGCTATTTGATAGAGTGAGGATGCCGCTGCCGATCTTGGTCAGGCCACCGCCCGCATTGGCGGCGAAAGTGGCACTGGCAAAATTCAAGACGGCTGCGGTGCCGCCGGTGGGCAGCCCGCCGCTAAGCGTGGCACCGGTGATGGCCGTGTAACCCCTGCCTGGACAGGTAATCGTAAGGCTGCCGATCCCGTAAGTCCCTTTTCCGCTGCCGTCATCGACCATGTTGGCTACGGCCGTCGCGCCCGTTCCGTTGCCGGTCAGAGCGACATACGGCGCGCCAATGTAGCCAGAACCCGCGGAGGTCACCGGAATCGTGGCCACGCCGCTGCCCGACGGGGCCAGCAATGCCTGGGAAATTGTCACGGCGTTGGTTTGGGTGTCGATGGTCGCACCGCCGCCGTACACGTAGGCTGAACCGTTGGTGACGGAGAAGAGCGCACCCGCCAGACCGGCCTTCAAGGTTCCGCCGTTAAAATTAAACGTCCCCGTCGCGGCGTTCGTAACTGTGGAGTTGTTAACCGTGAGCGTGCCGCCGTTGAGATTCATGGTGGCGGTGGTGCCGCTGGCAGCGCCTACCGTCAGGCCGTTGTTCACCGTGAGTGCCGCGCTACCGGCCATGGTCAGCGTGGCGATGCCGATGTTCGCGGTGGCGACGTTCATGACGGTACTGCTGGTGAATGTGCCGCCGCTGAGATAAACGACGCCGATATTGGTACCTCCAGTACCAGCGGAGCCAACCTCGATTGATGAACTAGCAACGGTGTTGGAGTAAGTGCCACCCGACTGATACCACACGCCCGTGCCGCCATACTGTCCGATTCTCGTTCGCTGCTGGGCCCCGCTGATGGTGCCCCCGGCAATGTTCAGGAAGCCGTAGGTGGGGGAATTGGTTCCGACTCCGCCAATGTGAAGATTGAAGCCGGTGGTGGTTGTGATGACACCGCTGTTGAGATAAATGGCACCGAGGTTGCCTGCAGCGCCGCCAGCTACAAGCCCACCCGTGTTATTGCCGGTGCTGCTGACGCTCAAGCTGCCGCCATCGATCTTAAGGATGCCGGGCACCGCGCTGCCGACCTGCACAAAGCCGTTCGCAAGGCTCAGCGAACCGCCGGTGATGCCGAGGGTCCCGCCGTTGACAGTGGCGTAGGTGAGGGTATGGGTGCCGGAGAGAATCTGGGTGCCTGCTCCGGTTTTGGTGAGGGTCATGCCCGCCGCGCCATCGGAAATAATCCCCGAATATGAGTTGGTGACACCGGGGCCGGGGTTGAGGGTCAGGGCGGTCACGCCGCTATAGCCACCCAAAGCAGTGGTGAAGACCGAGGCAAGGTCCTTGTTACCGGTGAGACCGCCCAAGGTCAGGGTGGTCGCGTTGGTCTTGAGGCCTGCCGTGTCGCTGCCGGCCACGCTGTGGGTGGTATCCAAAGCGCTGTTCTGGAGCGCGAGGGCGTTCGTTAGATAGAGAATACCGCCGCTGATCGTCGTCGCCCCGGTGTAGGTGTTGGTGCCTGATAGAGTGAGGATACCGGTGCCGGACTTGGTGAGGGTCGATGCACCAAGGCCATTGGCAATGACCGAGCCGAGGGTCAAGGTGCCAGCGCCATTCTGATTGACGATGAACCCGGAGGCGGTGTTGCTTTTGAGCGTGCCGTTCTGGATCGTGAAGTTGTTAGCTCCGGTCATGATCAGGCAGCCGGTGGTGATCGTCCCGGTTTTTCCGGTGCTTAGGTCCCAGATATTGTTGCCTGCGGCGGTATCGATGGTCAGCGAATTGAGTGCCGCCGCAGTCACCGTGTTGGTGATCGTGCCGGTGGTGTTGGTGAGGTAGTCGGTGGTGGAACTGGTCGGGTTGGTGGCGGTGAGCACCGCGAAGGTTGACGAGCCGGTGATCGTCATGGTGGCATCCGCGCTGAAGAGGGCCGCATCGCGCA
This sequence comes from Verrucomicrobiota bacterium, assembly GCA_037133195.1. GTDB lineage: Bacteria > Verrucomicrobiota > Verrucomicrobiia > Verrucomicrobiales > Akkermansiaceae > Luteolibacter. The sequence goes on along the minus strand of JBAXOP010000219.1, from coordinate 75 downwards.
CCTGGAACTTGAACGAATCGGATACGGTATAACCCGGGCCCGCCGTGTATGTGAGTGTTCCGATATTGGCCACGG
>JBAXOP010000218.1:0-9434 GCA_037133195.1 Verrucomicrobiota bacterium | reverse complement strand
ATTACTCTTTGGCCAGCAAAACAAATTAATGCGTCAGGTTCAGCAATTATAATATCACCCAAAGTAGCCAAACTAGCAGATACGCCACCAGTGGTAGGATCAGTTAAAACTGAAATAAACGCTAGACCATTTTCATCAAGCCTAGCTAAAGCCGCACTAGTTTTGGCCATCTGCATTAAAGACACCAGGCCTTCCTGCATGCGTGCGCCGGAGGAGGCGGAAACAATGATCGCGCCGCGCCGTTCGGTCACCGCCATTTCCAATGCACGGGTGATCTTTTCGCCCACCACCGAACCCATGGAACCGGCAAAGTACTTGAAATCCATCACCGCAAGCATCGCCGGTTGCCCGCAAACCGTCAGCCGCCCGGTAATAACCGCATCATCCAACCCGGTTTTTTCGCAGAGGCTGGCGGTTTTTTCCGCATAGCCTTGAAAACCGAGGGGATTGGCACTGATGAGACCTAGCTCAGTTTCCTGGAAACTGCCGGGGTCGGCGAGTAGGGCAATGCGCTCGCGGGCATCCATCAGAAAATGGTTTTGGCAAGTTTGGCAGACGTAGAGGTTTTGCTTGAGTTCGAGCGTGTGTATCATCGCCCCGCAATCGGAACACTTGATCCATAACCCCTCCGGCATGTCTTCGCGGCGGTCGTGGCGTTGCAGGAGCGGTTTGCTGAAAATACCCATGAACTTGAAAAATGGTTGATGTTGAAAACGGCAGTACCACGCTGACCGTGCTGCCGCCCCATCCTAGCCGGGCTGAGGGCACCAGACAACCCCCATTTGAAAAAGCCGACAGGTCGGGAAAATGCTTTGCTTTTCCTTACAACCCTGATCACTCTGGGTGTGAGAAGATTCCCGAAGCCAAAAGTGATGAAGATGCACCAATTTGTGAGTGGTTCCGCCGTGGTGATTGCCGGATGGCTGATGGCGACATTTGTCCACGAAGAATCCCCGCAGCAATACCCGCAGCAACGCCGGGTGACGCCTGGGCACGCCGCCAACCGGGAGCCAGCCAAGTCTGGAACGCTGCATCAGAACGGCAGCAATGATACAGCGCCAGCGCAGGTGGCAACGCTGGCGGAGTGAGGCACGGCCCGTGTCCGATTTTTCACGCCCATTGCGGCCCGGTTTTCCATTCACTGCAACCATAACACGCCCCAACCATCCCATGTTCGGCACCCAACTCATCGACGACTACGCACGGCACATTTCCGACGAGAAACAAGCATCGGTACTCAATGGGTCGGCAGCCGGCACCGAGAAGCGCTACCAAGTGCTGCACCAAGATTACGCGGAGCCCGACGCGCTGCGGCGTCTGGCGGGTTCCATCAAAGACCACACGCTCGATCATCTTGGTGACTATCTAACGCAAGCCGAGCAGGCGCTCACCCGACGCGGCGTGCACGTCCACTTCGCCGAGACCGATGAAGAGGCACGGCAGACGATTCTGGGGATTCTGCGCCAACACGAGGTCACGCGACTGACCAAATCCAAGTCGATGGCGGCGGAAGAAATCCACCTCAATGCGTTTCTGATGGAAAACGGAGTGGAGTGTTTGGAAAGCGACCTCGGGGAATTCATCATCCAACTTGACAACGATATTCCATCGCACATCGTCAAGCCGATCATTCACAAGAACCGCCGCGGCATTGCGGAGTCGTTTCTGCGCGAAGGGGTGGCGCCGGATTACAACGACGACCCGCAAACCATCACGCGACGAGCCCGGGTGTTTTTGCGGAAAAAATACATGGAGGCGCAAGCGTGCATCACTGGTGCGAATTTCCTCTGCGCGGATAGCGGCCGCATGGTTCTGGTCACCAACGAAGGCAACTCGCGCTTCGGGCTGGCACCGGTGCCAGTGCATATCGCGTTAGTCGGTATCGAAAAACTTATCCCGGGTGAAAGCGATCTGACGGTTTTTCTAAATTTGCTAGGACGATCGGCCACCGGCCAGCAACTCACCGTTTATACTGAGTTCATCAACGGCCCGCGCTCGGCGAGCCAACCGGATGGCCCGGAGCACATGCACGTGGTGTTTCTCGATAACGGCCGCAGCAACGTGCTGGCCTCCAATTGCCGGGAAATCCTCCGCTGCATCCGCTGCGGCGCTTGCCAAAACGTGTGCCCGATCTATCGGCAAGCATCGGGCCACGCCTATCGCTCGCCCTATGGCGGGCCCATCGGTGCAGTGCTCTCGCCCTTGCTCTTTGGCGATCGTTTCCCGGAATTTGCCGATCTGCCCAAAGCCTCGACCTTGTGCGGTGCCTGCAACGAGGTGTGCCCGGTCAATATCCCCATCCCAGACCTGTTGCTGCGCTTGCGAGACAAGGCGAAACGCGAGGAGATCCCCTCACCAGCCGCGCTGCCGATGGCTCCGTTTGCCATGCTGGCCACCTTGCCCACCCTCTGGCGCGGCACGATGACGATGTCCAAGGCTATGAACTACCTGCCTATCCAGATCACGCCTGTCAAACCCATCCAGAACTGGTTCGGCCAACGCACCCTGCCTCCATCCAGAGGCGGCGATTTCCGCAAATGGCTCAAGAATAGGAAGAAGACTTGAAGACACAAGAGAAGAGCCGATACGGCTTGCTTCTTATCTTGCGTCTTGTGTCTCTTCTTCCCGAATACCCTCTAACCTATAACTTCCGCCCCCATGTCCCGCGCCGCCATCTTTAAGAAAATCGCCACCGCTTCCGCTACTCTGAAAACGAAAGCGCCTCGCCCAAACTACGATGCCGCCCTCACCCACGCCAGCCCCAAACTCGCTGGCAGCAACCCAATGGAAAATTTTTCCCGCAACCTCGCTGCGGTCAATGGCCGCACAATGCACACGGTGGCGGAATTGGCGGATTTTCTAAAATCCAGTGGCCAACTCCGCGGCTATTGCGATCCGGCGCTTTATGAGCAAGTCGGCGCGCCGCTAGCTGCCGCAGGCCTGACGGTGGAGACGAGCTACGAGCGAGAGCGCTACGATGACTATCAATTCGGCATCACCCGGGCGAGCGGGGCGATCGCCGAGTCCGGCTCGCTCATTCTCGATGATGAGCGCACGTCGCGGCGACTCGCCGCACTATCCCCGTGGGTGCACGTGGCGGTTTTGAATCCCACGACAATCCACCGCACAATCGCCGACGCACTGGCTGCATTGGGCGATTCGCCTAACATCATCTGGGTCACCGGTCCGTCGAAGACTGCGGATGTGGAGGGCATCCTGATTGAAGGTGTCCACGGCCCCGGCGAGCAAATCGCTCTGGTGATCCTAGAGAAATAACGAATTTCTCACAGCCGGATGGCCGGTCGCCGTAGCTTTTACGGGCAAAATTCCCCGGAAATCCGCCGCACTGGCGAAATTGTGCAAAATTTGGGTTTTGCCGGAGGCGATTGGCTGTCATTCTCGCGGCGGAGCACCCCCGCATGATCACCTACACCAAACCACCGCACCCGCGCGAATACCGGCTCATCTTCAAAAACGTGGACCGCGAAGGCTGGGACGCGTCCATCGATTGCTACGTGCGCGACGGCGGCTATCAGGAGTTGCAAAAGGCCATCGTCATGGCACCCAAGGATATCACCGAAGAGGTGAAAAAATCCGGGCTGCGGGGGCGCGGTGGTGCCGGTTTCCCGACGGGGCTGAAGTGGACGTTCATACCACCGCACAACACGAAGCCGGTCTATCTAATCTGCAACTGCGACGAATCGGAGCCCGGCACGTTCAAGGACCGCTACATCGTTCACCAAGATCCGCATCAATTGTTGGAAGGCATGATCATCTCCGCCTTCGCAGTCGGCGCCCACCTTGCCTATATCTATATCCGCGAGGAATTCCCCCAGGCCGCCCATATCCTCGAACACGCCATCAATGAAGCACGCACCCGGAATTTCCTCGGAAAAAATATCCTCGGCTCCGGCTTCGACCTGGAAATATATGTCCACCGCGGTGCCGGTGCCTATATCTGCGGCGAGGAAACCGGCCTCATCGAGTCGCTCGAAGGCAAACGCCCATACCCGCGCATCAAGCCGCCGTATTTCCCTGCAGCCCTCGGTCTCTACATGTGCCCGACCATCGTCAACAATGTCGAGTCGCTGTGCCACGTCAAACATATCATCCGCATGGGCGGGGACGAGTACGCCAAGCTCGGCGTGGCGCGTAACACCGGCACGCGTATCCTGGGTGTCTCCGGGGATGTTAGGAAACCCGGCTACTTCGAGATAGAAGTCGGCAAATTAACGATGCGCGAGTTGTTATACGACCTCTGCGGCGGGCCCAAGGAAGGCCGGGAGTTTAAGGCGGTCATCCCTGGCGGTTCATCCGCCAAAATCCTCCGCTGCGAGGAATCCTTCACCCTCAAAAACCTCGATGGCACCAGCCGCCAACTCGCGTTCTGGGATATTCCCCTCGACTTCGATACCGTCGCCGCCTGCGGCTCAATGGCCGGCTCCGGCGGCGTCATCGTCATGGACGACTCCCGCAAAATGTCCTGGGTGCTCAACAACCTCAATACATTCTATGCCCACGAGTCCTGCGGCCAATGCACGCCTTGCCGCGAAGGTTCTACCTGGATGAAAAAAATCTCAGATCGACTAGTCGCCGGCGAGGCATCCCCGGCCGACCTGGAGACCCTCGAGTCGATCGCCTATCAAATCGACGGCAAGACGGTTTGTGCGTTTGGTGAGGCGTCCTCCTGGCCGGTTGAAGCCATCATCGCTAAATTCCGCGATGAATTGTTAGCCGATACCCGCCCCGCCGCCGCGTCGCACCACAACCCGGAAACCGCCGCCCAGCGCCGCTACCTCCAGCCTGTTGCATGACCTCGCCCGCATCCCATCCCAACGACCCATTGCATGGCATCACGCTGGCAACCATCGTGACGGATTTGGTGGATCGGCACGGTTGGGAAGAAATGGCCCGGCGCATACCCATCCGGTGTTTCCTCTTCGATCCGAGCATCAAATCCAGCCTCACGTTCCTCCGTAAAACCCCTTGGGCCCGCCTTAAAGTCGAGGATTGGTATGTCTCCGATGCGCTCCACCGTCACCTCTGAACCGAAAAAAATTTTCGCCCGGCCTACTTTCGGGATTGCTTGATTGTCAAGATTTGTTTCAAATCTCCGCCAAGGCGTGGCAATACTGGTATTGCGCAAGCCGATAGCAGAGCAGTTGATCCGAGCGTTAGTGTCCAAGTCCCGAAAAATCCTCATTGCCTGTGGTGGCACAGGCGGTCATCTCTTCCCCGGCATAGCAGTGGCGGAAGCTCTGGTGGCGCGTGGGCATGAGGTGCTATTGTTAATTTCAGAAAAGCCGGTGGACTCTCTAGCCAGCGCGAAATACCCACAACTGCGCTTTGCTAGCGTGCCGGCGGTGGCCAAGCCGCCCACGTGCTCGCCACGCATGCTGGTATTTTTATGGCGGATGTGGCGCTCGCTGCGCCAATGCAATCAGGTGATAGACGAGTTTGGCGCAGACGCGGTGCTGGGCATGGGCGGGTTCACATCGCTACCGCCGGTGTATGCCGGTCACCGGCTTGGGCTCAAGACATTCATTCACGAATCCAACGCAAGACCGGGCCGCGCCAACTTGCTCACCGGCCGGTATTGCACCCGCATTTTCCTCGGCCTGCAATCCGCTAACTCATTCTTCCCCGGGCGCGCCACGGAAACCACCGGCACCCCGGCCCGCCCGGAAATTTTGCACCTGCCATCACGGGCGGAAGCCGCCGCATGTTTTGGCCTCGATCCTAACCGCCCGACCGTGTTGGTCACCGGTGGCAGCCAAGGGGCCCACCGCCTCAACGAATTATGCGCCCAAGCCGCAGCCAGCCTGCCACCTGATTCCCAGGTGTTGCACATCGCTGGCAGCTCGGACCATACCCGCGTGACTCAAATCACGGCCGGTCGCGCCGCCTATCAAGTGCTCGGCTTCTGCGACCAAATGCCCGCCGCCTACGCCATCGCCGATTTGGTCATCGCCCGCGCCGGAGCCTCCAGCCTAACTGAAATCGCGATGACCGGCCGGCCCTCTATCTTGGTCCCCTACCCGTTCGCTGCCGACGACCACCAAACGCGCAACGCCGAGGTGTTCGCCCAAGCCGGTGCCGCCATCCTGGTCCAAGAAAGCGCCCTCACCGCCGCTAATCTCGCGGCTCTGGCCACTTCTATCTTACAGGATCCACCCACCGCCCTGCGCATGTGCGAGGCCGCCCGCAATCTCGCCATCCCAGACGCCGCCGAGCGCGTCTGCACCGCTATCGAAACCAGTTTTATTTCCGCCGCATGACCGATCTAACCCAACGCCTGACCCGCCAAGACACACCGTTGCATATCCACCTCATCGGCGTGGCGGGTTCGGGTATGAGCGGATTGGCACTTCTATTGTTAGGATTGGGCCACAAAGTCAGCGGCTCCGACCGGGTGACCTCCGCGGAAACCGAACGCATGCAAGGAATGGGCCTGATTTTTTCCTCACCACATGCCGCGGCTGCCGTCGATGGGGCTGACGTCGTGGTATTTTCCTCGGCCATCCGTCCGGCTAACCCGGCGTATGCCGCAGCCGTCGCTGCCGGTATTCCGTTGCTGCGGCGTGCCGAGTGCCTGGCCGCCATCCTCCACACCAAGCGCGGCATCATCATTGCCGGCACCCACGGGAAAACCACCACCTCGGCGATGACCGCCCACGCCTTGCGTGAAGCGGGCCTCAAACCCAGCCACTATGTTGGTGCCGAGATTCCTATTTTAGGGAGCAACGCCCGCTGGATCGCGGAAGGCGAACACATGGTGGCGGAAGGCGATGAAAGCGATGGCACCCTCGCCCTCTATCATCCCGAGCACGCGGTCATTCTCAACATCGAAGCCGAGCACCTCGATTTCTATCGGGACCTCGGGCATATCCGCGAGGTGTTCACCGCGCTGGCCGATCACACCAGCGGCAAACTCGTGTATTGCGCCGAAGACCCGGTCGCCCACGAGGTATGTGCCGGGCGTGCCAACGCGCTTTCCTATGGTTGGGAGGATGCCGACTACACCGCGAGCGATGTGCGCGATCTGAAAGGATCCTCGGCCTTCACCGTGAAAAAACACGGCACCATCCTCGGCGATATCGAACTGGGCATCCCCGGCAACCACAATATCCTCAACGCCTTGGCCGCTATCGCCCTGGCGGATAGTTGCGGGGCCGAATTCGCGCTCGTCGCCCGTGCGCTGGCCACCTTCGCCGGCGCTAAACGCCGATTCGAAACCAAGTACCTCTCGGCCCACTACCATATCATCGACGACTACGGCCACCATCCCAGCGAGTTGGCAGCCACTCTGCAAACCGCCCGCTCGCTCAAGCCGGAGCGGCTCATCGTGTTGTTTCAGCCGCACCGATACACCCGCACGCAAGCGCTCGCCGAGGATTTTGGCAAAGTCCTGCAAGCTGCCGACCGGGTATTCATCACCGATGTCTATCCAGCCTCGGAAACCCCCATCGACGGCATCTCAGGCGATACCCTCATCGCCGCTATGCAGCGTCACGGCGTCGTGCCTGCCACCTCGGTACCCGACCTCGCCACCGCCCATCACGCCGTCGGCAACGCCCTCAAACCCGGCGACTTGCTGCTGACCCTCGGTGCCGGCAATGTGCACGAGGCCGGCAGCCGCATCGCTACCGACCTCAAGATACTCGAGGAAATGTGTACCCTCATGCCGCCGGGTGAAATCACCGGCCATTTGTATGAGCCGATGAAACGCCACACCACCATGTTAGTTGGCGGTCCGGCGCAATACTGGCTAGAGCCGCACAGTTTTTACGGTTTCGCGTTCCTCGTGGAATATTGCCGCGCCCGCGGCATCCCTGTGCGCGTGGTCGGCCGCGGTTCCAATCTGTTGGTCCGCGATGGCGGCATCCGTGGCGCCGTCATCCATCCAACCGGCGGCGTGTTCTCTGATGTCTTGTTGGACGGCCGCGGCCTCATCGTCGCCGGTGCCGGAGTGCGCCTTAAAAAACTCGCCAGCTTTGCCGCCAGCGCCGGCATTGGCGGCTTCGAGTGGATGGAAGGTATTCCCGGCAATGTCGGCGGCGCATTGCGCATGAATGCCGGGGCTATGGGCGTGGAAACTTTCGACCAAGTCGTGCGCGTCACTTTCTTGGATGAGGACGGCGTCATCCGTACCCGCGAACGCGCCGAAATCCTCGCCAAGTACCGCAACGTCGCCGAACTGCGCCGCAACTTCGCCCTCCAGGCAGTTTTCAAAGGCAAGGCAGACAGCTCCGCCAATATCAAACAACGCTGGGACGAGGGCCGCGAAAAACGCCGCGTCAGCCAACCGGTGAGTGCCTCTGCCGGTTGCGTATTCCGCAATCCAGAGGCTATTGCCGCCGGCAAACTTATCGATTCGCTAGGCCTCAAGGGGCATGCCATCGGTCATGCTGCCGTATCTGATGTGCATGGCAACTTCATCATCAACCAAGGCGGGGCCACCGCCGCTGATATCCTCAAGCTTATCGAAACCATCCGCCACCAAGCCCAACAAAAATACCACATCGAATTGGAAACCGAAGTGAAAATCCTCGGCGACGACGATGCGCAGTTCTAAATCTCAAATTCTAAATCTTAAATCCTAAATTCTAAACGAAGACCATGGCAAGACAGAAGACCACTTCGCTCCAAGACAAGAGCAGAGCCGTCGGGCGGAGCTTGGCACCTCTTCCTCTTGTCTTCTGTCTTCTGTCTGGCAGCGCAGCGCTCTTCTGTCTTTCGTCTGATAACTAATAACCTATAACTCTCCCCCCCATGCTTAGTTCAAAAACAATCGCGGTCCTCATGGGCGGCCCGGGCTCGGAGCGCCAAATCTCCCTCGCCTCCGGCTCCGCCGTGCTCAAGGCCCTCACCGGCCTCGGCCTCAACGCCCTCGCCGTGGACGTCACCTGCACCCGCCTCAACCTGCCCGCTGGCACCGATCTGGCCTTCAACGTGATCCACGGAACATTCGGCGAAGACGGCGAATTGCAAGACATGCTAGATAAACTCGGCGTCCCCTACACCGGCGCCGGCGCCGCCAGCAGCCGCCTGGCTTTCGATAAAAACCTCGCCAAAGCCGCCTTCCTGACTCACCAGGTCCCCACTCCGCGTGCCGAAATCGTCGATGTTTCCGCCGGGCCTCGGCTGCCTGCGTTGAGCGCGCCGTTTGTCGTCAAGCCGCCGCGGGAAGGTTCCAGCGTGGGCGTCCACATCGTCCACCAACAAGCGGACGCCGCAGCCGCCATGGCCGACGCCGCCCGCTATGGCGATGATATTCTCGTCGAGGAATTCATCTCAGGTATGGAACTAACCGTCGGCATCCTCGATGATACCGCCCTGCCCATTGTCCATATCGCCCCCCGCGATGGCTTTTATGATTTGGCTAACAAATACCCCTGGCTCAGCGGCAGCGCCGGCAGCGATTACTACTGCCC
>JBAXOP010000217.1:0-9451 GCA_037133195.1 Verrucomicrobiota bacterium | reverse complement strand
TAGAGCGTCTGACTACGAATCAGAAGGTTAGGGGTTCGAGTCCCTTCGGGTGTACCACTTTAACTCCCTGCAAATCAACGGTTTGCGGGGTTTTTTGTGCCCGGATCGGTACGTCCTGAATGCCGCCGAAATGTCCCAAAATGCGCCGAAATGCCGCTTTTATTGCAGGGTCGTTGCGGGGTTGTTGCAGGGCATCTTTTTTCAGTGCCGTGCCTCTGCCCTACCCAACGGCCCACCAGTGCCAGCACCCCGCCTCCCTGCAACACCCCATTGCAGGGATGTGAGCGAACACACTTGACGCCAGCCCCGCGCCCCGCCGCGCACGATAGACTTCCGGGCCTGTTTCAGGTAGAATCCGCCCCATGAGCGACTGGAAGAGCAGACTGATCCTAAACAAGCTGAGTGAGGGCAGCACGCTGGCTGAGGCGGCGGCGGCGGCAGGAATGACCAGGCAGGGCGTCTGGTGGCGGTGTGGGACGTCCCCCGACTTCGCCGCTGAGGTCAAGAATGCACGGAAGATGGGCCAGGCCGAGCTAACCTTCCGTCTGTGGCTCCGGCATCCTTTCCGGGGGCTGAGGCCGCCCACGGGCAAGGGTCACGGCGGGAAGCCGAGGTTTGCTTACGGGCGGCGGTGAAATTTTTGGAGCCTGAAGAAACCTCCTTCGTCTTCATCGTCGAGTTTCCTTTTTTTCCGGCGCTGCGTCGTGCTCGGAGAACAGGCGGGCAATGGCGTCGGTGCCAAAACGATTTTCGAGAAGCTTGCGAAAGCCCTTGTCGTGGAATGTCTCGTAGGTCACATCTTTGAAGGCATGAAAGACGCGTGGGTCAAAGTCGGTCTTCACCCGTTTGACTTCGGACCTGATTTCGTTCTCGAATAAACGCTGCACGTCGGCATCCGACGGTTCCTTCCCAAGAAAGTGTGAGCGCCAGTGTTCCGGGGGATTGGCACGCAGGGTTTCCTTCAAGGCGGCGAGCAACTCAGCTACAATTTCGTCGGTGCGATTTTCGATGATACCCTGCACCGCTTCCTTGTAGGCGGCGATCTTGATTTTCAACAATTCCAGTTCCTGCTGAAAATCGGCGACATCCTTGCGCAGGATGACAAGGCCAAAGTCACCTGCCTCCATGATGAAGCGGGCCTTGATGCGTTTGCGTTCGTCGTCGATAGAGCGCGAACCAAACTTCTGTTTAGGCTGTTTCGGCAAAGGCTCGCCGCTTTCATCGAAGGCTGGGATCTTCACATCCAGGGCATCTGACTCAGCAAAGAGGTGATAGCGGTTTTTCAGGCGGCTGACGACCTCGGCATTCTTCACTCCAAAGAGCTTGGCGTTGAGTGAAATGGAACGACTGGTGAGCTTGTAATCCTCGATGCGCAGCTCGACAAAGTGGAGCATGGAGTTGAATACGCGTTCAATGCGGGCCACGTTGAACGGCTTTGGCGGGCGCTCGGCAAGTTCGCGTTTGACTGCCTCGATCTTTTTTTGCTCAACCGGCTCGTGACCAACCTCCAGATTTAGGAAGCCCTCGGCACCGATAGCGCAAGCGCTGGCTAGCTGCGGCGGAACGGCGGAGCGCAGGCAGATGGCGTTGGGTTTGTCAGGCTGTCTGGATTCCGTCTCGATCAGCTCAGGCGTCGGGCTGTAAACAAGGGTGAGATCGTCCGCGATAAGCAGGCCGATGCGAATGCCGGGATGGTTATTGACGGTCAGGCCACGGCATAGCGCGGCAGCCTGAAGAATTCCCATTCCCTTGAAGTCCTTGTCCCCGTAGCCCAGGCGGCAGACCTCGGCATCCACATCAAGAACGATATGAATGGAATCGGTGGGGATTACCTGCATGGCGGCGGCAAGTGCATCGGCAACCGGCGGTCGCAGCCCAGGCGCGATGAAAACGAGCCGTTGGCGGGCACTTCCAATCGTTTGAATCAACACTGAGTCGTCAACGCTGGTGAATGTGTCCATGGGGAGGGTGTCTGTTACAAAAGAGATGGAAGCTTTTTACTAATATCATGCGTCGGATGGTTGCGTCGAGGACTCATTGGCGCTGAGGGTATGCGGCTCAGGATGGAGACGTGACCATTTTCTGACCCCAGCGCACAGCGCCACGCACGAGAGCGACTTCGGCGGCAACATCGGCCTGAATGCGCGTGTAAAGCTTCAAGTATTGGTCGAGAACCCGCAGTGCATCTTCGCCCATTTCATTGCCGGCAAAAAGTTCGGGCGATGCCACGGCGAAGTTCAATCCAAGCTGGACCGCTCGGGAGAGCAAATCAAAGCCCATGTTGAAATTCGTGAGGAGCAGGCGGTAGCGGGGGTGGGTGGTCGGGCCGCAGGCGTCGAGAAACCATGTGGGCGAGCCGATGGAATCGACGTGGAGGAGTTGCAGCAGCTTCTTTTCAAATTTCCAGAGGTTGAGCAGGGATTCCTCGGAGACATTGAGCGTCCGCATGAAGACGACGGCGCGAAGAAAGGCGAGATAGGCGTCCGAGTAGGCGGCCCCCTCGAACGGCGGCAATTCAAACCGCGTCTGCAAGCCGTGGAGTTGCACCGCTGGACGGTTCAATGATTTCGCCATGTCGCCGAGCGTGTGCATGACGGATCAAATGGCCTTCAGTTTGTCGCCGAGGTGGTGCTTGAGGTTCCACTTCTTGTTGGTGTCCAGCGCCAGTTCCAGGCAGATGAAGAAGCGGCCGGCATGCTTCTTGAAATGGTCCACGGTCTCCGGCGCGATGGCGGTATCCAGGCAAACCAGGCTCTCCTTGTGCGCGTCCTTGGCGAGGAACACGGCGTTCTTCTTGAACTCCTGGCACGGGGTCAGATTGTAATCCAACATGAAGCCGTTCTTGAGCAACACCTCGGCCATCACATCCTCCCGCTCCCATTGCATGTGAAAGGTCTTCTCCTTGACGACAATGTATCGCTTGAGCGCCTCGATGTTCTCCTCCTCCGTCTTGTCCGGGTCCGGCGCAAATTCCACGCGGGGAAAGTTCGACTTGGCCAGCTTGAAGACCTTGAAGCCGAGCCCGTCCGCGAACTGCCGCTGCGAGTCGTTCGGCAACAGCCCCTCGGCGTCCTTCCGAAACTTTTCGATTATGCGTTTAGTCCGCTCAATTGTGATATCACTAACCTTTCTTAGGCCCAACTCAATCGCACGCTTTCCAGTTGCATTCTTGTCCGATATTGCCTCAGGATATTGGACCAGAATAAACTCTCTCCGTCCATTTGCGAGCATCGTTGCGTGTGCACTACTGCCTGAACCGGCGAAGAAATCAAGGATGATGTCGCCTTCGTCTGAGAGGTAATCGACGAGCTTGCGGATGTCTTCAAAGTGCTTCGGATTGTCGAATACCTTTTTACCGCCAAAAATCTTTTGAAACTCATGGGTCGCGGTTTGGGCGTAGCTGAAAAGCACGCTTCGTAGTGCCTGTGTTTTGCTATCGAATAGATTGGTCCTAATACTTGGGACCGTTGTTTCATCTTTACCAAAAACGATTCTACCTTTGGCGTGTTCCTGCCAAAACCGCTCTGGAGTCGGAAAGCGCCACCCGCCAAATGGCAACTTGCAGGGCTTTTGCGTTACAGGATGCAGTATTTGGAATTCGGGACCTCCGCCGCCGGGCCACCCAATATCCTTGTCATCTCGGTATGGCCCCTTGTCGTCGACTTTCGTAAATCGGGCTAAGGGCTGCCGTTCGTCGTCATCCTCCCAAGCAGCGTAGTGAGCCTGTAACTCGGCCCTGACTTTCACCCAGTCATCGCCATGTTCTTTACGGAGGGTATCATAAATTTCCTTCACCTCGTCGACGCCTTCCTTGTCGGCACGAAGAATTAGCCCTTGCTCTTGCAGCCACAATTTGTCCTTGGCGTAAACGAGCATGTATTCATGGCCGACGGAAAAGAACTTGGCGTCGTTCTTCCGGTTCTTGTCCCACACCAGGGTGGCGATGAAGTTTTCTTCTCCGAACACGTCATCCATCAGTCGCGAAAGATTGAAGCACTCGGCGTCATCGATGCTGACCACCATGAATCCATCCTTCCGCAAAAGATAGCGAGCCGTGAGCAAACGGCTGTGCATCATCGACAGCCAGTTGGAGTGGAACCGGCCGTCGCTTTCGGTGTTGGTGTCAACCTTCAACCCGTTTTCTATCACGCCGGTCCGTTCCCAGTATGGTGCCTTGCCTTCGGCGAAGCGGTCGGAATAGACGAAGTCCTTGCCCGTGTTATAGGGTGGGTCGATATAGATGCATTTGATCCGCTCGCGATAGGCGCTGGAAAGCAGCTTGAGCACCTCGAGATTCTCGCCCTCAATGATGAGGTTGCCACCGGCCTTTTCCGGGTTGACGGAGCGCTTTTCGTCATAGACCAGCGCGGCGCGGCTTGGGGTAAAAGCCTCGCGCTTGGAGGTAGTTTTTCCATACCAGCGGAAGTCGTAGCGTTCAGTTTCCGAGACCAGCGCGGGGTCCACCACTTTCTTGAGTTCGTCGATGTTGAGCCGGCCCTCGTTGGTGAACAGGTCGGGAAACAACGCCTTGAGAGCAGCCAAGCGCTCGGCATTGTGGTCCGGGCTCTGGGGCATGAAGTCGCTCAGCTTTTCTTTGGGATCGCTCATGGTCGTGGAACTTGGGTCTTGAAGTCCGCCTCGTATTCCTTCACGGGCGCAACGTAGGGGCGGTAATCAAGCTGGGCCTCGATGCCGATGGCATCGAAGTGCTTGAGTGCGCACTTGATTTTGAGGCGCTCGGCATCCGTCAGCAGCTTGCGGTCGTCCAGGTTGTTGGTCGCCTTGGTTTCGATGACGAAGTAATACTCCCGCTCGTTGGCGGTCTGGATATTGCGGCGGCGGAGCACCAGCCCGAAGTCGGGTTGATAGAAACCCGCGTTGCCGGTGCCGATGGGAGTGGGTATCCGGTAGCACGGTGGGAGTTTGAGGAAACACACCACCTCGTTGTCGCGCTCCGCTTGGCGGGTGAATTCCCGCTCAAAAGTGCTCTCATAAGCCACCCCGTCATAAACGCCGCGCTGGGTGGTCGGCTCCACTGAGAGGAAAGTCTGGATGACCTGCTCGAATTCAGTGAGCGGGATACTCTCCCCGGTCGGGTGGTAGCTGAGGGTGCGCATCATCTCCTCAAGCTCGATGTCGCGAATGAGGGCGGAGGCGTCGGCAAGAAACTTCGGCGGATTTTTGACCACTGCGGCGTGGTTCTCGATCCCGCCGACGATGGCCAGTGCGGCCGGATAGGACAGTGCGGTGTTTTCGCTGAGTTCCTCCACCAGGTCCAGCGGGGTAAAGCGGGCACGGAGGGTCTCGAACATGCGGCCCATTTCATCGCTCTTGATGGAAGTCGCCGCGATGGAGCGGATGCGGGTTTGCACCACCTCCGCCTCGTAATCGGCTGTGACCAGCTTGTTGAGCGCCTCAATGGCCCGCTCGATCACCCTCGCCTCGTCGAAAGCCACCATGTAATCTGTCTTGCGGGCGAGCTTTTTCCAGAACTCCTCGAACGCGGTGGACTCAAACAAGGCGGTGCGCCGGATTTTGTGCTTGGACGGTTTGCCCTTGTGCTTCTTGCGCAGCAGGCTGCCCGCCGCCGCCGTGCCGTAGATTTCCTTGATCTGTTCCTGATATTGCGCGGCGAAAGTTTCGTAGGTCTCGTTGGGAACGATGGTCAGGAGATTGATTTCCTCGTCTTCCTTCACGTCCTCGGCGTCACGCACGCGCCGCCCGTCCTGATTGCGGCAGATGCGCAGGCCGCGGCCGAGTTGCTGGCGCTTCCTCGCATCATTGTAGGACTCGTTGAGGGTGGCGATGTTGAAGATGTTAGGATTGTCCCAACCCACGCCGAGCGCGGAGTGGGAAAAAATGAATTCGCGTGGATTACCTATGGTGAGCAAGGTCTGCTTGTCGCGCAGGATTTCATCGAACACCTGCTTGTTCTTCAGCATGGCGTTTTCGCTGTCGGTGTACTCGGCTCCCCCGGTCTTGGCAAAGTAGTAGCCCTGGCAGGCGGTGATCTGCTCCTGAGTGGGACTGGTGCCGAAATAGGTGTGATGCAGCGCGGCGTATTCCTCCTCGAACAAGCGCCGGATCAGCCCGTCGTCGCGGATGTAGTTGTCCACCTTGTCGATGAAAATGAGGGAAAGGCACTTGATGCCCTGGGCGGCTAGCACCGGCTTCTTGTCGAAGTGGCGGCGGATGAGCCAGTGGAGTTGCTGGCGGAACAGGCCGGAGATGTCGCCGTTGCGCTCGTTGAGAATGAGTTCCACCCCGTTGTTGAACTTCAGGTGATACTTCTGGTCCGGCAGGTTCTTCCAAATCCGCTCGATGGAGTAATCGCGATAGCTGACGTTGCCAGTCTTGTCCCCCAGATTGTCGCCCGCCTTAAGCCAATTGGTTTCCTTCCACTTGAACCCATCGCCGTTGGCCCGCCATGCGGTGAGTTTCGCCTTGACCGCCGTGCCGGTGGTCTGGATGGCGGAGAACTCGATTTTTAGGGTGGCCTCGTCGTTTTTCTCAGCCACGGAAAGGACTTCGATTTTTTTCACCATGCCGTTGCGGTAGGCATCGAACGGGGTGAGCCGGTAGAGGAGGTTTTTGACCACCTTGTGGGTGGCGGAATAGCGGAGCCGGATCAGTGGATCGAGCGTGGCGAGGCGGGCCACCGCGTTTTCCGTGTCCATCCCTTCCTGCGGTTCATCCATGATGATGACGGGGCGGCACTTGCCCAAGGCTTCCAAGTAGGTGCCGGAAATCGCCGGATCTTCGTGCTCCGGGCGGTTGATGAGCGCCTGGCCGCCGACGATGGCCTGGATGGTGGACACCATGATCTGCGGTTGCGTGTCCTCGATGAAGCTGCGGAGGCGGGAGAGCTTGCCGCTGTCATACTCGAAACATGCCGGCGAGAACCCATAGGTGTCGGCAAGGGGCTTTTTGAAATCCTCGATGGAAGCGAGCACGCCTTCCTTGATGGCGATGGACGGCACCAGGATGATGAACTTGGTCAGCCGGTATTCCTTGTAGAGCTCGTATGCGGTGCGCAGATAAACGAGCGTCTTGCCGGTGCCCGTCTCCATTTCGATGCAC
Source organism: Verrucomicrobiota bacterium (assembly GCA_037133195.1). GTDB lineage: Bacteria > Verrucomicrobiota > Verrucomicrobiia > Verrucomicrobiales > Akkermansiaceae > Luteolibacter. The sequence continues at coordinate 2,371 of JBAXOP010000217.1, read as the reverse complement.
AAGTCCGGGTCCGGTGAAAGTTTGGCGTCTTTCTCGTCGATGCCGTTTTCCTCGATGATCTTGCGTTTGTTGGCCTCGATCTGCTCCGGCGTCAGGTTGGTAACATTCGTCTGGATGCCGAAGAAATTGGAATTGTCGAAGTTGTTTTTGGTTTGCCCAATGAGCACCTCGACCACCGTTGCGATGGCGCGGCGCTGGTATTCCAGGTCTTCGAGTTCGATCTGCATTCGGTTACGGCGGGGGGAGGATGGCGCGGATGTGATTGGGGCCACGAAAGGCCGGACACAGGACCATCAGCCAAACGCGGGCGCATTCCAGCCTATTGGCCGAGCAAAGGAAAGGCCGGAATTGCCGGAGCCTTGGATTTCCTTGCAGGTCTTCATATCCATCGCCGTGCGCCTTGTAAAGGTCACGCGTCCAGCGGCTCGCCCGCCTCGGACAGCAGCCGACGGAGCATCGCTCGCAGAGCTGGGGATCGTTTGGCACGCTCTGCCACATCAGACTCCTCATCCACGTCCCTTGCAATGGTTGGTGTCTCGCTGCGAGGGGTCGCTCGTCCGAACCTGTGCTCGATCACCAGTTGCAGTGCGGCCAGCCTCACGCGGCTGTCTGGCTCGATAGTTCCGCTTCGGGTGGTGCTGGTGGCGGCGGCGAGTTCAGACAGCGCTGCGGCTATCCGCTCCTCAGGAAATTGATCTTCAAGGCATTTGGCGAGGCGCTGGCTGGGCGTTTCGGTGGTGGGCGGCTTCATGACTGTGGGCGGTGGGTGACTTTCTGCACTTTCTGCACTTTCTGGGCGGCGTGTGTGTGAGAATCAAAATTTAAATTTGGAGAGAAATGGGCGTTTTCCATATTTTCGAGTAAGGGCACTCATCAAGTGCATGACACCGTAAACGTAGGCCGGCCTAGGGCTGGCTTGCGTTGTTCGATCTTGATCTTGTACGGGAACAGGGATTGCAGATGCCTTATTTCTCCCTCCTCAAAACCGTGCGCATGGCTCAGTTTGCCGAATGAAATTTCCCCACGCGCAACCCCAAGAAGTGCAACAAGTGCATTAAGTCGCTTCGTAGCCCGCTCCTGCCTTCCGCAATGGAGGACCTCAGACTGACGTTCTTGGAACCAACGCGCGATTTCCACCGCCGCCTGCGCCGTCGTGAGGTCCATCTCTTCGAAGTGAGCATCAGCACTGTGCCTTGCAGCGTGCAACACCAGTGCCAGACGCCAGGTGTTCTCCGTCCAGCGGGCAACGTAGGGCGCAATGTCTCGCAATGCGCCGCCTCGCTGCCGGCTGCGCACGTTCTGGCGCTCGACGTCGGCCAATAGGTCGCGTGCCTGCCTAGAGACTGTGACGCTCCTGGGCTCCGCTCCCCGCATGCGGTGACTGCCCACAAGCGAGCGAATCAGGTTGCCCCATGAGGTCTTGGTAGCTGCCGGTATCGGCTCCGGTTGCTCGGTGCGCACCTGTGGTTCAGCCTTCGGGTCGAAAACCAGAAAGCGCGGGAGCAGTCCTGACTCGGTGAAGCTCTCCTCTCCGAACGCTTTCCTAGCGGCGTCTGGCTGGACCAGCCACAAGATTGATAGACAAGGGCGGTGGAGAGTCACCCCGGCCCGGCCGACACGATCCACGGTGACAGAGTCGCCGCTGTACGCGGAACAGTAGAAAGCTTCATCGCCACCATCTTTCGAGTACTTGCCCCGAACTACGTTGAGGATTCCCCGCGCCTCGCTCGACATGCTGGCAAGGGCCTCGCCGGGCTGCCCCTGCATGACAATTGCCAACTTTTCCTGTGTCACGTCAGCAACCCGCCACCGGGGCGCTGAGTCTATCCGGCGTTGGATGCTAGCGAGATCCTCCTCCGCCTCCCGGTATTGCTGCGTCAGAAGAGCCCTGCCGTGTTGGTCTGATTCCTTGGCCGCCTCCGCACACAACTTCTTGGCTCTCAATTCCGAAATGCGCAGCTCGGCAACGAGACCGGGGCGCTCGCTTAGATCGAACCGCTCGATGACCTCGGCCTCCGCAGAAGCGAACGGCTCGACGGCGAGGTTGTATGCCTCACCCTTACCGGTCCCGCTTTCAGCAATCCCAAGGATGGAGAGGTTGCCCCGTGTGTTGCGTTCGCCGCCAGTGCCGACCTGCAAGCCTGCTCCTATGGACGCTGACAGCACCCCCAGCACGGCCACAGCAGCCAAAGCTTCGTTCATGCTGGTAGTCACACGCCCGATTTCTCGGGCCATCTCACCGGCAACACCAGGCAAACAGTGGATAGGAAATGATGGCACTTCCCCCTTCTCAGCGCCATAGAGTGCCGGGGGTGTCGGTGATGCCACATGCCGACACTCATAGCCGCACTGCCGGGCGACCATGACCAAT
>JBAXOP010000216.1:0-9472 GCA_037133195.1 Verrucomicrobiota bacterium | reverse complement strand
GATCGGTCCAAGTCAGGTCCGCATCGGAACTGACCGGCCCCAGCGGAAGACCGCTGAGAGTCCCTCTAGCCGTTGCTCAACCCACGGAAATCCCACCAAAGCCCTGAAAAGACCACTCCGTCTCTAACCGGACCACATTTTTTTGACATCCCAAGATTTATCAACCAACACGAACGGTGGAAGGAAGAATTGAAGAACACTATGCCACAAGAACCCGAAAATCCCGACCCCGGAGTTGCCGACTACTTTGAGCGCCATGGCATTGATGTCGGCAGCATGCTGATCGCCAGAGCGCCGGACGTAATCATCCTGGCCAGGCTCAAGGGGGCACCTAAAACGGCTGGATATTTTTCAGAGATACTCAAGGTGGCCGTCACCGAGAAGCACATCAAAGGGATCAAGTTGGGGGTGAAAACCCGCAGGATTCATGTCACGGAGGAGGAATTGATCAATGCGGCGCTATCGCATCCGACTTCCGCCGCCCGCCTTTTACGTGATCCTTCGCTCGCGATGATCGACCCCAGGCAACCTGGCAGAAAATCCGCCACGACCAGGGTTCCAAACAAGAAGGTCAAACAAGGTGCCGGTGAAAACCCGGTAAAGCGAACAGTCCCTCATCCCTTGGCAACGGATGCCGTCGTCAGTCGGCCAATGGAAGAGAGGCCGGCATCCGCTGGTCCGTCGGCTTCACATCCATCAACTCTCAGTTCGGAAAAGGAGCGCACAGCAATGGACCTGTTCGATGCCGCCGACGAAGCAGGAGAGTGACCACCAACCCATACCGTCGCCGCAATCGCCCTACGGACGTATCACATGACTTCTTCAAGAAATGCCACCCTTTGCCATCCCGACGTGGAATCAACAATCACGGAGGGACGGTCATCGAAACAACACCGACACACACCAACACACAAGATTATGAAACTGAAACCTGTAATTATTGGAACCGGCTACAAAGGCGGAACCGGCAAGACGACCTCGCTGGTCTCGACGGCCGACTCACTGACTGGCCTTGGCTATACCTTGCGCTATGTCGATGCGGACTCATCGAACCGCACGCTCACGGGCATCTATCCCGATGCGGAAGCGGACGGGCGGCTGGTGAAAGTAAACCTTGGAGTCCCTGGGGAGTTCCAGTTGGCACTCGAGAACATCGCGGCAAGCATGACCGAGGATCTGGCGATTGTCGACATGCCCGGTTCCGCTGCGGAATTCTTTGAGGAATACTTCCTCAACAAAACTGCCGAAGATTTCGAGATGGCCGGACTGCGGATTATCATCGCTGTGACTGTGGCCAATTCGGCAGGTTCCCTGCGTGGCATCCGGGAGCTCGTCCGGATGTTCGCCGCGAGACAGCACCCGATGCTGGTCTTCAAGACCAACATGGCGAACACCCACCGCACCGAATTCAACCTTACCGAAACGAATACCGGAGCCGGAGTGGCGGTTGCCGCAGAGAACCGCATCATCGAAATCCCCAAGCTTGGCGAATTACAAAAGAAGGAATTTAACAAGTGCAACGCCGCCCCATCCGATTTCCTGCGCGGCGGCCGTGCTGCCGAAAAGCTCGGTCTTACCCACCTGTCCTGCCTTGAATGGCACCTGTTCCTCAAAAAGGTTCTCAGTTCGGTCCAACCGCATGCGGAATGGATCACTGGTAAACCCATTCCCAAATTGCCTGACAGTGCGAAACCCCAGAGTGCGCACGCCGCCACCTTGGACGCGATGGACGATGACGACCTGTAACCCCCAATTGCCATGGATCCCTCCGCATTTGATCGCCTGATCGCCATGCTGCCGCCCGAACGACGGGCGGCGGCCGCCGTGTCGCTGGTGGGCATGTCGGATGATCCCGATGGCCCGATTGCCACGCTCTACTCCGAAATTCTCGAGCGCCTTGAACGCATCCAATGGGAACAGCGGGCCGACCACGAAACACGGGAAAAACAACTCCTCGACCAACTTGAAAAGGCGCGGATGGCTAACCAGGAAACCATTCGCACTGAGGTTAGTCGCCTCCACCAGGGTAAGTTCTGGCACCGCATGCTTGTCAGCCGATTTGTGTCAGCAGCGATATGGCTGGTGTTGGTCGCGGTGGCGACACCCATTGTCGCCCGGCATGTCATGCACGCGGATCTGACAGCCCAGCAGCAGGCATTCCAATCCGCACAGGCTGAGGCAGCCACTCGGTTGCAGCAAACCCTCAAAGACAACAAGACGGCAGAGGAAGCACTCGCCGAAGCACAGCGTTGTGAGATCGAGCGAATCAACAACCGACTTGCCGCGAACATTTGCAAAAAATCGTTTGAAGAGACCGTCGGGCACGTCATCACTGCCAACAGCCCTCAAGTCAAAACGGTCATCGGGCCGGAGGTGATCACGTTGAGAATCCAGGATAGCCTCACCCGGAAGGAACAGGGCATCAGGATTATCGAAATCAAGCACGGGCTCACACCTGTTGAGTTCGAAGCCCTCCGGAAGTCGGTTGAGGCTGCCAAATCAATTTCCATCACGAAGTAAACTGCGCCTGCGGTCGCCGGTTTCGCCGCCCGCGGGGCGTCGTAACAGGCATCTGGGGTGCATGTCTTCGATCATCAAGTCCCAGCTCTGGAGGAAATTGTTGCGAGGGCAGGAGCCTTCTACAGGGGAGCGTGGCGCCATCCGAGCCTGCAAAGGATCAAGCCGCGTTTCGCGTCCCTTGTGGCCGGTGGAACGGGGGTCGGCAAGACGGCGTTGGCGATGCATGCGGCGAAGGCTGAAGCCGTCAACGCATTTCCACTTCGGGTCTCAGCGCCAAGCTGGATTCCGTCAGGTGCCCACAACCGGGGAGTGACCGAGACTCTCGTCACAATCGCGGAGCATGTTACCCGCAATTACCGCACCTTGCTCATCGTCGACGAGATCGACAAAATCTGCCCGCATGGAGGGCAGGACGCCTGGCTCACGTATGTCCGTGGAGAGATCATGGATCTCGTTGATGGCCGCTGGCCTGAGGGATTGAAGATACCGTCCGACGACGACGATGACCTCGATAGCAAACAGTTGGCCGAGCGGCTCACAACAAAGCTTCGCAACACCGTGTTCATTTTGGGCATCGGTACATTCCAGGACTTTTTCGACTCTCCCGGCAGCCGGCGGACCATGGGATTCCTCACGGATTGTGATGAGAGTCCCAGTGAAATATCCGCAGTGACCGTGGCCGAGCGTTTGCCTCGAGAACTTTCCAACAGGTTCAATTCTAACATTATCCGATTGCCTGAACTGCGGCCTGCGGACTATCAGGCGATTGCGCAGCAGACCGCCGATTCCCTGCCCGAATACCTCAGGGCGTCTTTCCTGACGGCAGCCATCCGACAGATTCCTGGCGCGATTGCCGCCAAAAAAGGCGTCCGGTTTTTGGAGGAAGCGATGCTCGACACCCTCAAAGACCTCCCGCCGGAAATCGCGCCGGTATCCGTCCCCACAGCATCCCCTTCAATCAGCACCGAACCACCCCACCTGGAATGCATACTGTAATCGCCGATAGCATCGGCAGAGTCCTTCACGCCGCCGGTCACCCGGATCTATCAAAAACACGGCCGGTCTATGCTTACGTTCCGGAGGAGTATTTCGGGCCTGAGGGATTCCGCAAGGCAGGGTATCTCCGCAGTCCATGGCCATCCATCAATGCGGGGGCCAACCCGCTTGCGGTAGGATCGCATGTGATTCCCGATCCGGCCCGCCCCGTCTGCATCCGCAGTCGCTGCCCGATACTCATCGAGTTTCTAACTCAGCTCGCCGCCATCGCTCCTGCAAAGTCCGTGGCTTGAACCATTCAAAATCACTAACAACATGATCAAAGTTATCTCCGCGCATTGCATTTGTTTCGCGTGCCCAACGACTTATGTCGGTGTCACCGACGACGGATTCACAATCTATGCAAGATATAGGTGGGGGCGTCTCAGCGTGCGAATCGACGCAAGTCCGGAGCCCGAGTTCGATGGTGCGGCCGGCGGCGAGATATTGGCAAAGACCATCGGCGGCGAATTCCACGGCATGCTTAGTTACGCCGAACTCCGCCAGCAAACTGACGGCGTGGTTGAGTGGCCGGATGAACTCATCAAACCCGACCCCAAGCCCGTGGCAGAATCAACCGATCCATTCGATACGCTTACCCTATGAATTCCGAGGATCCTCTCAAAAAGCTGTTCATTGAGCATGAAACCATGAGTGCGGAGGAACTCGACGAATGCGTTCGGCGGGATCCCCGCGCGGCACTTGTTCTGGCTTGGAATGAGCTTTCAGAAGAACAAATTGCGAATTGTGCCCGCCGCGCGCCGGCGGCCGCGATTGCATTCGCGGCCCATCGTTTGCCCCGGGAAGTACTCAATGACTGCATTGCCCTCTCACCCGGAGTGGCCCTCGAGTTCATCGCCGATAAACTCACTCTAACACAGTATGAGCACTGCTTGTCAGCAGCGCCCAGGACAGCAAAGAAGCTACTCCGGCAGGGTCGGTTGTGGCAGCTATAGCAATATAAACCACAGGCTGCAACCCGGTTCCAGCTAGCAACCGGCGCAACAGTATCATCGGGCCAATTTCGGTCGGGTAACCCAAACAATCTCCATCACCAAACACTGATATATATACCATGAATACGACCGACAACCCACTGATTGACGCAGTTTGCCAAAAAGGCGTTCTCATTTCAACTTCCGTCCGATTTTGGCGGGGATGCAAGCGTCTGAAACCCGAGGATCTCGGCCTCGATCCGGCCAAAGTCTCCAAGCGCCTCATCCAGTTAGGCCAAAAGCGCCTGATCCCCAAGGATGCGCTCCAAGACTTTGCCCTGATTGAATCGCGGACGAATGCGTGCGTCGAGGGGTCGAGCTTTCCGTTCTTGGGAGGAATCGCCCGCTTTGTCCCGAACGCAAAGTTGGGTGAACTCACCAACCGGCTGGCAAAATTCAGCGAGGAATTCCAGCAGGCCACCGAATCCTTCGTCGATGGCTATGCGCCGCTGCGGGACAACGCGATGGTCGAATGGCGTGAGGCCGCGCAACACATGAATGGCAGCGCGGAACATCTGATTGCCACCATCGAGCAATCGTTTCCGCCGGCCGGCTCCATCGCGAAGCGGTTCTCCTTCGATGTCCAAATGTTTCAGATCACCGCACCCCAGGGCATCAGGCTTGAAATTGCCAATGGCATCGCGGAATTCGAGTCATCGGAAAGCCGCCGCCGGGTGGCCGAACAGGCGACACATCGTCTGCAATCTGACCTTGATGGCTTCATCCGCGAGAGCGTGGCTGCATTGCGGCAGGAAACCGCACTGCTTGCTTCGGACGTATTGGCCACAATGGATCAATCCAAGGGGGGCGTCCACCAGCGGACGCTAAACCGGCTCGCCACCTTCATTGAAAATTTTCGTTCGCTTAACTTCGCAGACGACCAGGAACTGGAAAGCACACTGGAACGGTTTCGCCGCGAACTGCTCAACCGCAGCGCCGAGGAATACCGGAACGATCCGGGTGCCATGGCCAGTCTATCCGATGGCCTCAACCGCCTCCGCGAGAATGCCGTGCAGCTTGTCCGCGAGGATGCGCACGACATCGTTTCCCGGTTCGGCCAGGTCGGCCGCCGCCTTGCCGCAGTTGGCTGATTGTCCACTCCTTTTACTCACCAACACCAATTCCCCAATGTCACACTTCACCACCGTCCAAACCCAGATCCGGGACCTCGACGCCCTGCACGATGCCTGTGCTGAACTCGGCGTTTCGCTTGTCCCGGATGCAGATTGCCGCGGCTACGCGGGCATCACCCGCAAGGCCCCCCATGTCATCCGGCTGAAAGGCCCGTATGACATCGCCGTCGAACCCGCAAAGGAGAACCGGGGCACCTACGGTCTAACCACCGATTGGTGGGACGGGCATGTCGCCAGGGAAGTTGGCGAGGGTTATGGCCGGTTGCTCCAGTCCTACGGCGTCCACAAAACCATGCGCGAGGCCCGCTTGCGGGGACTGCGGGCGACACGCAAGGTCGAGGCCGATGGCTCGATCCTGCTCACATTGGAAGGAGGTTCGCTGTGAGTCGCAAAATTCATGTCCGCATCACGCCGGCGGGTGACATCACGGTCGAGGCCGCAGGCTTTCACGGCAAGGGCTGTGAGGCAGCAACCAAAGCCATTGAAGAGGCGCTTGGCAAACCAGGCACCCGGACCCGCAAGCCGGACTTTTGGCGGCAGTCCCAAACCGGCAGCAACCAACAACGAGTAGGAGGGGAATGAAAACCACCATCCGATTCCAACCTGCCGGCGGGGTGGTTAGTTGTCTCTACACCGAGGCCATTGACCTTCGCTCGATTGGCAGGCTGGAGGTTTACCGGGCCACCGACATCCGCTTTTGCGACCGCAGCCAGCGTTGGAACGTGCGTTGCGCATCCACTGGCAAGCTGCTTCACAGCGATCCATCGCGCGAAGCCTGCCTAGTGTGGGAGCAGGAAAACCTCGCACCCCCAAACCCAGAAGTTCAACGGCCTGCCAACACCCTCCCGAATCTCAACCCAATCACCCAACAAACCAATCCTTCGACCCAATGAATCTATCCACCTATATCCAGGCCGGTTACCCCGGCCTCGCCGTCGTCACATCCGAGGAAACCCGCGCCGAAGCGGAGATTGCCGCCGTATGTTCATCCCTCGACCGAAACCTTCTAGCATGGTCATCCACCGATGGGCTGGTCAATCTCGCCGAACAACGGGTCACGGCCTGTCCCGACCCGTTGGATGCGATGCAATTGCTGGACGGCCTGTTCGCCCAACAGGAGCCGCGCGTGGTGGCCCTGTTCCGCGACCTGCAGCTCCACCTCGACCAAAGCGATCCAATGCTTACCCGCCGCATCAAGGACATGCTCCGCGTCGCCAAGGCAAACGGCCACACGTTCATTCTCTTGGGCTGCCGCCTCAACCTTCCGGCCGAAATTGACCACGAAATCACCCGGATCGACTTCTGCCTCCCGGACTCTAACGCCCTTGCCACAGTCCTGGACGGCATCATCGCGTCCGCCCAACTGCCGCCCATGGATTCCGCCGTCCGGGAGGGTGTCCTGGCCAACGCGCTAGGGCTCACCACCACCGAGGCGGAGAATGTCTTTGCGCTGTCGGTTGTTGAAATGAGGGCGGTTGACCCTCACGTCATCGCCCGTGAAAAGGCATCCACCCTGAAACGCAATGGCTTGGTAGAGGTCGTTCAAACATCGACCAGCCTCCAGGATGTTGGTGGACTCGGCAACTTGAAGGAGTGGCTGAAACGCCGGGCCAGCGCCTTTGGTGCCAGCGCCAAAGCCTATGGATTGCCCGCACCCAAGGGCCTCTTGATTGTCGGCATTCCCGGCACCGGCAAGTCCCTGACCGCCAAAGCCACGGCCAGCGCCTTCGGTCTGCCCTTGCTCCGGCTCGACATGGGCCGGGTGTTCGGCGGCATCGTCGGCCAGTCCGAAGCCAACCTCCGGGCCGTCATCCAGACTGCGGAAACCATCGCGCCTTGTGTCCTGTGGATCGACGAAATCGAAAAGGGTTTCTCGGGAAGCAAGTCCAGCGGCGGTAGCGACGGGGGGACATCCTCCCGGGTGTTCGGCTCATTCCTGAGCTGGATGCAGGAAAAAGACAAACCGGTTTTCGTTGTCGCCACCGCCAACGACGTTTCCCAGCTTCCCCCGGAATTCCTGCGCAAAGGCCGCTTTGACGAGATGTTTTTCGTGGACCTGCCCGACACCAGCGAGCGCCAGCAAATCTGGGACATTGTCATCGCACGGCACGGACGCAAAGCGGTGGATTTCGACGTGGCGACATTGGCCAAATCCGCCGACCAATTCACCGGCGCGGAAATCGACGCGGTTTTCGTGGACGCCCTCTATGACGCGTTCCTGGAAGACGGCCGCGAGCCGACCGACCTCGACCTGGTCAATGCAATGACCCGGATGGTTCCGCTGGCCCGCCTCATGGACGGCCAGATCGCCGCGCTCAAAAACTGGGCCAAAGGCCGCGCCAGAACCGCCGTGGCGGATCAAGCCACCCCGAAAAAGACAACCCGCCGGCTAGCGGCACTGAACTGAGAATCACAGAGAATCAGGGATGGAAGGCGTTAGCCATCCATCCCTGAAATCGAATCCTCCCGTGGCATGAAAACGAAGGCGATTACACCAACCGGAATCATTCATATTACACGGATAGGCCCCGAAAGCTATCGGCTGACCCACCACTCATTGCCTACACAAGTGGTGCGTGGCGAAACCGGCTTGGTAAAAGCCATTGGATACCACGACGAAGGAGAGATTGAAATCACCCTGAAGTCTGTGGACGGGTCCACGCTGCAGTTGAGCCATGACACACGCCACGGCGAAATCGGCTGGAGGGCGTCACGCTATATCTCCAGACTGTGGGACGAATCGTATTTGTTTTTCGCGAATCTAACCTGTGCCATCGAAGCAACCGGGGGAGATCCGGATAAGAGGAATGAGGCGATTCGCAATGCACGTTCCGCATTCTAACGAAGCTGAAATCTGAATCGTCGCCTCCCTCAAAAAGCTCGCGTGCAGGCTGTCGCCCGCCCTCACTAACAAAAATAACCGTCAGATATGTTTGAAACATTAGTAATTGGAAATGTCGGCAGCGTGAAATTCTTTGACGCTGGTAAAATGCCCGTTCTCAACATCAACATCGCGACTTCCCGGCGCATTGGTGAACGCGAATTCACCGATTGGGTCAGTGCCAAGGTGTGGGGAGAAAGGGCTGAAAAACTCAAGGAGCACATCGCCAAAGGCATGAAACTGCTGGTCCGCGGCCGCTGCGAGGCGAAAGCCTACAAGCGTGATGATGACACATTGGCCGGGGAGCTCGTTCTTCATGTCGATACCTTGGAATTCCTGTCGCCAAGACAGAAGGCGGGGGAGGCCGGGGGCGAACCAGCCGAGCACGCCGACGGGAATGAACCCCCACTGACATCCGGTGAACCCGGCCACAGCCGCCGCCGGAAGAACTGATCGAATCGGAAAGGAGCGGACGGGGGGCAACCCCGTCCGCTCCTTTTTCATTGTTTTCTCATAACGCATGGAGGGAGCGGCCCAAATGCGTAACCGCGTCACGGCCTCCGGATAAAAGCGTTTCCTTTTGGCCCGATATTGCGCCCATCCGCCACCCGGTTCCTGCCTGCCGTCACGTTGCGGATAGACCGGTCTCCGGTGTGCTGCGCGTCCCTTTTTTGATTGTCGCCGGCCCCCCGTAGAAAACCGGATTTTGCGGCAACGCAAAACCGGCAGGCACCTCCCACATGCCGCACCAAAATGATGACTCCGGGGAGGGCGCGTTCATGCGCACGGGTTCATCCGGCAGCCTCACCCGCTCAAGGGTGGGGCGCCTCCAGGGGGATCAAAGGGGGGAGTTCCCCCCTTGCCAGAAGTTATCGGGGACCCGATAACGTAGCTGGCCCAATATTGGG
>JBAXOP010000215.1:0-9484 GCA_037133195.1 Verrucomicrobiota bacterium | reverse complement strand
CAGAAGACGCGGGCATAGCTTAGTGGTAAAGCCCTAGCCTTCCAAGCTAGACATGCGGGTTCGATTCCCGCTGCCCGCTCCCGTCTTGTAATCTCCCGTAGAATCTTCAGATTTTCAATTAATTAACTAACTATCCCTACTATGAAAAATACTGTTCGCTTCGCCATGCTGAGTGCTGCATTGGGTCTGTTGTCCACCTCGGCAGCCTTTGCTAAAGTAGATTGTGCGAAACTTGTATTGTCGGTCAAACAAGCTGTTGCCGCCAATCCGTCCGCCACGCTGCAAATCGTTGAAAAGCAGGTCGGCATCACTCCGTCTTGCGCTTGTGAGTTGGTGAAAGCCGCCATCCAAGGATCTAAGGCCAACGTCAAACTGGTCGCCGCCATTGTCGAGACTGCCGCAACCGTGGCTCCAGAACACCGGCATCTCATCGGCCAGTGCGCCGTGGCGGTTGCCCCGGACGCGCACTCCGCCGTGCAGGCTGTCCTTAAAAAGCTTGAACCTCAAATGAAGGGCACGCCCGAGGCGAGTTCTAAGAACGCCTTGCCGAAAGAAGCCAAGGCGAAACCGACCAGCAATCCTCTCGACTTCCCCGGCTCGAGCATCGAAGCTTACTTGTCGGCTAACTCCGGTAAAACCAACAAAGGTAACAGCTCCGAGGGCGGCGGCTCCGAGGGAGATGGCGGCAGCGGCAGTGGCAGCGGTGGTAGTACCGCCAGCAGCGGTGGTAGTACCTCCAGTAGCGGTGGCAATACCTCCACTAGCGGTGGCAGCACGGCCAGTAGCGGTGGCAGCACGGCCAGCAGCGGAGGAATTTTCAGCAGCGGCAGCAGCAGTAGCAGCAGTAGCAGCGGCACCAGTGGTAGTTCGGGTACCGGCAATACCGGCAGTTCCGGCGGATTTTTCAGCGGTAATACCACCAGCAATAGCGGCACCGGCAGCCTAATTGGTGGCATCGGCAGCAGCTCAAGTAGCTCAACTAGCGGAAGTAGCGGAAGTACCGGTTTTGTCGGCGGTCTTCCGGGCGGTCCGGGTAGTGGCGGGTTTACGGCTCCTCCCGCTAGCAACCCCGGCAGTAGTGGTACGACTGGGACAATCGCCCCTCCAGGGGTGACCGAAGTCACCGGCTGATACTCATACACAGCGTGAAGGCTTAAGTCAGTAAAACTGAACCTATTTTATAACGATTATCCAAATGCAACACAAATACTCCCTGTTATTCGCCTCCATCCTCGCAACCGGCTTTGCCTCGGCTGCCGAGGGGTTGTACAATGTCGGCACTGAGGCTCAAAATTCACTTCCGCTCAAGTGGAGCAGTGGTTTGAATCTTACCTATGACGACAATGTCAACCCAGGTGGTGCCAACAAGTATAACGCCACCTCGTTAAATCCATACGTAGGTCTGTCTTGCCTCAGTTTGACTCCCCAAACCACTTGGGATATCTTCGCCCGCTTAGGCTGCGTTTACTACCTTGATAAGCCATCCATCGGAGTTGACAGCGCTTATGCTCAAGCCCGTACGACCGTCAATTATACCCACCGTTTCGACGAGCGCCTGCGTTTGTCGAGCCGTAACGCCGTGTCTTATGAGCTGGAGCCGGATTACGCGTATGGTGTTGCGACCAGCCGCGTGTCTGGTGCCTATTTATTTTGGCTGACCGATAATTCGCTGGGTTATCGCTGGACCGAGCGGGTGGCTACTTATACGGGCTTCAGTCTCACTGGCTTGGAATATGGGGGGACCGTAAACCAAGTTCAGAATCGCTTCACTTGGGAAGCATATAACCAGTTCCGCTATCAGCTTACGCCGGAACGCAGCGTGCTGACCTTGGATTATCGCTATGGTAAAACCAACGCAGCGGGTCTCGCATCGGATTCCACCAACCAATATATTCTGGGTGGCATCGAACATCGCTTCAGTCCCACCGCTATCTTGGTTACGCGTGCGGGTCTGCAAATCCGCCAACTCGTTGTCGGATCTAATAACAGCGATCCATACGCCGAAATGGCCTTGGATTCCCGCCTCAGCCAGGCTTTCTCACTGCGCGGCTTCCTGCGTTACAGCATCGAATCTTATGATACCGTGCAGCAAGTAAGTTCGGGTATGTATGACTTCAGTAAGCGTGAAACCCTGCGCGTTGGCATCAGCGGTGACTACGCAATTTCTTCGATGGTCAGTCTCTTCGGCGGTTTTGATTATATCCCCGCACGATTCAACGATGGTCGCTTGGTCTCCGCTCCTGCTCCCGGGGTCCCCGCCACCGCCGGCGATTTGTCTCAGAGCCTCTACAACGCTTCCATTGGCATCACGGTGAAGTTGCTTGAACGGTTCTACGGCTCCGTCGCCTATAACTACACCGATTCGAATACCGGTGCTTCCCTCTCCACTCGCTCCTACGAACGCAACAGGATCACGCTTGGCGTGAGTTATCAATTCTGAGGCTTCCGGCTGCGGCGTGTCTAAAACAGCAACCTTCTTCACAACATTATTTGACTTCTCTTAAACTCCCGCAATGTGTTTCATTGCGGGAGTTTTTCTTTTTGATTCTTGCCAATTACTCACTACATTCTGCCCAGACCTAATACGCCATGTCCACCAACACCAACCAACAAAGCGAAACGGCCCTTCACGCCTTCGATTACTGGCAGGTCATCAAGAATCGCTACGGCTTGATCTTGCTTACCCTGCTGCTGGTCTTCATGACCGCCTCGGTCATTACCTACGTGATGCCGAAGAAGTATGAGAGTTACGCCAAAATCGAGGTCAAGCCTCGCGGCACCCTCATTACCGTCTTCAAAGGCATGGAAGACACCAGTGGATATAGCCGTGCGACGCCGAATTTTTTCAACACGGAGTTTGAGAAAATCAAAAGCCGTAATTCGTTGATGAAGGTCATTGATAATCTAGACCTTACCAATAATTGGAGCTTGGACCGCGAGACAGTCTTCACCATTCTCTTAGGCATTGTCAAAACTGATAACATTCGCGGCACCGACTTGATCACCATCAGTGTGCGGCATTCGGATAAGGACGAAGCTCGGGATATTGCCGCCGAGGTGGCGCGCGCCTACAAGGAATACCGCAGCGAGACGGAAAACAAGGAGGGCGACTTGGCACTGCTCGAACTCAAGAAGGCGGTGAGAACCCAAGAGGACACCGTGGAGGAGCGTCGCAAGGTGCTGGCTAACATTGTGCGTGCCAAGGGCATCATTTATTACGGATCGGATTCCTACTACCGCAACACCGGCATGGAGGATGATAACGGAGCCAAGAGCGCCCTGGACACCTTTAACCAGTTGGAAACGGAGAAAATGCAATTGGAGAGCATGATTCAAAGTCTGTTGAAATACAGTTCTGACCAACTCATGGTGTATGCCTCCGGCCTGCAATTGCCCGATAATGTCGTGCAAACGCTCTATCCAAAGTATCTCGAACAGAAGACCCAGTTCCAAGGGTTGAAACGCCAGGGCCTCGGCCTGCAGCATCCCACGATGCTGGCCAGTGCCCAGATGCTCGAGTCCATGAAAAAACAACTCGACGAAGGCGTGGTGTCGTTGCGGGATACCCTCCAAGCCAAACTCGAACTCGCGGAAGCCCGCTTCAAACGGGCCCAGTCCAGCAAGAACGACAAACGCGGCGATGCCATCAAGCGGGGTCTGGATGCCCAGGACTATGTGGATGCCAAACGCGAATTCGAGTCTGAGCAGGAGATGCTGCAGCAAATGAAACTAAAACTGATTGGCGAGGAAATTTCCGGCAAGATGCCCAACGACTCCATCGTCGTTCATGATGAACCGGTCAGTTCCCAAAGTCCGGTCAGTCCCAACGTGACCCTCAACCTGATGCTCGGCGCTGTCATCGGTTTGATTTTTGGACTCGGGATTGCCTTCTTTCTTGAGTATCTCGATACTTCGGTCAAGTCCCTCGAAGACGTCGAGCGCTATTTGCAGGTGCCGGTCCTTGCGGTCATCCCCAAGGATATCGGTATCCTCCACAAACAAAGCGGCATGAGCCCTGATGCCGAGGCCTATCGGATATTGCGTACCAACATCGAGTTCAACCGCAAAAACCCCGAAGATAACTCAATCACCGTGGTCTCCGGTGGTGCCGGCGAAGGCAAATCCACCACCCTCGTCAACCTCGCATACGTCTGTGCACAGGGCGGTTACACCACGCTTATGATCGATGCCGACTTGCGCCGTCCGCGATTGCATACCTTCTTTGACATCAACAATTCGGTCGGGCTCACCAATTTCCTCACCACTGAACTGATGCTGGAGGACGTGATCCTACAGACCCCTGTGGATAACCTTTATTTCATGCCTTCCGGCATTCTGCCGGCTGATGCCGCCGGTATCCTCAACTCACGCCGCATGTCTGAACTCATCCAGGACGTCAAACAACGCTTTGATCTGGTGCTCGTCGACAGCCCGCCGATCCTCGGGGTCAGCGACGCAGCCGTGCTGGCCAGCGAAGTAGACCTCACCATGATTGTCGTACAACATCGTAAACTGCCCAGAAACATGCTGTTGCGGGTCAAACAAGCGGTAGAAAACGTGGGTGGCAACGTCATCGGCGTGGTTTTGAACAATGTGGATGTGCGCAGCGACAGCCAATATCAATACTACACGAGTTATTACACATACTACGCACCGGCCGAATCGCAGGTCGCGCCGCCGACGATGGCAGCCGCGCCCAAGCCTCAGGCCGCCAGCAAGAGCCAACCCGCCCCACGCGGCAATGACACAGAACTCTATTGACAAACTCACACCCTGGAAGAAACTTTCGCCATGAATATTAAAACACTCATCTTAGGAAGCCTTGCTTCGTTGCTGGTTACCATTACCGTCTTTGGCCAGACCCAGATTAAACCGGGTCGGGCGATCACCATTACCATCCTCGGGGTGCCGACGGAAGAAAAGACCCGCTTTGATGGTACCTATCCGGTATCGGAAAGCGGCATGATCAATATGCCGCACATCGGCCCTATCAAGGCTTCCGGGTTGCAGGCGGATGAACTTTCACGCGTCCTCCAAAGCACCTATAAGACGCGTGAGATCTACACCAATCCGACCATCCAGGTGCTCAGTTCGAGTGCCGACACCCTCGATAAACAGGTCGTGCATATCGGTGGCCAAGTTCGCAAGACCGGCCCGGCGGAGTACACTCAGGGGCTCACGCTCTATCAGGCTATTCAGGCCGGGGGCGGACCCACGGAATTTGGCAGCATGTACCGCGTCAAACTGTTTCGCAAAGGCACGCAGCGCCAGTACGACCTGACGGATGCCAAAAACATGGCCATTGTCTTGGAGCCGAATGACACCATCGAAGTGCCGCGACAAAACTGGTTTGGTCGTTGATGTGTCGTGGATTCTTCCCTTAGCCAGCCCGCACGAGAGGATTGCGAAATTGTCATGAGCCCGCATCGGCCAGCCACTAGTCTGCGGTTTGCCGCCATGGTAATGTTGGCGTGGCCGTTGCAGGCGGAAACCCTTGAGTTGCCGCCAGCCACCATGCAGGGCTTACAAGCGGAAGAATTCACCGCACGCGAGCAGGCGCAGGCGGAGTTGCTGGCATGGGCCCGGCAGCGACCGGATGACACACCGGAATTGCTCTATCAACAATCCCGGTCGGCGGCGGATCCCGAGCGGCGGCAGCGTTGTTTGGGGGTGCTGAGGGAACTAGTGTTCGATGAATATCTGCGCAACGGTGTCGGTTACGTCGGCTTCCGCATGAACCCCAACACCGAAGCCGTCAAGGTTCCCGGTGAGGACCAGCCACGCTTCGCCATCCGGGTGCTCCAGGTCGAGCCAGATACACCAGGTCATAAAGCCGGCTTGCTCGGCGGCGATTTGCTACTTGGCGTGGACGATACCATTTGGCATCAAGAGGATACTTCCGTCGTTGTCAGCGAGAAAATAAAAGCCTTGAGAGCAGGTACCAAGGTTACCCTCAAGTTGTTTCGCGACGGCAAGCTCGTCGATATGCCGCTGGTGCTGGCACGCCGCCCCGCCGCCGCCGATCTGCTCCAATTCCAATTTCAATTCGGCGGTTTCGGGGGCGGACAAATCACTCCCGAGGCGCTCGCCGCCGCCGAGCGCGCGGCTAAAGAGGAGTATTTCCGCCATTGGCTCGCCGCACGCAAAGCTAAGGACTAGAAGAGGTGCGCTTCTCGGTTTTAGGCATCGACAAAGCGCCTTTTTGTGCGAGCCTTCCCTGTCATCCAAACACTCCCGCATTTCCTCCATGATCAGCTCTCATTTTCGTAGAGTGGCCGCAGCCGTCGCTGTCGCTGCGGCGTCCTGTGCAGCCTGTGCCCAGCAAGCCGACTTCAATGAGGTCGGCAAGCAAATGGCGATCTCGCTGCAAAACAATCATTTCTCACGCGTGCCCTTTGACAAGCAGTTGAGCCAGCGGTTTCTCGACAAGTTTCTCCGTGATTTGGACTACCAGCGCCTTTACTTCACGCAACAGGATGTGGATGGCTTCCGTGCGAAATATGGCGACAGCCTCCACACCATGATGTTGGAAAAAAAGTGTATGGTGCCCGCCACGGAGATATACGACATCTTCGTCAAACGCGTCGAAGCCCGCGTGGCGCTCACCAACAAGCTATTGAACGCACCCGCCTTTGATTTCACGACTGAGGAGGCGGTCGCGCGGAGTCGTAAGGAGGCAGCGTGGCCCAAGGATGAGAAACATGCCGCGGACCTCTGGCGCTTACAGCTCAAGGAGGCGGTGCTGAGTGAAATCCTCCGCCACCAACTCCTCGCCAAGCTCGCCAAGGAACAAGGCAAAGCCGATCCAAGTAAGGGCGACCACGACCCGAAGGCGAAGATCGCTCTGCGCTACAAGCGCTTCCTCAATAGCGTCAAGGACGTCGATGCCGAGGACATTGCCAACTATTTCCTCGGAGCGGTGGCCACCACTTACGATCCGCATACGGATTATATGAGTTTTCGCGAGATGGCCCGCTTCAAGGATGGCATGAAAAACGAACTCGTCGGCATTGGTGCCTTGTTGCAGGCCGAGGAGGACGGAGCCACCAAGATCATGGGGATTGTCGTCGGCGGGCCCGCTGATCGCAAGGGGAACCTCAAACTCAACGACCGCGTCGTCGCCGTGGATTCCCTCAACACCTCCAAGCCGGAAGACATGATCGACGTGATGTTTATGAAAATCGACAAGGTGGTCGATCTCATCCGTGGCAAGGTCGGTTCGGCGGTGGCGTTGAAGGTGGAGCCAGCTGGAGCCCCTCCCGGCGAGACCAAGATCTATGTGATCGAGCGTGACAAGGTCGAACTCAAGGATGAGCAAGCATCCGGTCAAATCATTGAGTTCATAACGGACAAAGGCTTGGGCCAGCGCCTCGGCGTCATCTCATTGCCGTCTTTCTACGCCGATTTTGATGAAGGCAAGGTGCGCTGCTCCGTGGATGTCGAACGCATTCTGCAACGCCTCATCGAGGAGAAAATTGACGGCCTGATATTGGATCTGCGTAACAACGGCGGCGGCTCGCTGGATGAAGTGCGGCGCATGACCGGATTTTTCATCGAGCGCGGACCCGTGGTCCAAGTTAAGGACAACCGTGGCCGGGTCCAAGTTAAAGAATCGGAGAACCGCAAACCTATCTATGAAGGCCCGATGGTCATCATGACGGATAAGAGCAGCGCCTCGGCCAGTGAAATCCTCGCCGGTGCCCTTCAGGACTTTAATCGTGTCATCGTGGCTGGCGAATCATCCACCTTCGGCAAGGGCACTGTTCAACAGCCAATGCCCATCGCCGAAATGATGCCCTTTTTCGCCGCTCGCGAACACGCCGGATATTTGAAATTAACCATTCAAAAATTTTATCGGCCATCGGGTTCCTCGACGCAGATGGATGGGGTGGTGCCGCAAGTGGTGTTGCCTAGTTTGATGGACGGATTGGAAATCGGTGAGAGTTTCTTGGACAACGCATTGCCCCATGATCGCATTGTTCCGGCTGCGGGTTTCAAGCCACTGGACGAAGGAGCCCTGTTTCTTCCCCGCCTCAAGGCGCAGAGCCAGGATCGAGTAAACGCCTCCAAGGACTTCGCCTATATCATTGAGGATGTGATGAAGAACAAATTGCGTGTTAAGGAGAACAAGGTTTCGCTCAACAAGGCCACCCGCGAACGCGAACTCGCCGAGGCAGAGACACTCCGGCGCGAACGCAACAGCGAGCGCCGCGAACGCTTCGCTAAAATGGCTGCCTCTGATAAAAAATCTTTCCACTTCTATAAAATCACCCTCGATGATCTGGACAAAGGCGCTGCCATGCATGAGTACGATCCGGCAGCCGAAAATGTGGATTACATGCGCCGCGCCAAGGATGAAACGGCCGATCTCGATGACTCTCCCAAATGGCCGTCGGCTCTCGATCCGGTGAAACGCGAAAGCATCATGTTGCTCAAGGGGCTCGCGGATCTAACGGAGGAATCGCGGCTGGCTGCAACGCCTAAGAAAACCTCCGCGGAAAACTGATGGCGGCGCTAGCTGATAATCTCACGGCAGTGCGCGAGCGGATTCACGCAGCGTGTGGGCGGGTGGGACGCAACGCGAATTCCGTGGAGTTAATTGCCGTCTCCAAAACCATTCCGGCCGAGATCATCCGCGAAGCCCATGCTGCCGGACAAACGCACTTTGGTGAAAGTCGCCAGCAGGAAGCCGCAGCTAAAATCGACGCGTTGCCAGCCGCCCTGCGCTGGCATTTTATCGGGCGCGTCCAGCGTAATAAAATCCGCAAGTTGCTGCCAGCGTTTGAGGCCATTCATGCCATTGATTCGTTGCGTCTCGCCACTTACGCCGACGAGCTTGCTGGCGAGCTAGGGCTCTTTCCACAGGTTTTTTTGCAAGTTAATATTGCCGGTGAGGCCGGCAAGGGTGGCTTTGACCCGGCGGTCTTGCAAGCCGAGATGGCGTCTCTGCTGCAGTTACCACGGATTGAAATCCTCGGCTTAATGACCATTCCTCCTGCTGCGGAAAATGCCGGGGAAGCCCGCCCGTGGTTTGCTAGACTGCGGGAGTTGCGCGATTCTCTCGAGCATGAATTCGCCGTGCGCCTGCCCGCTCTGAGCATGGGCATGAGCGGGGATTATGAGGTGGCCATTGAGGAAGGAGCCACCCATGTGCGCGTCGGTTCTGCCATCTTCGGCGACCGGACCTATCAAGTCGAAGGGGAACTCGGATAGGCAAATGACCCAAGAAAAGAATGCCCATCTGCAAAGAAAGTGATCCGGCTCATTCCTATCTCTACACCCATAACTGATAACCGATAACTCGCGCGCCGCGCCACCCGCCATGTCCCTAGCTCTCAGCCACGCCGCCATCATCGGCAATGAACTCGCTCTATCGTTCTCCGATGGCGCGGAAATCTATCTCGAACTGCCGCTGCTGCGTCGCGCCTGCCCCTGTGCCGCCTGCCAAGGCGAACCGGATGCACTCGGCCGCGTCGTGCGGCCC
>JBAXOP010000214.1:0-9514 GCA_037133195.1 Verrucomicrobiota bacterium | reverse complement strand
TGCTCATCGGCAATCTCACCCGGGATCCCGAATTGCGCTACACCCCCAAAGGCACTGCGGTGGCCGATATCACCTTGGCGATCAATCGGATCTGGAACAATGAGCAAAACGTCCGCCAAGAGGAAACCATTTTTGTTGAAGTGACGTTGTGGGGCCGCCATGCCGAGTTGGCCCAGCAATACCTTAGCAAAGGCCGCCTCGCATACATTGAAGGCCGCCTCCAAATGGATACTTGGGACGACAAGGAAACGGGTAAGAAACGCAGCAAGCTCAAGGTTATCGGCGAAACCCTCCAATTCCTGCCCGATGGCAAGGGGGGGGGGGGTGGCGGTTCCGGCGGTGGTGGTGGTTCATACCAAGGTTCCCAGCATCAGTCACCCCAGCAGCAGGGCAACCGGCCGCCGCCACAGCGCTCCGGCCCGCCCCAGCAACAAGGCGCATCCGCCGCGCCAGCGGACAATTTTTCCGAAGCGGACGACATTCCGTTCTGAGTACCCTGAGACGGCAGGCCTGGGCTTGGAACGTTGAGTTACTGGCAAATTCGTCGGGGGGGGCAAATCCGTAGTTGCGCCGGGCAGGATCGACGACTAAGAAGTTTTGCGTGAAACCCACCCCATCACCCGCTTCCGCGCCATCGTGCCGGATTGCACTGCGGTACCTCCGAATGAGGCCAGCGGTGCGTACCTGCCATATCCGATGCTTATTGCCAGCGTGTCTCATGCTGGCGATGGCAGCATTCGCCGCCGCCGCCGAACCCACCCAATGGCAGCAACAGGTGACGGCTTTCGCGGAGGCCCGATACCAAGCACTGGAGCACGGCATCAAAAATGGGCCGCGGGCCGTACCTGGAAAAAATCTGTCGGTGTTGGATGAGCAGGCGCTGATCTTAACCACCGACAAGGATCCGTTGGATGTGCAACTGCGCCGCAGCCATGCGTTGCTCTCTCACCTCACCACAGTGCTGCAAGCCAAGGGCCTGGCACCTCTGCAGGCGGAAATATCCCGCATCGCCGCCGCAGCCGACGCCGCACGCACAGCGGCTCAGCCCGCCAAACTGCATGAACTCTATCTGCGCCTGTGCGAACTCACCCGCAGCGCCGCTCTCACCAATCCACTCCTCGACTTTAACTCCATCCTTTGTATGGGTTATGTTAGGCCAGGCGGCGACGTTCACATGGTGGACCAATACGTCGGTTGGAATGCCCGCGCAGGCGGCGGTATCTTTATTCTCAACGGTTTTAAAACCGGGGCGCCGCAGGTGGTCGATGTGTTAGAAAATGCCGTGGTGGAAAAGGGTCGCTTCAAGGGCCAACGGCTGGTCAACGGCGCGGTGTTGCGGCCCGATCTGTCCTTCGACGGCCGCACAATCGCCTTCGCCTGGAATAACCTCAGCGACAAGGCATATCATATTTTCACGATGCGCACTGACGGTTCGCAGCTCACTCAGCTCACCGACGGGCCCGTCAATTTCAATAATCCGGGTTTCACCAACAGCAGTTTCAATGACTTTGATCCGTGCTGGTTGCCAGATGGTAGAATCGCGTTTCTTTCAGAGCGCCGAGGCGGTTATTTGCGTTGTAGCGGGGGTCGCCCGCTGATGACTTATACCCTCCACTCGATGAAGGCCGACGGCACAGATATCATTCCGCTGAGCTATCACGAAACCAACGAATGGAATCCGAGCGTGGACAACAGTGGCAGACTCGTTTACACCCGCTGGGATTATGTGGACCGCGATGATTGCATCGCCCATCATCTGTGGATTTGCGGGCCGGATGGCTGCGACCCGCGCTCACCCCATGGCAACTATCCGCTGCCGCTGTCGTTTGAAGATAAGGACAAGCACGATGGCCGGCGGGCACGCCCCAACGGTGAGTGGAATATCCGCGCAATCCCCGGCTCCACCAAATACGTGGCAACCGCCGCCGGCCATCATACCTATTCGTTCGGCGAATTGGTCGTCATCAACCCTAACATTGAAGATGACGGCGCAATGAGCCAAGTGAAAACCCTCACCCTCAAGCGCAGCGATTGGCCGGATGGCACCGGCGACTATGGCACACCCTGGCCGCTGAACGAGGATTTCTATCTGGCCAACTTCCGCGAGGACCTGGTCTTGCTCGACCGCTTTGGCAACCTCGAACTCATCTGCCCGAAAAACGCACTACCGGTCGCCGCCGCCAAGCTCATCCACCCGATTCCGCTGCGGGCGCGGCCAACACCACCGGTGATTCCGACCGCCACCTATCAGGGCGAGAGGGCAGCCACGGAGCATGGCCAGGCGACCATCAGCGTGATGAACGTAGCTGAAGGGGATATGCCGTTGCCCGCGGGCACGGTGATCAAATGGCTGCGGGTGATCCAGATTATTCCGCAACTCCAACCGGTGATGAACCAGCCGAAAATCGGCTACGCCAGCGAGAGTCTGGTTAGAATGCCACTGGGCATTGTGCCGGTGGAGAGCGATGGCAGCGTGTACTTCAAGGCCCCGGTGGGCAAGGAGTTGTTCTTTCAACTGCTGGACACCAGCGGGCTGGCGGTGCGCTCGATGCGATCAGCCACCTACGTTCATTCCGGTGAGCAACTCAGTTGTGTGGGTTGTCATGAAGCGCGCGGCTCCAGTCCCAAGACACTTACCACCATCCCCTTGGCACTCAAGCGCGGGGCGTCGGATATTCGGCCCGAGGTGGCCAGCGGTGCAGTGCCCTACAACTGGCATACGCTGGCCAAACCGGTGTTGCAGGAGAAGTGCGCGGGGTGTCACGCCAAGGAGGGCAAGGGGCCGGACATGAGCCACGCGAGTCTTGAGAGATATGTGTTTCACTATCCGTTTTGGAAGGATGGTTACGTCAATGGCGAGGTGGTCGCCAGCGGGTCGCGCAGCGTGCCCGGCAAGTTTGGTGCCATGGCCTCACCCTTGCTCAAGTATCTGGATAAGTCACACTATGGCGTAAGCCTCACCACCGATGAGTACCGGCGCATCACCCTGTGGATGGATTGCAATGGCAACGAACTCGGTGCCTATACCAGAGTCGAGGCACAGCGCCGCGGCGAAACCGTCTGGCCGGAACTCGATGTGGACCCCTCCGATCCGCTCGGCGTAAAATAATTCAGCGTCCGTTCCTGACGGGTGATCAGGCTGGGTTATCTGCGGGTTTTCCTAGACAAGGCCACTGGAAGGTGGTCCAATATCGGCATGTGTTTGCGCGTGCTGCTGTTGTGGCTGGGAATCATCGGGCTCGGCTTTGGCGAGACCGGTGCGCCTGCGCCTCAGGCTGCGAACGACGAGCTATCGCGGATTGCCGAAGCATTATTAGGAAAACACGGTGGCAACCAATTGTTTTATTTTCCCACCCATGACGTGCCGGCCACCCCCAAGGACTGGGGCCTCAAGTATGAGGATGTGCATTTTCAATCCAAGGATGGCACCCACTTACACGCATGGTTTTTACCGGCGCAGCAAAAGCCAGCCAAGGCGACGGTGGTATTTTCGCATGGCAATACGGGGTCGATCGGCCACCACCTCGGGTTTATCATGTGGTTCGCGGAAGCCGGGTACAACGTGTTAACGTACGATTACCGTGGATTTGGCAAATCCGGGGGCACGGTGGACAGGCGGGGGATGCTTGATGATGTGCGAGCAGCCTTCAGTTATGTGAGCAAGCGCCCGGACGTGAATGCGGACAAGTTGGTTTCTTACGGGCACAGTCTCGGCGGGGCCAAATCCCTCGCCGCTCTGGGCGAGGCACCGGTCAAGGGGTTGCGGGCGGTCATCACCGACGCCGCGTTTTCCTCGTATTTGGCAATGGCTCAAACGATGGCCGGTCAGGTGGGTGCCAATCTTGTCACTGATGAATGGGCGCCCAAGGATTCCATTCGTAAAATTGCACCGGTGCCCTTGCTCATTGTCCATGGCACCAAGGACGAGTTGGTGCCCGTCGTGCAGGGCCGATTGTTATTCAAAACCGCCGGCGAGCCCAAAACCCTCTTCGAAGTTAAGGACGGCCACCACGGCGATTCACTGGTGTGCAACCACGGTGCTTATCGCAAAAAACTCCTCGCCTGGCTCGATGCCGCCTTGAAAAGCTAACCTAACCTATCCTATCCCCACCCCCTTATGTTACTCCACTTTTTTAAAATGAACGGTGCCGGCAATGATTTCATTCTTGTCGATAATCGCGATTTGTCACTCAGCGCCGCGCTGGATGCGGATACGATCGCGGCGTTGTGTGATCGCAACCGCGGCATCGGTGCCGATGGCTTGCTGGCGGTCGAGCCGGCGCAAGCGGGCGCGGATTTCCGATTCCGCTATTACAATGCCGACGGCTACGAGGCGGAAATGTGCGGCAACGGGGCGCGTTGTTTTGGTCGCTTCACCGCCCACCTCGGCGAGCGGCTGAGCGAGCGGGTCACCTTTGAGACACAGGCCGGCGTGCTAGCGGCAGAGATGATAGGCGACAACGTGCGCATTGCCATGAGTGCGCCCAAGGACTTGCGGTTGGACACCGGTGCCACCATTCCCGGGCTGGCAGCGCCCCTGCATTTCATCAATACCGGCGTGCCGCATGTCGTGGCTTTCCTAGCCAGCCCGGAGGAACTTGACGGCTTCGATGTCGCCAGGCAGGGTAGCGTCATCCGCCACCATTCGGCATTTGCCCCGGCGGGCACTAACGCCAATTTCGCGGTGGTGCTGGCAGCTCAACACATATCGATCCGGACATTTGAGCGCGGAGTCGAGGACGAAACCCTGGCTTGCGGCACCGGCATGGTCGCCGCCGCCTTGGTCCACCACTTGCTAAGCGGCGCGCCCAGTCCGATCCAAGTGGACGTTGAGGGCGGCGACACCTTGGAAGTGGGTTTTGAAAAATCCGGGGAGCAGGGGTTTAGCAAGGTCACTCTCACCGGCCCGGCGGATTTTGTGTTCGAGGGCGAAATCGACCTCTAATTTACCGCTTGGTGGAACCGCTCCAATCATCCATGCTCCGCCCCGCCATGCAATTCTCAGGCTGCTACACCGCACTCATCACGCCATTTCGCGATGGCAATATCGATGTCCCCGCTTTCAAATCCCTTATCGAACGCCAGATTGCCGGCGGCGTGGACGGTATCGTCCCCTGCGGCACCACCGGCGAGTCGCCCACCCTCGACACCGACGAACATATCGAGGTGATCCGCCTGGCGATTGAATTTGCCGCCGGCCGTTGCCAGGTGGTGGCCGGCACCGGATCGAACTCGACCTCCGAGGCGATCGAACTCACCGAAGCCGCCGAGGAACTCGGTGCCTCCGGCTCATTGCAAGTCTGCCCATATTATAATAAACCCTCCCAACAGGGGCTCTACCTGCATTTCAAGGCCATCGCCCAAGCCACCAAGCTGCCTCTCATGCTCTACAGCGTGCCCGGCCGCGCGGTCATCGAAATAGCCCCAGACAC
This sequence comes from Verrucomicrobiota bacterium, assembly GCA_037133195.1. Taxonomy (GTDB): domain Bacteria; phylum Verrucomicrobiota; class Verrucomicrobiia; order Verrucomicrobiales; family Akkermansiaceae; genus Luteolibacter. The sequence continues at coordinate 4,082 of JBAXOP010000214.1, read as the reverse complement.
CGTAGCACGCCTCGCTATGGATTTTCCTAACATCTGCGCCATCAAAGAAGCCGGTGGCTCGGTGGATCGGGTGAACCATTTGCTGCATGTGCTGCCAGAGGATTTCGCTATCCTCTGCGGCGACGATCCGCTCACTCTACCGTTCATTGCCTGTGGCGCCACCGGCTTGGTCTCGGTAGCTTCCAATCTTATTCCAGACGTCATCGCACGCTTGGTGCGTGCCTGCCTCAACGGGTCGTTCGACGAGGCTCTCGTCATCCAACGCCAGTATTATCCATTGATGCGCGGCCTGATGTCGCTGGATGTCAATCCGGTGCCCATCAAATCCGCGCTGGCCCTGCAAGGCCATTGTACCTCGGAGCTGCGCTTACCTCTCGCCGAGCTGGCCACAGGCCCAACTGCCGTCTTAACAGAATTACTGGAGACCTACGGCCTGCTGCCCTGAGGCAGGCCGCCGCCGCGTTTTACAACTACAAATTCTCAACCAACAACGATTCCCTGTCATGTCTAAATTATATATTCCCGGTCCGATCAATGTTTCTCCGGAAACCTTTGCCGCCATGAGTCATCCGATGATCGGCCACCGAGGCAGCGAGTTCGAGGAGTTATATGCATCTGTCCAACCCGGCCTCCAACAACTCGCCGGCACCACCCGCCCCGCTTATCTATCCACATCATCGGCCTGGGGCGTGATGGAAGCGGCGCTGCGCAACTTGTGCGCCAAAAAAGTCCTCACCCTCTGTTGCGGTGCGTTCTCTGACAAATGGTACGACGTCGCCCTCAAATTGGGCCTCGCCGCTGATAAAATCCAGGTTGGTTGGGGCGAAGCGATTGCTCCCGAGGCCGTGCGTGCCAAACTCGAGGAAGGTGGGTTCGACGTGGTCACTCTCATCCATAATGAAACGTCCACCGGTGTGATGAATGATTTGGCCGCCATCGCTGCAGTGGTCAAGGCGTTCCCCGGCGTCATCTTCGTCGTTGATAGTGTATCGTCGTTTTCCGCCGTGCCCATCGCGATGGATGCGCTTGGCATCGACGTGCTGCTGGCCGGGGTGCAGAAGGCGCTGGCGCTGCCGCCGGGGTTAACGGTATTTTTCTGTTCGGAAGCGGCGCTGGAGCGTGCCAAGAGCCAGCCCAACCGGGGATACTATTTTGATTTCATCGAGTTTGCCAAGAACGCGGAAAAGAACAACACCCCGTCCACCCCCGCCATCTCACTGATCTTTGGCTTGCAATATATCCTCGGCACTATCGCCGCCGAAGGTATGCCACAACGTTTTGCCCGCCATGCCGCCAATAACTCCCTCATCCATGCTTGGGGCACCCGCCACGGCTTCGCTAATTTCGCGCCAGCCGGTCACCAATCGATTTCTCTAACATGCTTTGCCAAGCCAGCCGACTTCGATCAGTCGGCCTTCATCAAGAACCTCAAGAGTAAGCACGGATATATCATTAACGGCGGCTACGGGAAAATCAAGGGCCTCACATTCCGTATTTCTAATATGGGTAATGAAACCACCTCCACCATGCAGCAACTCATCGCCGCCATGGATGATGTGTTGGCATAAGCAGCCCGTGGCTGCGTGCCTCCGGTCAAAAAAGTGCCAAGTCATTTTTCGGAATTCATCGTCAATTCCATGCCAAGCTCGGGAACTCTGAACGTCATTACTCTATCACGGAGATGCCGCTGCGCCGGGCGACTCGCAAGTAACTGCGACGCGAGGTCATGAAATTTTTGGAATTGATTCGCCGCCATGGTGGAATGATACTCGCTTTGCCATGCTAGATATCCGCGTTATCCGCGACAACCCCACCGCCGTTCAGGACCGACTCAAAACCCGAGGCGGAGATCATTGGAAACTTGTTACCGAGGTACTTGCCTGCGACGAGGAGCGGCGCAGTGCGGAGACGACCAAGCAACAACTGCAAAGTTCCCGCAAAACCCTCTCCAAGGATATCGGCTCTCTCAAAGCTAAGGGCCAGGACAGCTCTGCCATCGAGGCCGAGGTACGTGCCATCAACGCCCAAATCGTCGAGCTTGAGGCTGTCGCCGAGGCCGCCACCCTCCGCCAATCCGACCTCCTCCTCAATATCCCCAACCTCCCGCACGAGGCTTGCCCGATCGGCAGCGACGAGTCGGCCAATCCCGTCGTGCGCGAGTGGGGCACGCGCCCCGTGATCGACCAACCCAAGGATCACGTCGAACTGGCCACCGCGCTGGGCTTGATCCACTGGGATGACGCTATCCGCATCGCCGGCGCTGGCTTCGCTGTCTATCGCGGCCGCGGCGCCCGCCTCGAACGCGCCCTTATCAATTTTTTGCTAGATACACAATCCGCCAACGGCTACGAAGAAGTGAATGTCCCGCATCTGGTGAAACGCGAGTGCATGGAAGGCACCGGCCAATTGCCGAAATTTGAGGGTGACATGTATGGCACGGAGCCGGCGGAAAGTGATGGGCGCAACTCGTTATTTTTGGCGCCCACCGCCGAGGTGCCGGTCACCAACCTCTATCGCGACACGCTATTGCCCGAAGCTGCGCTGCCGGTGAAAATGGTTGCCTACACCCCGTGTTTCCGTCGCGAGGCCGGTTCCGCTGGCCGTGATAACAAGGGAATCATCCGCATGCACCAGTTTGACAAGGTCGAACTGGTGCAAATCGTCCATCCGGATACCGGCTTCGAGGTACTGGAGCAACTCACCGGTCATGCCGAGTCCATTCTCCAAAACCTCGGCCTGCATTACCGCGTCATCGAGTTGTGCAGTGGCGATGTCGGTCAATCGTCGGCTAAAACCTACGACATCGAAGTCTGGGCCCCAGGCCACGGCAAATACCTCGAAGTGTCCAGTTGCTCGTGTTTCGGCGATTACCAGGCCCGCCGCATGCGCCTCCGCTTCAAAGACAGCGAGGGCAAAAACCGCTTCCCTCACACACTCAATGGCTCCGGCACCGCCCTGCCTCGGCTCTATGTCGCATTGTTGGAACAATGCCAGCAACCCGACGGCAGTATCCGTATCCCCGCTGCCCTGCTGCCGTATTTCGGCACCCCGATCATCGCCTAGTCGTCTGTTGCCCCCACGCATCTACCCCCTGCCAGAAAATTTTTATCGTCAGCGTGACGATTCATGGCTCGAATCAGCGGCGAGATGCCCAGTACCTATTCAGACCGTATTATAGCGCCGTCGCTCATAGCCGCCGACCTTTCTAAAATTGGCGAGGAAGTCGGTCGGGCAGGGCGGGCTGGTGCGGATTGGATGCATCTGGATGTGATGGACGGTCATTTTGTGGACAACCTGACTTTTGGGCCGCAGATTGTCCGATGTGTGCGGGATGCGACCGCGTTGTTTTTGGATGTGCATCTGATGATTTCCCGGCCGGACCATTACTTGCCGGGATTTATTGCTGCCGGCGCTGATCTGATCACCGTACACCTTGAAGCTAGCCACGAGGTTGGCCAAACACTGCGCCGCATCCGCCAGACCGGTCGCCAAGCCGGTCTGGCCATCAATCCCGCCACCCCGCTGGAGGCCGCGCTGCCGTTTCTTGACCAAATCGACCTATTGCTGTGCATGACTGTGGTGCCGGGCTTCGGCGGCCAAGCGTTCATGCCGGAAGTCTTGGAAAAAATCCAGGCCGCAGCCGCCATCCGTGCCGCTCGCGGTCTTGGTTTCCACATCGAGGTGGATGGCGGGATTGACCGTGTCACCGCCGTCCGCTGTGTGGCGGCCGGGGCGAATGTGCTGGTGGCAGGATCGGCCACCTATGGAGCGCCAGACATGGCCCAAGCCATCGCGCAAATCCGCAGCGCGTGACAAGACCAAGATCCTCGCGACTCACTTCACACTTCCTGACTTCGGCGGAAAATGCTTTGGCATATTTGGATTATGCCCGGCGGCGGCGCAACAGTCCGGCGGCTAGCAGCAGGCCGGCCAGCGTGCTACTCGGCTCTGGCACGGCCGACCAGGTTAAACTATTGCCGGAGGTAGTGTAATACCCTTGGCCCGCCACATGGCCGGTGGAATCAATGCCATTGGTGCCGTCGAAGGAGGTGAAGATCGATGCCCAATTAGTAAGCACGCTG